>CAYYZW010000135.1:0-16845 GCA_964476375.1 uncultured Pirellulaceae bacterium
GCCCAGGACCGTCGTGTCCCTTCCGAGCCAGGACGGTACCGCCATCCTCCTCCGTTATGCTGGGCCTTGACAATAAAATCGATCGCCTTTTGAGCTGGGCTGCGGAGTTTTTCATCACCACTGAGCATGAAAGCTTCACAAAGCACGATGGTTCCCTGGCCATGGGCATACATCCGCGTGTTTCCCGTCGAGCCCGGACTGAGATCCCCGTCAGGAAGCTGCTGGGCTATCAACCAGTCGAGCCCCGGGCCCACTACATCCTTGTATTTCCCCATCTCATGAGTCTGGCCCGCCCCCAAAAATGGCAACAAGGCGAGGGACGTTGCCGCGGAGTCACTGACCACGCTTCCCGGGTTCCCACAGATACAATCCTCTCCATGGTTAAACCCCTTGATACTCCAGCTGCCATCGGACGCCTGGTGCATACTCAGCCAGCGTAAACCACGGGCGACTGCCGCCTCGGTCCGTGTTGTCCCTCCCTCCTTGGTAACCATCTCCACGCGGACACGAGGATCCCTGGCCAGGACCGTCGTCCGTGTCCCCTGGGCCTCCCGGATCCGGCGTTTCACCTCGTCCAGATCCGGTCGTTTTGGATTAAACGTGTCGAAATCCTGGATCAGTTCCCGAGCCGTCTCCTGGTCATGTGTGACCTTTGCTTTCTGGTCCGGATCTTCCATGTTGACGTTCTTGGGAATCGGCAGGTCCTGGGCGATCTCGTTCTCCGGATCCGTCTTGATCACATTTCCCCCTTCCTGGTGATCCGGGCCGACGACAAGTGAAAGCACGATCTTGCGGGACTCATCATCCCCAGGCACTTCCAGCAATCCCAGCAGGGTCAACAGGATGATGTGAAACAGGAGGCTGACGATCCAGGACGGCATGTCCCGAAAGATGCGAGTGATCCAGATGTCGGTCTCTGCATCCTTGAGCTTTTCTCGAACCCGTTGCTGGGCCATGGAAGGTTTGCGGGAAGGATAGGCCGGCACCGGGGCGGGCGCGGCCGACCGACGGCGACGTTGCTTCCCGGGAACGACTGTCTCCGCCCGGTCGGCACGATCCAAAAGCTGACGTATCTCCCGTTCCTGCTCCTCACTGATCAACACGCTCGCATCGCAGCGCCAGCAATCGGCAATCATCAGCCATATCCGGATGGACATCGGTGCGCTGCAGTCCGGGCAGGCACACATGATACTCTCACCTTCCAGCCAGAATTCCCCCACGCGCAGGATGCCATCGGTGGACTCTGAAGTGTCATCCTGCCGGGACACGGGAGTTTCCACGACCGCGGAATCCGGGCGGGGCATGAAATCCAGATCCGGCAAGGGACTCTCCGAGTCCAGCCCGACCATGGTGATTCCAGACAAGGCTGGATCCTCTGGCGTGCTGGTCGGGGGGAACAGCATTTCCAGCGGTTCCATCTCTCCCGAGCTATCGAGTGAAATAAACTTCATTAATTCCACCATCACCAGGAACAGGATGCCGGTCAATTTCGTACAGCAACTGACGGGCACGCTTCATTGTATTGGCAGATGAATTGAACTAACAGGCGGAACAGGCCCGCGTTGCCTGCCGGGCAGACAACGTCGTAGGGAATGATTACGATAGAATTTTACTCGGATCTCCTGTCGGGAGAGGGATTTATTATGCCCGAGGTCGGTAATACAGACTCTCCAGAAACAAAAACTGCCAATCAGACGGAGACGGAGACGGACCTTCACGTCCTTGCCCGGAAACTGGAACAGAACATCGGCAGGGTCGTGCTGGGGACATCCGAAGCGATCCGTGGTTGCCTGGTTGGCCTGCTGGCAGGCGAACATGTACTCCTGGAAGATGTTCCCGGTGTCGGCAAGACACTTTTGGGGAAAGCGGTAGCTCGCAGCCTTTCCGGCTCCTTCACACGACTCCAGTTCACCCCGGATCTCCTTCCCTCCGATATCCTTGGTGGCAGCGTCTTTCATTCGTCAACAGGTGAATTCATTTTTCAGCGGGGACCTGTTTTTGCCAACATCGTGATGGCGGATGAAATTAACCGGGCGCCCCCACGTACACAAAGTGCACTGCTTGAAGCGATGGGGGAAGGCCAGGTCTCGATCGACGGTGTGACGCATGATCTTCCCTCCCCGTTCATGGTGATCGCCACCCAGAATCCCCACGAGTTTGAAGGGACCTACAGCCTTCCGGAAAACCAGCTTGATCGTTTCCTGCTGCGGATCTCGATGGGATATCCCGACCGTGCCCAGGAACGACAGGTACTCGAATCGCACTGCCAGGGAGAACCTGTCGACCAGCTTGAAGCCGTGCTGGACATCGACCAGCTCAAGGACCTGCAGGCGGCCGTTCGGAATGTCCGGGTCGATGGATCTATTTACGATTATGTCCTTGATATCACGGATGCAACTCGTGAAAGCGCGGAACTGGTCATCGGCGTCAGCCCCCGGGGGGCAATCAGTCTCTACCGGGCAGCCCAGGCACTGGCTGTGCTGGAAAACCGTGACTTTGTCGTGCCAGACGATGTCAAGCAACTGGCAGTCCCGGTCCTTTCCCACCGGGTCCTGGGGAAAGGGATTGTCCAGGGATCACGACGAAACGTGACAGAGGGGATTATCCACGGGATCGTGAACTCGGTTTCCACACCAGGTTAGGCCAGGGGATCAAAGCATGTTCGGACGACGGAATGTCTCCGTGACAGCGGAGGGCTGGTACTTTCTTCTCGTCGTCCTGTTCATTGTCGTGGCCGCCGTGATGCGGGAGGTCAACCTGCTTATCATCCTGGCCGGCATGTTGCTCGGCCCCTGGTTGTTCCACTGGCGGATGGTCGTCTCCAGCCTGCGGAAACTGGAAGTTCAAAGAGATGTCCCGGGAGTGGTCTGCGCCATGCAGCCATTCCGGGTCGACATCACGGTCCACAATCACCGTCAGCGCCTGGGAAGCTGGTGCCTGACCGTGGAAGACCGGGTCCGTCGCCTGGACCATTCCCGGCAGCGCCAGGTTCCGGTCGAAATACTGATCCCTTACGTCGCTGCCGGCACATCATCCTCCGCCAGCTACCACTGGATGATCGACCGTCGGGGTCTTTATGAACTTCCTGCACTCCAGGTTCGTACCCGCTTCCCCTTTGGACTCCTGCAGGCGCGACACCGGCATCGTGTCGAGCACACCGTGCGTGTGGGGCCGCCAGTTGGTGAATTGACAACTGCCTGGAGAAGCCTGCTGGAGACAAACCGGTCCGGGGGTGACCAGGCGCAACCACGACAGGGGCGAA
Organism: uncultured Pirellulaceae bacterium; assembly: GCA_964476375.1. Lineage (GTDB taxonomy): Bacteria > Planctomycetota > Planctomycetia > Pirellulales > Pirellulaceae > SAT2750. Next base: position 3,263 of record CAYYZW010000135.1, read on the forward strand.
GCGATGGAGATTACTATGCCCTTCGACCATGGCGTTCCGGGGATAATCGCCGCTGGATTCACTGGCGAACCACGGCCCGTATCGGCCAACCGGCAGTCAAACAGTTTGAACAGCAGCACCAGCAACAACTTGTTGTCCTGCTGGACCTGTTTGACCACGGCACCGAGCATGAGGCCGACCCGCTCCATGTTGAACTGGCAGCCAGTATGGCACTCACAGTGATCCAGGATGCCTTTCAACGCGACGCTGGGCAGCTGGTTGTTGCACTGGCTGGTGAAAGCGTTCACCACTGGTCGGCACACCCATCCCGGACAATGGTCGAAGAGATTGTCTCCTGCCTGGCAACCCTGGAAGCAGCCGAGGGTCTCTCCGCAAGGACCTGGAAGGAACTTCACGACAGGATCCGTCAGGGGAGCCGGCCCGTTGTGATCAGCACACGGAGCCGGGAAGAAGCCGGACTGAGCCCGCCTGGCGATCAGATAACCTGGATTGACTGCCGGGCAGAGGAAATCTGGCAGTACTTCCGACTCCAACGGCCCCAGTCAATGCGACAGGATGACAGGCACCCCCACAACGACGGGGACATCTCATGACAAGCGTGGTGACATCGAGAGTGGAAAAGTGGTTGCAGGTGTCCATCATCCTGTTGACCACACTTGGTGCCACCCTGCTGGGAAACAGCCAGGGGAAGCTTGATCTCCCTGTCTTACTGCTCTTTGCAGGAGTGACCTCGGTGGTCTTCACCGATCGTCTTGGCTGGTTCTCCCTGCCAAGAATCCTGGCCAATGTCATGATGATCCTGATCGCCTTTTACTGGCTCTGCATCTTCTTTGGCAGTGACGCGGGAGTGCTGGAATTAGTGAAAGCCGTCACCAGCGGTTCCCTGGCCGAGATGTTGGGTGGGGGAACCGATAGCTTTCAAAGGTTACTGGCAATCGCCAGCCTGCTGGCCTACGTGCAAGTGGTCATGCTCTACCAGAAAAAGACCCTGAGAATATACGGTCACCTGGCCATTTTCAGCCTGCTCCAGGTCGTCATCGCCTCGCTGTTGAGTACCAGTTTCCAGTTTGGCATCGCCCTGATGTTTTACGCCTTCGCAGCCCTTTTCACCCTTTCCCTTTTCTATATTTTTCGGCAGGGAAAACAGGTTCAACGAGGACATTACCGGGCCCGGAGAAAGGCAGAACGTGACTGGAAACGACAGAAAAACAACTCCCCTCTCGATCCGCGGCTGGCAATCTTCGGAGGGACCTCCCCGATCTCCTCTCCCGATAGAAAAATTTCCTCCACAACCGCATCGATCCTGGGCTGGGGATTCACACGCCATCTGCTCTCGATCGGCCTGTGCACCGTGGCCTTTTCCATCGTCTTTTTTTTCTGCATGCCAAGATCCGGAAACTCGTCCTGGCAGCAACCCGGTTTTGGCCGGTACAAGCAGGTTGGTTTTCGGCGGGATGTCCAGTTGTCCGATGTCGGAAAACTGCTCCTGAGCGAGGAGATCGCCCTCCGCGTCTCCCTGACGGACCTGGAGACCGGAGAACCGTACAAGCTTTTTGGAGAACCCTACCTGCGTGGTGCTGTCCTCAGTCGCTACCGTTACGACAACGAAGGCACCAGCCGTTGGTTCGCCATGGATCCCTCACAGGGACTGGGAAACGAAAAGCTTCCGACCCTCAAGCCGCTGGCGAGTCGGGATCTGGTCAAGCAAGAATTTCTCATGGAACTGAACGACGACCCCGCATTAATGGCTCTCTTTCCGGCTTACCAGCTTCCAGAGACAGATCAACATGTCAGCTACGATCCTGCCACCAACCAGCTCTACCTGGCCCGTACCCGACGGAGCCCGGTGGTAAAACAGTACCGTTACGTGCTGGCCACCGATGCCTTCCGGAGCGGTGTGCAGTCGGAATTGCAGTTGTTGCACCTGCGAAGTGAGCGGGAGGAGGAGTTTTTCAAGGATGAGCTTGCCGAAATGATCTCGCTTCCTCCCAACCTGCAGAACCTGAAACGATTCACCCGCGACCTTCTCGACCAGGGGCAGGTACCGGAAGAGAACCTCGTCCTGAAGTGCCGGACCCTGGAACAGTTCCTCAAGTCCGATGAGTTCCGTTACACGCTCGACCTGAACCAGATCCAGCCGATGCGACAGATGAACCGTGACCAGGTCGAGGATTTCCTGCTCAACCACAGGATGGGCAACTGCGAGTACTTTGCCAGCGCCCTGGTACTGATGCTTCGAAGCCAGGGGATTCCCGCCCGCATGGCCATCGGGTTCCGGGGCGGGGAGTTCAATCCAACCGGAAACTACTTCACGGTTCACCAGTACAATGCACACGCCTGGGTCGAGGCACTCCTGCCCGCGGAGGGACTTTCTCCAGCCCTGGTGGAGGGGGTTGATCACGATACGCTGCGAGGCATCTGGTTACGGCTTGATCCGACCCCGATCTTTCGCCCGGACGAGACCCCACCAGAGCGGACCTTCAGCGACCAGATCGTGGACAGCTTCGATTACATGCAACTCCTCTGGGACAACAATGTCCTTCGATTGAATGCCCAGCAGCAGCGGCAGACCGTTTTCAATCGCATCGGCTGGAATCCGGATGAGGGATTCCAGGGAATGGCCTCCCTTCCAGTCATACGCTGGTTCCGTGTCGATTTTTCCAGGGGCCTGTGGGCAGGTATCCTGAGCTGGAATTTTCTCGCCTGGCTGATCCTGCTGCCGCTCGTGGGCTGGCTTGTTCACCAGCTTCGTCGCCGCCTGGCAGATCGCCAGGATGGATCCAGTGTGCAGAAACCAGCCAGTCGCCGACAGATTCTCCAGAAAGCACAATGTGATTTCTTCCTCCACTTTGAACAACTTCTGCAGCGACACGGGTTTTGCCGCGAGCCAGCCCAGACGCAACAGGAGTTTGTCCGGGTGATCGAAAAACAACTCGTTGTGCAAATGGTCGATTTTTCCGGACAACAACTCCTTACCAGGATGGTGGAAACATATTATCGTGTCCGCTTTGGGCACCAGCCTCTCGATGAAGACCAGCAGCAACTGGTCAGCAAAGAGATGGACCAGCTTGCTGATCTTCTGATGCCCGCAAGCGAGAACGGTTGATAGAACGGAACCATTGCAGGGCAAGCCATGAAGATTGTCATCGTCGGGTACCAGGGAAGTGGCAGAAGCTGCCTTTTTCACTGGCTGACCGGGGAGGCTCCCGATCCCTCCCTCTCCCATTCCCTGCAGTCCGCCATGGCGACCATCCCGGAGCCCCGAATCGACGGGCTCTGTGAAGTCTACCAGCCCAAGAAAATCACACGGGCCGCCCTGCAGATTATTGACACGCCAGGTCTCAGTCGAGATTCCAGTGATAATGCCGGAAAACTGGCGGACCTGCGGGAGGCGGGCTGCCTGGTCGTTGTTGCCTGCGGCTTCGCCGGTCATGACCCGGCCAGCGACCTGGCGTCACTGGATGACGACCTTCTGATTGCCGATCTCTCGATTGTCACTGGACGGGTGGAAAAACTGCGAGAATCCGTGACAAAACCACGACCCGATCGGGAACAGCAGATCAAGGAACTTGAACTCCTCGAACCGATCCACGATGCCCTCGAATCCGGCAAGGCGGTTCGCGAAATCGAGGTCTCGGTCGAGCAGCAGCAGATCATCAAGTCCTTCGGTCTGCTGACCCAGAAACCTCGCCTGGTGATCATCAATAGTGACAACGAGCAGGAACTGGATACCAGCAACCTCGCACAGCAGTTACCGGACAACGCGACCCTGGTCCTGGTCAACGTGGCCATGGAACTGGAACTGGAACAGATGGACCAGGCGGAACGGGAAGATTTCTGCCAGGAAATGGAGATCGAACGGTTTGACCGGGATCAGCTTGTCCGGCAGGTGATGGAGGTCTCCAGGCAGATGCTGTTCTTCACTGCCGGGGAGAAGGAAGTCCGTAGCTGGATCATCGCGCGGGGTACCACGGCGGTCGAGGCGGCCGGGCACATCCACACGGACATGGCAAAGGGCTTTATCCGGGCCGAGACCATGAACTGCGACGACCTGGTCCGACTGGGAAGTGAACGTGAACTCAAGGCCCAGAACCTGCTCCGCCGGGAACCGCGGGATTATGTCATCCAGGAGGGTGACGTAATCTTCGTACAGCACAACTGACTATTCCAGGTAACGCCTGAGCACAACCGCCCGGTCCACGTTGTGGTTCTGTCCGGGCTCACTGGCAACCGGAATCGAACGGTCCAGGAAATAGAATCCACGGTGACGCTGAACTTCCCCGCTGTCGGACCGCAACTCGGCCCCCAGCCGGTAACCGTCCGGGTGAACCACGTCGACCCCCGTGGGATTGGGCTCTACCTCGAAATAGCCCACCGTGATCCAGATGGCATAGACGTTCGAACGGGTGGTAACCAGGTTGCCCAGCCGCTGGATGGTCTGGTAATGAAAATAGGGGTTACGCCCCGTGTTGACCGCATTGTCGGGATTGAAATTGGTCATCAACGGCTGACGATTGTTGGGGAAATTAGAACCGGGAACGGCACCCACGGCTGTACTCGAGCTGATGACATTACTCCGCAGGACCGTCGTCTCGATATCAGGCCGGACAAAATCGTGTGCAATACGCTCGGGAACCAGGTCACCACTACCGGTTGGCCGGAACATGTTCCCAAAGAATGTCGGACTACTGGCGTTGATCGCAACCTGTCCACCATGCGGCTGATTGATCCCCTGGCCACTCACCCCGTACCCTCTCCGTGTGTCCACAATACTATGAGCCAGTCCGGGAGTCGTCGACGCAGAACCGTAAAAACGGGGGCCCTGGTGGCCATCCAGGATGGAATTCCAGACAGCCGGATCGAAAATCGTATTGATATTCACTCGTCCCGGATCGCGGAACATCGAGACCCAGTTAAAAGGCGGATGAAGCTGATGATCTCTGCCCGCGGGTAACCGCGGCTGGAAGAGATCCGGACGAAGCCAACGCTGGGTTCCGGCAAACCGGGAGGGGACCTGCGTGTACTCGAATAACCGGTGCATCTGCAGGGCCGGATCATTCACAGGATCCACCGACGATTCAAAGAAATTCATCAGGTGGCCAAACCGTGAATTGACGGCATTGGGCATGTTATTCAAACCGTCGTTGTGCCCCTTGACGTAGGAACCGACCTGCCCCCCCCCACTACCGGTCACCAGGGACTGCTGAAGAGTGTAGTCGTGGGGCAGGCGGGAGGATCGACTGCGTGGCACCAGCAGCAGGTCATACTGGCTTGCAAAAGGCCGGTTCAGCCAGTTGAGCCAGGGAAATGTTTTTTCATTCGCAGCCGATGCATCCGGCGCGCCGATCCCGATCCCCTGCTGCTGGGCAGGGAGATAGTTCTCGTTCAAGTATCCCATCCGGTGGTGCAGCACGTAGTCAAAATAGTGGTTGGCAACGCCTCCCCCCGGATCCGCGGCAAAACCGCCCCGGTTGGCCGGCTCATGCGACCACAGTTCACGGCGATAGGGACGAGCACCATTGGGGTCACTGTCACCACGCTGCAAGGATCGAAAACGGATGTTGGTCTCGCCCACCGGATCCTGGCTGGTGTTCGCCACCCCGTTAAATGCCGTCACATCGACCGAGCTTGAATCAATCGTACGGTAGGGATTCAGGACCGGGTCAAAATCCAACAGTGGATTTGCCAGTCGCTGCAGGTGGACACGAGCATAATCCCGTAACGTACCAGTCCGATCCAGCCGCCCGCGTGGCAGGTTCGATCCCGGGTTACTCGTGAAACGGGCATCGAGTGGTTCATCCAGCGGGGGGGTGTAGGCCCCGTCACCGGTTGCAAGGGTCGCATCCCATTCGGTCCCCCCGGGACCCGGGTTGTCCATATCGTACACGGGATAGCCACCAATCCGGTCGGTGATGCTGAGCGAGGAAGTGACCGGGGGCAGCCCGTTAAAAACCCGCTGGTCCATCGCCACAGCCACCGTCGGAAGCAGGTTCAAATTCGCCGGACCACCATAACCAGGATTCCCGACAACAAAGAACTGCTGCACGGTTGGATCCGGATCGGGCAGGAGTTCAAATCGCCGCGTCAGCGGGTATTCATTCACCACGGCAGCATTGTCATAAGACGGTGCCGCTGGGGCGTCGGAACCATCATCCAGGTAACCGTCATTATGGGTCAGCGTTCGCCCCAGGTAACTCGTGTAACGGTTATTGGCAAGCTTTCCTCTTGACCCGATCACCGCATATCGGCCTGGAATCACCGGGGCAGGACGTCCGTTGGGATTGGAAGGATACCATTGCTCGACCCCTGGCTTGCAGGTTCCAGGAAGGTTTGCCGGATCCGTAAAGTAGATTCCCCGCTCGATATATTGGGGGTCTGGTTGAAGGCTGGAATTTGGATCATCCGGGTCTCTCAGCTTGTGGGGAAGGCCTGGACCAGCGGGATCCGTATCGCCTCGCACCACGATGATCCGCCAGACCGGCTGTCCCCCGGGCGTGGTGGCATCCAGAACCACCCCTGGCTGACCCCTGTAGAGCTCATTTGGCAGGCGATCATTCCCCGCCCAGGGATTGTAGAGTTCCACAAAGAATGCACTGGAGGGTTTCAATCGCTGGTCAAAGTCATTGACCGCGTCATCCTCGGGGTCCGCAATCTTCGTTTCCGTGGTATCCAGGTCTTCGGTACGGCGGTCATGCCAGGCAACGGTCTCCGTCATCAACAGTTCAGGGCGTTCCGAACCCCAGACCACGACACGTTCCAGGGCCGCTGCCTGCTCGATCGCATCATCCACCTGGCTATCGCCATTGTTGTCGATGTTATCAGAACCCCAGAGCGATTCATCGGTAAAAAGATCCCCGTCTACCTGCCAGCCATTAAACGGATTCAGGTCCAGCTCGATCGGGGTCATGATCGAATCGGCATCCCGAAAATCAACCACGTTGGCGACCCACTGGGCGATTTCCAACTGCGTCTCGTTCCCTCCCGGCATACCGCCGCCGGTCAGGTCCTCGTTGTTAAGATTCCCATCCCGGTCAGCATCAATCCGCCGGTTCCGGTCCTTGAGCAACATCGTCATCACGAACAGGTCACGGGCGAACTGGTAGCGGGCCAGGGCGTTTGCATGGTCGTTGTTGGGCCTCCCGTCGTTGTTATGGTCAAAGGACCAACTGGCCCATAACGATTCATTGAACGACTCGTTATTGACTCCCGGAAGCCCCCGCTGGGTATGCTCATCCACCACCCGGTTATTATTGTCATCGAGGCCATTTCCAAATGGCCGGTTGATGTTCATTCGCATGCCGGCAAGCAGGTCAGGCGAGAGAATTTTTCCGACCTCGATATCCACCATGTCCTGGATTGCCAGGTCATAGGGACTGGCCCCTGTCAGGTTCGCCATTCCCTGCTGCAAGCGTGCTCGCAGCAGCTCGGTCAGCTGGTACTGGGGAGACCACCAGCGATTGGTCTGGGTTGTCGGCCCGGTGCGCTGCTGGAGGCCGTTCCCCAGCGGACGGCGGGCATCATAGGGGACCAGGGATCCGGGAACTGGCAGGTCAAAACTGTCTGTCGTCACGATCCGCCGCGAGGCATCGGTGGCCAGCGAGGGAGCCAGCCGTAACAGCCTGTCGGGGAGGCTCTGGGAATCAGGATCACCACCGCGCAGAATGCGTTCCAGTTCCGCCGCGGTAAATCGCGTGTCCGCTGCCTGCCGTGTGACCAGGTTCATCTCGTAGGCGGAATCAACCTTTGCCGATGGCCGCAGTGCTGTCAGGATGTTGAGGGTGACAGGAAACTCGTAGGCAGGCTGTCCGAAATGGTTTATTCCCACTGCCAGTTCGCCGTTTAAATCCGGCAGGCCAAAGAAAGCCGTCACCGGATTGGCGTTCGCATAATTATCCGGGAATTCAAAGAACTTGAATGGCGTGTGGGCATCGGCGCCGGCGATCCCCGGAGAAAGGTCACTGTTGTAACGTCCCACTGCCAGGTTGCCATTCCCGGCAAGCAGTCGCCAGTAACCAAGCGTGCCAATGCGAGCCCTGTCATCCGAGCCCGGGGCACCTCGCTCCGCCCATTCATTAAGGATACCGTTCCCATTGTCATCGCCGGGCATCCCCCAGACACCGTCCGGACCACGATCCCATCCTGCCAGGTTGATCTCGGCCGGGCCATAGCCCTGGCCCTTGGGCAGGGAGAGACCATGTGTCGATCGACTGTCAATTCCTGCTGGTGGAATCCCCGATGTCTCCCTGTCCCAGGCGATTGCCGCGGGCCGGCCAGATATTCCCCGCTCGTCCCACTCATCAATAGTCGTATCCCCGTCATCATCTGATGCCGGCAGGCCACCTGGTTCACGCACCGCCTGCAGGGAGCTTCCGTGGGCATTGAGATTGATCCGACCATCCATATCGACACAGAGAATGGCAAAAAGTGGCTTGAACAAGCGGCCGCTCTCATCGGTCTGCGCCGGCAGGCCCAGGTCCACCCAGATACTGTCGGCAAACCCGTCCGCGTCATTGTCCACGTCCCAGGGCCCTTCCTTGAGCGCATCGAGCATGGCGTCGACGGCCGTCGGGGCATAGGTCACCGGTCGACTCAGGTCCGGATGAGGGTTTCCTCCAGTGAAGTTCGGATGGTGGTCCTCCAGGGGGAGCGGCCGCAGGACAGTCTGTCCTATGATCCGGCTCATCAGCGCAGGAGATCCCGTTAACAGGGGCATGTCGGGAATGCTATCTCCATCGCTGTCCACGACGTTCTGGTTTTCCCAGAAGTTGATCAGCGCGGGCCGGTGGAAGGAAGGGATAATGTAACCCGTCCCATGGGGATTCGCCCGATCGGGAATGATGCCGGCCAGTGCCATGTTCTGGTAATCCACCCCGTCATACCCTTCATCTGCCCCACCGGAGACATACTGAAGGAAACCAGACGGCCGCAGGACACGGTTCGGATAAAGTGCCTCGTCACTCAGATAACGAGAGGAGGATCCCTGGTAACCAAACCCGGTACCGTTGAAGGGGCGACCATTGACGATAAAACGGCCACCGGCCGTTGGAGGGGGAGAAATCGTCCATTCCGATTCAGGTAACAGCAGCCGGAAAGTACCAAGAACCTGCGTGGGAGTGCAGGGCAGGGGATTCCCACCCGCGTCGGCTTGGATGCTGCCGGGGATGAGATTGACGGGAAAATAATCGACCACCCGGGTACTGAGGTTCTTGGGATTTCCTTCCAGGAAGGTGTACACGCGGCCGTTGAAATAGTCACGAGGAAAAGGCCGGTCCAGGGGTGTCTCGTAAATACCGTCCCCGTTCAAGTCCGCCTGGCGATAGAGAGTACAGTCGACTTCCAGGAGCTGGCTCTGTGGTGTATTGCCTGGAAGGTAACGGAAGGCGGTGACAATTCCTCCCTCCACCTCGTCCCCGTACATGTCTCGAAGCAGGCCGTGCCCCTGCAATACCGAACCGGTGTTATAAGTGTCCCGTACTACCTGGTACATCGCCCGGTCCAGGTGCTTCTGGGGATCGATGTGGAGCAGCTTCGTGCGAGCATCCATTGTCGCCGAGCGACGGTACTGGCTGGCGACCAGCACGTAGGTCACACCGATCAGGACGAAGAGGGCAAGCAGGCTGACCACCACCAGCAAGACCACGCCTGTTTTCTTCTCTTTCTCTTTCCTTCGTACCATTACTTTTTTCCTTGTTGTCTGGCCCGCCCGTTTGCCCCTTCATCGCGGCGCCATGTCTCACGTCCTGCTAGGGTGCTGAATCCCACAACGACGTGTTCTCCAGCCGAATTGTCTTCTCAAAAACACCCACGGCATCACGGACCATGACCGCCCTGGTGGGCATCTGCAAGACCGCCGGGAGCGTCGTATCCCACCACTCCGGCCGGCTCCAGTCCGGCCCCTCCAGGCTGATCTGCCTGATCCAGCCTCCCCCTGCAACGGGTCGCGGATCCAGTTCCGAGGAAATCACCTGGTACCAGCGAAAGTAGTCACGGGTCACCAGGTTGACCGGCTCGCTGTTGTTGATTCGGGCAACCGCGACGTTGATCGGAGGAGATACAATCGCCCTGGCACTGAGCATGATCCAGTCACCCGAGCGAACATCGATCGAAACCGGGGAAGTACTAGCTGTTTTTAATGTTGCCTCGCCACCACCAAAGCCTCCTCCCAGCAGCTCGATCTCGACAACCCGTTCCGGAATCGGGCGGGGCCGGGATGTCGTACCCAGGCCGGAATCGTAGAGCAGGTCCCGGTCATCAAGAACCACGACCGAGAGAAGATACTGGTCAAAAATGCCCGTGGGCTGGTGCAATTCTGGCACCAGCGTGGCAAACCAGGAAAAACTGCCGTTGTACTGCCGCCGGGTCGTGTTACTCCCGTAAACCTGTTGCGGGGGCAAGGTAGGGTCGGCAGGTCGATCCACCGCCAGATCATCCCTGGCCACGAACAATCGCTCGGCCAGCAATCTGTGCATGATTGTCCCTCCAGGATGATTGCGGAGGGCAATCCGGTGCATCCGCGCCTCCTTCTCCGGAAGACTGGTAAGCGGGCCAAAACTGGGGAAGAGCAGCGGGGTACGGTTTGCAGGAGGTGTATTGGCGACGTGAAAGTGGAGGTATCCCGGATCAATACAGAAAGAAATGGAACGCTGGGCCGCGGGGAACAGGTGCAGGGACTGGAAGTTGGGATTAAAGGACGTTCCGTCTGGATTCACGTACATGTCTGCCCGCCGCATGCTGCGGATATCAAACTCCTGGACAGCATTCCGCCCGGTTGCCGACATCCGGTCGGCTGTCAGTCCACGGTCAATTTCAAAGCCGGCAAGTGGAATCAGTGCCGCCACTCCCAGCAAGCCGACGAGCAGGATCCCGATCGCAAACATCAACTCCACCAGCGTGACACCACGGTGGTGAGGGAAACGGCGATATTTTTCATGCATCCGCATCAACGACCTCCCGTCGTGATCTTGCCACGGGCAAACTGGCGGGCTGCAAAAATCGTCAGCACGTCATCGGTCCCCGTCCAGCCCCGTTCCCCAACGTCGTCCACGGTACCGTTCCCGTTATCATCCACCCCGACCGCGCCCCATCCCCCGTCCGGACCACCCCACCAGGGACTGGCGTTTTCCGTCGTGGTCACCTGCCCGGTGCGGTGGCTGATGGTCAGCCAGAGCGCGGACATGTCCATGATGTTCGACGTATCGACCACATCATCGACAAACACGCTGCGGCCAGGCCCCAGGACCACCTGCCGGGCACGTCCCACCATCAGGTGGATCGAGGAGGTCGCTGATGCGACATCGACGACACCATTCCCGTTGAGATCTGCATAGACCGCCTCCAGGTCCCCGGCAGCATTAAACAGGATCTGCACCGGCTGGGGTGGGGCCAGGCCGTGATGCGTGAACTCGATGCCAGTGGCACCAAAACCGGAGACAGAAAGATCGATAGCGGTGTTCGCAGGAAGCTGTAACGGTTCAGCACTTGAGCGAACCGGGTGCCGGTAAAGCTGGAAAGGAACCCCCCAGCTGATCTTGGCATAATGCGGTGCCGGGGGAGCAGCCGGGTAGGAAATGTCCAGTACGAAAGCAAAGCTGGTGGGTTGTCCAGGGACACGGAAAGCCCTGTAGATCGGGCCACGGTAATCCAGTCGGATCCAGAAGGACTCCCCTGGTGCCACCAGGGCACGCAGCGGATTCGTGTGATAAATCAGCAGGTCCGGGATCTGCCCTGCAATCGGATCGGTCTCAAAGAAGTCGATTTCCCAGCGATTTCCCAGGGCTGGGTTAGTCGGGTCCACTGGCCTCGATACGACCTGGGCCCGCGACTGGGCAGTGATTCCACTATAGGGAAGGGGGACCTCAACCGTGTACACCTCGGTGGCATAGAGCCCGTTGACGGGCTGCTCGGAGACAACCCGTTCTATCCCGATGCCAACCGGACGACCTCGCTGTGCAGCCAGAGTACGGGCTCCGTTGATATAACCGCTCAGGGCGCGCGAGGCCTCACGTACGCGACGATCCCTGGAAGTGCCACGGATCAACGGCGCAAAAACAGCCAGCAGCAGCATGATGATCACGATCACCACCAGCAGCTCAAGCATCGTCATGCCACGGAAATTCCGTGGACTCCGGTGCCGTCTCCATAGCTTTCCTGCCTCACCTTGCATGCCAAATGCGACCCTTGTTCTGGGTAAAAACCATCAGTGATTTGTGATATTGTCGAAACTGTTGTTTCCGTCACGTCCTCTGTCATAGGGGGTACCGAGCTGCATCGTCGGCCTGCTATTTGTCCCCAGCGTTAAATGAAAGGGATCATTCGGCGGTGTCCTCAATGCAGCTGGGGGAACTTGATCTGGAGGGGCCAGGCTGAAAAAAACATCAAAATAGCCATCCGGACCAGCCGAGAAAACGAGAGGATGGAGAGCAAAGGTATTCCGGGTATCGGCATCCAGCAAGTCAAAGGGGTCTGGGGCCTTATTACCAAAGGGGATGTTTCGCTGCGAGACCGCCAGGTCATCGGATCCGACCCAGCCGCGTTCACTCAGGTCATCGGTCGTCCCGTTCCCGTCATCATCCACACCGGCATGGCCCCACATCTTGTCCTGACCGGGAGAAATAGAGAAACCGGGTGCCCAGCGCAGGAACGCCATCGGCTTTCCCCAGCCGTCGAGAATCTCGTACATTCCATCACCGTCCGTATCACCGATTTCATCTTCCGTGAAGAAATCCAGGCCCGTCCGATCTCCTTCCCGGATACTCCCCAGGATCAGGTAAAGGCACTCAGCACTCTCATTCACTTCGTCCCAGTTCACACCTGCACTCCGCCTGTACTGGTTCCAGAGAACATTGTTCACCAGCCGGGAATCAACCGGATCATAAAGAAGATCACTTATCCGATCCGGCATTTCCATCCGCATTAATTCACGGATCATCAACAATCTTTGCGCGGAACGTTGATCGGCGCTGCCGGTCAGACGGACCGGCAGCCGCTTATGCTCGTAGCTGTTCCAGCGCCTCATCAGGAGCGAATTGATTCGTTCAATCTGCTGCTCCGTACGCCGCACGTTGGCTACCTGCGCGGCAGCATAAAGGGCCACCAGCAGGACACTGGCAAGAACGCCAATCAGCGCGATCACCATGAGCAGTTCTATGAGCGTGAAACCCCGCCGCCGGCGTTTCTTCTCATCCGTCATGGCACTGGAATGTACGTGCCTCAGCCCGATCATGGGATGGCATCCTCCAGGGTGCCCCCGCTGAAGTTGGTGATATTGTCGAGATCACCCGGGACATAGTGAGTACCGCTGGGGTAACGCTTGAAAAGAACGTTGTGCGCGGCATCTTCCACGTCCTCACCAAAATCTTCATCCAACCCGGCCGTGATCAGCTGGTAGCTATGGGGGTTGAGCCACTCGAACCCACCGTTGAGCAGCTTCCGGTCCGAGAGATAAGCGTGGGCATGCCCGCTCACAGCCGTGTTCTGGTAAACGGTACCGTGCATCGGGTATTCCGAATGAAGGTAGTTATGTGCGTCCAGGTAGACGATGGGCAGGTTCGTGCCGCGTGTCAGGCAGACCGGGAAGGGATCAT
>CAYYZW010000136.1:0-27259 GCA_964476375.1 uncultured Pirellulaceae bacterium
CAATGTCCTGGACGTGAACGGGGACACGGTGGTTTCGCCGATCGATGCCCTGCTGATCATCACCTACCTGAACGACAATGGCCCGGGTCCGTTGCCGGTGCCCACGGGCAGTTTCCAGCCACCCCCCTACCTGGATCCGACAGGCGATAACGAGGTCAACCCGACCGATGTCCTGCAGATCATTGATTTCCTCAATGCCCAGGGCGGGGGCGAGGGTGAGGGTGAGGGTGAGTCTCTTGAGCAGTACGTGCAGCAGGCGGCGAGCAGCCGACTGGACGTCGGTATCCTGTCCTCGAGTCAGCAGGTAGTGCTTGATTCTGACAGCCAGGAACAAGCCGATGGTGGTGAGCGTCCAGCACCGGAGGCGGTCACGATCGATAACAGCCAGTACCAGGCCGCCACGGCCAGGACTGCCAACCGGCGGGCCGAGGGCCTCAAGATTGCTGACAGCGAGTCCCTGGAAGACCTGCTGGAGGTGATCGCAGATGACCTGGCCGACAGTGCCGAGGCATCCGCCCACGACTCGGCAATCGAGCAGTGGTTCAGTCGCTACACGGATAACTAGCCGCCCGGGATGCCCTCTGGCCGGCTTCCGCCTTGTCCTGGACCTGTCGCCGCATACCTTTTTGCCTGGCCACCTGTTTTTTTTCTTGCCCAGGACCGCTGTGGCATGCGAAAGTGACGCTTTCCATTCCGTCGCTTTCCCCACAAGAGGTGTGTCCTGATGAGTGAGAATCCCGAACAATCCACGCCGGCCGAATCCTCTTCTCACCCGAAAGGCCATGGCCGTGGCACACTTTACCTGATCGCCGGCATCCTGCTGGCCATCGTGACGGCGGTCGTGCTGGTCTGGGTGCTGCCTGAACCGGAAACTCCCGGCCAGATCCATCCGGCGGTTCCAATCTTTGAAGCGATCGAGATTGGCGGTGAGGTTTTCCTGCGTGCCCTGATGATGGTCGTGATACCGCTGGTGATGGTCTCGGTGATGAGTGGCATCCTGGGGCTGGGGGATGTTCGCAAGCTGGGCCGCCCTGGTGCTGTCGCCGTGGGTTACTACGTGGCCACCACGGTTCTCGCCGTGAGCGTGGGACTTCTGGTCGTGAGCATCATCCAGCCCGGCAACAACGCCAGCCTGGACAAGGACTCGACGGTCTCGATCAGTGGAGAAGACCGGCAGGCGGTCCTGGATACCCTGGTAGAGGAATCCGGCCTCCAGGAGGAAAAAGTCGCCAAGATCTTTCCACAACTGGAGGAAAACAGTACCGAGTCCCCGGGAATCAGCGAGCTGTTTGGCGACCTGATCCTGATGCTCGTGAGCGGGAATCTCTTTGCATCCGCGGTGGAAATGCAACTGCTTCCACTGATTGTCTTCAGCATTATCTTTGCCGGCATGCTGACCACGATCAGCCGGCGGGTTGATACGATCACCACCCTGATCGAGGAGGCCAATACGGCCATGATGGCCTTCGTGATGCTGCTGATGAAAGTGGCTCCACTGGGAGTCTTCTGCCTGATTACTCCGAGGCTGGGAATCAAGCTGGCCGAGGGGGAGCTGTTCGCGACACTGGAACAGACAGGCTGGTACATGCTCTGTGTGATCCTGGGGCTGGCGATTCATGCACTGGTCACCCTTTCCTTTATCTACTGGTGGGCGACCCGCAAGAATCCCTACCAGTTCATGCGGGATATGTCCCAGGCCCTGCTGACCGCATTTTCTACCGCCAGTTCAACGGCCACCCTGCCCGTGACGATGGAATGTGCCAACGTCAACGCGGGTATTTCCAAGAAATCGACGAACTTTGTCCTGCCCCTGGGAGCGACCATCAACATGGATGGTACCGCGCTTTATGAAGCGGTCGCGGCGGTCTTTATTGCCCAGATCTATGCCTCCACCCCGGAAGCCGCCGCCGCCGGGTTCACACTCAATATGACGACAATTATCCTGATCGCGGTGACGGCAACCCTGGCGGCGATCGGGGCAGCAGGGATTCCCGAGGCCGGGCTGCTGACGATGATGATCGTGCTCAACGCGGTCAATCTGCCGATCGAGTATATCGGCACGATCCTGATGGTGGACTGGCTCCTGGACCGTTTCCGAACGGCGATCAATACCTTTGGGGACTCGGTCGGCTGTGCCGTGGTGGAACGGAGTTTTGCTGCCAGTGAGAGCGGCTAGGGAGAAAATCTTTTTTCGAAGCAGGTCTCAATATTCGCTGTCTCCCGGCGAATAGTACAGTAACGATACACGGCGTCTGGACAGTCCCGGGCGACGGTGGCCTGCCAGGCCACCCCTCCCGGCTGTTTTCCTGTACGCCAGTCGTTACAACCGGTACAGGCGTTAACCGGAGCCTGGATTTCCCAGGTTTCCTGCTTTCCCGATGGAAACCTTGTTCTCCATGGCCCGGTCAGGCCGGATACTGGACAAAAGAAATGCCAAGACAATTGGAATGACCCCATGTTGGATTTTCTCGAGCTCTGTTTTACCGACTCGAACGTTGTTGTTTCCGGTCTGGTTATGTTCATCCTGGCCTTCTGGCTGATCTCCATGATCGGCGGGTTTGGACTGGATACGCTGGACGTGGACGTGGACGTGGATGTCGACGTGGACGGCGTTGACTCGATACTCGGAATCGGAATGGTTCCGCTTCGCTGGCTCAATGTTGGTGCGATCCCGCTGATGCTCTGGCTGACCATATTCGGTCTCACCTGGTGGGCTATCTCGCTCGGTTTCTATGCCTGGTTTGACAACCCACACTGGGGAGATCCGGCGGAGCACCAGGGATGGATTGTCAGCCGCTGGGACTGTACCTGGGCACTTTTACGGAATCTGGCAATCGCCCTGATCCCGACCAAGCTCTTCACACAGCCGCTGATAGGGGTTTTTACCGACGAATCGACCAACACCCCCGAGGAACTGCTGGGGCGTGTCGGCATTGTCAAGCTGGAAACAACGCCCGACCAGGGCCAAATTAGCTTGACATTGGATGGAGTCGGATTAGTACTGGATGTAAGGACTGAAGAAGATCAAATCACCGCTGGAACGCGTGTGGTGATTCGAAGCTACGACCCGGCACGCCGGGTCTTTGTCGTGGAAATATCTGAACCTGACGATTCGAACTCTGACGAGGTATGACGATGAACATGGACTTATTCTCCACCCATCTTTTCGCCGGCACGATCCTGGCAGACTGGACAACCTACTTCCAGGGTGCCGTGGCCGTGGCCGTGGGCCTGGTCTTCCTCGTGGTGATCGCGGCGTTCATGTTCAGTCGCCTGTACCGCAAGGTCGGGCCGGAAGAGGCAGTGGTCCGTACCGGTGTCGGCGGTCTGAAAGTCCGGGTCGGCAAGGGGATGTGGGTGATTCCGCTGCTACATCGATTCGAGATGATGGACCTGTCGGTCAAGCGGATCGAGATCAAGCGCCATGGCTCGCAGGGCCTGGTCTGCATGGATAATATCCGTGCAGACATTGAAGTCGCCTTCTATGTCCGCGTCTCACCGGATGAGATGAACATCAAGATGGTCGCCTCCTCGATCGGGTGCCAGCGGGCGTCAGAACGGGAGGCATTGATCGAGTTGTTTGACGCCCAGTTCTCCGAGGCACTCAAGACGATCGGCAAGCGGTTTGACTTTGTGGACCTTTATACCGACCGAGACCGATTCAAGGGGCAGATTAACGAGCTGATCGGTACCGACGCGGAAGACCTGCAGGGATATCGCCTGGTCAGTTCCGCGATTGACTACCTGGAGCAGACGTCCATGGAAAAGCTGGACCGGTTGAACATCCTGGATGCCGAGGGGATCAAGAAGATCACCGCGGTGACGGCACGTGAACACGTGGAGGCGAACGACATCGAGCGGGAGAAAGACAAGACCATCACCAAGCAGAATGTCGAGGCTCGTGAGGTGATCCTGGCGCTGGAGCGGCAGCAGGTGGAAGCCGAGCAGAAGCAGTTGCGAGAAATCACCGAGGTGACTGCTCGCGAGGGGGCCCAGGGGAAAGTGGTCGAGCAGGAACAGGTGCTGCGAAGTGAAACCGCCCGCATTTCGACCGAGGAAGAGGTCCAGGTGGCGGAGGAAAACAAGCTGCGGCAGATTATTGTTGCTGCCAAGAACAAGGAACGGACCGACAAGGTGGAAACCGAGCGTGTGGAAAAGGATCGTGGCCTGGAAGCGACGGAACGGGAACGTGTCGTGGCCCTGGCTGACATCGACAAGGACAAGGCGATCGAGGTCGAAAAACGGGCGATCCAGGAAGTGATCCGCGAGCGCGTGATTGTCGAACGAAGCGTGGTCGAGGAGCAGGAGAATATCAAGAACACCGAGGAATTCATGACCGCCGATCGTGCCAAGAAGGTAGCAGTGACGTTGGCCGAGAAAGATGCCCAGGAAGCCCTGGTCAAGCAGGTTACGGCTGCCGAGGCAGCCAAGACGTCAGCCGAGTACAAGGCGACCGAGGTGGTGATTGCCGCCGACGGGGATCGCAACGCCGCAGAGAAAGAAATGCAGGCAACCAAGATGCTGGCAGAGGCCAAGCAGGCGGACGAGGCCGCCACCGGATTGGCTGCCGCACAGGTCAAGGAAGCTGGTGCGATTGCCCTGGAAAAGGAAGGGACGGCCGAGGCGACGGTGCTGCGACTGAAGTTCAGTAGCGAGGCGAACGGAATCGAGGAAAAAGCCGCAGCGATGAAGCTCTTCCACGATGCCGGCAAGGAACACGAGGAATTCAAGCTGCAGCTGAACAAGGATAAGGATATTGAGATTGCTGCCATCGATGCCCAGCGAAATATCGCCGAGGCGCAGGCAGAAATCGTCGGCGAGGCGCTCAAGACAGCCCATATCGACATTGTCGGTGGCGAGACCGAGTTCTTCGACAAGATCGTTGCGGCGGTCAAGGGTGGGAAGGCAATTGACCGGTTTGTCTACAACAGCCAGGTCGCCACCGACGTCAAGGACACGTTCTTTACCGGCGACCCGGATTATTTCCGCGAGAAGATTCTCAGCCTTGTCGAGGATTTCAATCTCAGTACCGATGACCTCAAGGATCTCTCGATTGCCGCCCTGATTACCAAGATGCTTGGACTCGGTGGTGGAAATGAAATCCGTAGCGAGCTCTATCGCTTGCTGGGTCTTGCCCATAGCAGCGGGATTTCGCAGACCAGTTCCTCGCTGTTGCTTTCCCAGGGAGCCCAGGGCAGCGGAACGGGGTCAGGGAATCCCTCCTAGCAGACCTTGGTTGAAAGGGGAGCCTCTGGCTGGCGAGAGAACGGTTAACAGCCAGGCTGCCCCACGGGGAAATGCTCCCCCCCAGTCCGAGAGGATCATCCCGAAAAGAGAATTGCGACGATGGCCCAGGCAGACATCGAACAACCGGCTGAGAATGACCCGGCTCCCGGGGGCGAGATGCAGCTGGAGAGCGGTACTTACGAGATCATTCGTAACCGCCTGTCCAGCTTCAGTGCCGACCTGAGAAATCGTCTGGGCCAATTGAACGAGGCCCGCAAGCAGGTCTTTGGGGCGATCGATACCACGCTGCTGGGGACCGAGCGGGTCTCCACGTCCCACAACTGCACGCCCCGTGACATGGTTGCCATCGGGAACCGTTTTATCTTCGGTTACAACGTCCAGTTTGGCCTCAAGAGCGAGACGGCGGTGGAGGATGTCTTTTCCATCTACGAGTTTCGTGAGGGAACTTTCCACTCCCTGCCGCTGGACCTGATTGGTGACCCGCAATTCCAGCGAGATTTCGGCGAGATCTATAATTACTACAAGAAGAATGCCGAGTTCACGAAGTTCTTTGTTGTCGGTGCCCACCTCTACATGGCCTTCCAGGTCGGCAAGACAAACAAGGACATGAAGTGCCTCAAGTGGCTGATCCGTGACGATGGGTTGACCTATATCGACAACCGCAGCGAGCACGAGGCAGTCTTCCCCTCGCAGCATGAATTCCAGTGGATCCGAACACACCGGGATCTTCACCAGGAGGGCCTGCATCCACATATTTCCATCGAGGACAAGGTTTTCGTGGAAACGATCGCGGGGGATCTGACGATCAAGGTGGAGAACAACACGTCCAGCGGCGCGGGGATCTACAGCGAGCCGGTCGAGAACCCCGATCAGACACTGGACGATGCAGAGATCTTTTACGCAGTGCTGGGAAATATCGTGCTGCTCAAGATCCGGCCTTACCAGGAAGAGCACTTCCGCCACTTCATCTACAACGACAAGATCCAGCGGGCCTGGCGAGTGGACAGCGTGGCAGATTCCTGCATCCTGTTGCCTGACGACCATGGCGTGATCTTTGCCAACGGTTACTCGCTGCAGACCGGGGAACACAAGGTTTTTGAGAATGACCTGCGGGGGATGATCTTTGAGAAGCGGGTGGAGGCGCCCAACGGCGAGGATTATCTCTACGTTTTTTACAACCGGGATTCAGGGACCTACGTCCTGCTCCACTATAACCTGATTGAACAGCACCTCGAGACTCCACTCGTCTGCCACGGGTCGACTATTTTCCAGGCCGGTGAGATGGTCTGTTTCCGTTCCCAGTCCGACCCCCAGAAGCACCACGCGCTGCAGATCTGGCAGACTCCTTACGTGGCAGATGATTTTATTCCCAGCACCAATACCGATTCATTTCTCTACAAGGTCGGGAACAAGGAGATCGTCCGTGGCATGGCAGAATGCCACGAGGTGATCAGCCTGGTGGAAAAGGAAGACACCTACGCCGACCTTTATGTCGATCTGGTCCGCAAGAGCGGTGATATCGTCGACTCCTATTTCTGGCTGTCCGAGGCAGACTGCTTCCAGCTCGCCGAGCCGATGGTAGAGATCCGCGACGCCGCCTCCTCGGCGATCGAGGAGTTTGACAAGGTCGTCCGGGTCAAGCAGAACACCGCCCAGCAGACCAGCCAGGCTCAGTCCCAGGCCAGCGAGATCCTCCATGAAGCGATACACCGCCGTTTCGAGTTGATTGACGATTTTGTCTCGTCCCTGGGGGACCTGCGGGCGGTGCGCGGACAGATCATCGCGCTGAAGGATCTTCGCTACAGTGATGAGGACCTGATAGGCCAGCTTGAACAGGAGGTGATCGAGACGACAGAACGGCTCTCGGAACGCTGCGTCGAGTTCCTTATGCGCGCGGATTCACTCGATCCCTACAGGCAGCGCATTGAAACAGACACGGCACGGATCGGCGAGGCCGCGACCGTGGCCGACGCCCGCACGATCGAGGAGGCGATTGCCGCCGGGGCGACGGAACTGGAGATGCTGATCGACATTGTCAGCAACCTGGCGATTGAAGATGCCACCCACCGGACCCAGATCATTGACAGCATCTCTGGAATATTCAGCAGTGTGAATACTGCTCGCTCGGAGCTCAAGTCACGGATCAAGGAGCTGATGTCGGTCGAGGGAGTGGCGGAGTTTGGTTCCCAGATGAAACTGCTGAACCAGTCGGTTGTGAATTACCTGGACATCTGTGACTCGCCCGAAAAATGCGAGGAGTTTCTCACCAAGATGATGATCCAGCTGGAGGAACTCGAGGGACGGTTTGCCGAGTTTGACGAGTTTGTTGTCCAGCTGACCGAGAAACGTGAAGAGGTCTATAACGCATTTGAAACACGCAAGCTCTCGCTGGTCGAGGCCCGCAACAAGCGAGCGAGCGCGTTGACAAGCGCCGCAGATCGGATTCTCAAGGGGATCAAGGCACGCGTGGAGAGTCTCGAATCGGTCGAGGAGATCCACTCCTATTTTGCCTCGGACCTGATGATCGAAAAAGTCCGTGACATTGTCGACCAGCTTACCGAGCTGGATGACTCGGTCCGGGTTGATGATATTCAAAGCCGCCTCAAGACGGTTCGGGAGGATGCCACGCGGCAGCTCAAGGACCGCCAGGAACTGTTCGTTGACGGTCAGAACGTGATCAAGATGGGAGATCACCATTTCAACGTCAACATCCAGGCACTGGACCTGACGACCGTCCTCCGGGATGACCAGATGCAACTGCACCTGACGGGGACCAACTTCTTTGAGACGATTGATGACCCACGGCTGCTTGAGACGCGCGATGTCTGGCAGCAGGAGGTGGTCTCGGAGAACCAGCAGGTTTATCGCGGGGAGTACCTGGCCTGGAAGCTTGCCGATCATCTCAACGAGCAGGGGGAGAAGGCGGTGGTGACGTTTGCGGCGCTGGAGGAGGAGCCGCAGCTGGAAGAGATCCGCCGCTTCATGGGGCCACGTTACTCGGAGGCCTATGCCAAGGGGGTGCACGACCTGGATGCCCGCCTGATCCTGGACGCCCTGATGGAAATGGAATCCTCCATAGACCTGCTTCGTTACCATACCCAGGCCCGGGCGATGGCACGTGTTTTCTGGTCCTTTTTTGGTGATCCGCAGCAGAAGGCGCTGGTCGAGGCCCGGCTGGCGGGGGTGGGGACAATCAGCGAGTTATTTCCCGGGAGCTCGGAGCAATCACAGTACGTGGCGATCCTGCAGCCGATGCTCCAGTCGTTGCTCGATGAGCATCCACTTTTCCCACCGCATCTCCTCTCCCAGGCGGCCAATTATCTCTTTGAGGAACTTACCCGGGGCGGTGGTTTCCTGCATAGCCAGCGGGCAGGTGACCTGGCAGGAGATTTCCAGCAGCATCTCAAGCACAGCGGTTTCAGCGAACGATTCGCCGACTCCATTGACGCGGTCGAACATGATTCGGCCGCGCATTTTGTCTTGCTGCGAGACTGGGTGGAGGCGTTCCTGGCAAGTCGAGACACGGCAAAACTGGACGGGACCTATGCGGATGAACTGGCCGCCCTGCTGATGGAAAAGAAACTGCCAGCGGGCCAGGCGGTGAAGGCCAACGTGGATATGCCACTGAAAGGGATGGTGGGATCCCATCCGGTCATCGAGCGGGGCGTTTACCAGCTCAACTACAACGAGTTCATCACCCGGCTGGAACAGTTCGAAGCAGACGTCGTCCCGCGCTATCGCGATTATATCGACCTGAAGAAAGAGATCGTGGACCGGGCCCGTGACGACCTCCGGCTGGAGGAATTTCGTCCCCGGGTACTGACCTCCTTCGTCCGGAACCGCCTGATCGATTCCGTTTACCTGCCCCTGGTCGGCAGTAACCTGGCCAAGCAGGTGGGAGTGGCCGGCGAGGACAAACGCACCGACCGGATGGGCCTGTTGCTCCTCGTTTCTCCTCCCGGTTACGGCAAGACAACCTTGATGGAATACATTGCCAACCGCCTGGGCCTGATTTTCATGAAGGTCAATGGGCCGGCCATCGGTCACCAGGTGACCTCTCTCGATCCGGTTGAGGCCCCGAATGCCAGCGCCCGTGAGGAAATCGAGAAACTGAACCTGGCCCTTGAGATGGGCGACAACGTGATGATCTACGTGGATGATATCCAGCATTGCAACCCGGAGTTTCTGCAGAAATTCATCTCGCTCTGTGATGCAACCCGGCGGATCGAGGGTGTCTATAAAGGACGCACACGCACCTATGATCTGCGGGGCCGCAAGGTCTGCGTGGTGATGGCCGGTAACCCGTATACCGAGAGTGGTGAGAAGTTCCAGATTCCTGACATGCTGGCCAACCGGGCCGATATCTATAACCTCGGCGAGATCATCGGGGACACGGCCGAGGCCTTTGAGATGAGTTACCTGGAAAACTCCCTGACTTCCAATCCGGCTCTTGCCGTGCTGGCCAGTCGCAGCCAGAAGGATGTCTATGGCGTGATTAAGATGGCCCAGAACGACAGCCGCGAGGGAGTTGACCTGGAAGGGAATTACTCGCTCGAGGAACTCAACGAGATGGTGGAGGTGATGAAGAAGCTGATCCGGGTCCGGGACGTGATCCTCAGCGTCAACCGGGAATACATCCGCTCGGCAGCCCAGGCGGACGAGTACCGGACCGAGCCACCGTTCAAGCTGCAGGGTTCCTACCGAAACATGAACCGGATCGTGGAAAAAGTCGTGGCGATCATGAACGACGAGGAACTTGAGCAACTGGTCCTCACCAACTACGAGAACGATGCCCAGACCCTGACGAGTGATACCGAGTCGAACCTGCTGAAGGTAAAGGAGCTCCTCGGCGTGATCACGCCCGAGGAGGCAGAGCGATGGGAAGAGATCAAGTACGCCTACGTGCAGTCGGTCAAGCTCAAGGGAGTGGGTTCTGATGACAAGGTCGGTCAGGTGATCATGCAGCTGGGGAATTTCCGTGACGGTTTGAAGGAGATTCGAGAGACCCTGGCGAGTGGGATCAAGACCCTGGCGGAACAGGAACAGCAGGTCCAGGAACCCGTCGCGGAAGAGATTGCCGAACCGGTCACCAGCGAGGAACTCTCCTCTGAGACAGCTGATGCACTAGTCAAGCTGGCCGACGAACTGCGGAACTACACGACCGGCATGATCCCGGTGGATGAGGACAAGCCGGTGCAGCGCGTCTCCGTGATGCACAAGGTTCCTCGCAGTATCCTGAACGTGATGCAGAGCCAGTTTGAGATCATGAATGACTGGTTGAAGCCCCTGCTGGAGGCCAGCGAGAACAATGCGGTCAACCTCAAGGATTTACAGGAATCGGTGGACAGTTGCCTGGTCAACTATACCCATTTGCTGGGCGAACTGGAGGATGCCGGGGATCTCCAGGACGAGGTGGAGAAGAAACGGACAGCTGGCCGCAAGAAGCCTGCCACGCGGAAAAAATCGCCAGCCAGGAAAAAGACTCCTCCTCCTCCTCCAGGGGGATCAGACGGTTAGCCAGCGATCCCGCGAGGCGATCGGCCAGGCATCGACCAGCTGGCCACCGGAGACCACGTATGCCTGCTTGTGCAGCGCCGAGGTGGGACAGACATGCCCGGGGATGGCCAGCAGTTCATCCCCCGGTTTGAATTGATCCGCCCTGCTGGTGTGCAGGACCAGGTGCTCCTCGTTCTGTAATAGCGGAACCGCATCGGGCAGGTCCGGAAAGAAAACCCGCCGCTCCACCGGGGGATCCGAAGCACACGCCTTGTAACCCAGGTCCAGTGTCACGCTCTCCGGGGTCGGGCAGCTAATCACGCGGGAGAGAATACGGGCCGCTGGTACGTATGCCAGGTCTGGAAAGATTCGACCGTAGCCGGCATCGAACATCACGTTGGTCCCGGGGCTCAGTTCCAGGGTCGGGTCATCGATCGTTGCATAGACAGGGAAGGAACCGGTACCGCCTGCCACGATTCGCGGGACCGGGTGCCCATCGGCAATGAGCCTGTCCCGCAGGGAGCTCGCCCGCTGCCAGCAATCCAGTACGGCCAGCTGTCGTTCCTCCAGGTCCGTCTGGTGGTTCTGGCCGTCATAAAGATGCAGTCCGGCAGCCGAAAGCCCCTTTGCATCGTCAATCTGCCGGTAAAGTTCTTCCGCTTTCTCGTCCGGGGCGACCCCGGTTCGGTGCTGCCCGCTGTCGATATCCAGCAGCACATCGACCTCCAGTCCTGCCAGTTGCATTGCCTCGTCGAGCTGCCCGATGGGGAGGGAATGGTCCGCGGTCACGCTCAGTGCCACCTCGGGGTAAGCCTGGCGGAACACGACCGCCCGCTTGATGTTCGGGCCCACCAGGTTGTAGGCCAGGAAGATGTCCGTGACACCCGCCTGGGCGAGCATTTCCGCCTCGGCAAAGGTGGCGCACTTGTGCATGGTGATTCCCAGCTCGATCTGCATCTGCACGACTTGCATCATCTTGTGCGTCTTGCAGTGAGGCCGCAGGCGGGAGACATCGCCGGCAACGCGGATCATCTCGTCCAGGTTATCTCGCAAAATATCCTGGAAGACCACCAGCGCGGGGGTGATGATCGAACTGGTATCGTGAATGGAAAATGGATTCTGGGAACCGGACATCCGTACAATCTCCTTCTATAGCAGGACTTTCCCGTGGCCCTGCCAAGCTTACCAATTTTCGAGCGCCTTGGTGAGTGACCTGGGAGATTGCTCTGCCATTCGGCCAGGTGGTTTCGCTAGACCCCGATCCGGGAGGATGCTAAAATTGACCTGTGCCCGAGGCGCCCTGCCTCCAGCTGATCACAACATATGCTTTCCATCCAGTGAGGAAAAACCATGTTCGCGAAAAAGCCTTTCATCCTTTTCGGCGCGATCCTTTCCATCCTGCTCGCCGCACCACTTGCATCGGCCGGGACCATCCAGGGCATTTACATGGAGACGCGTACCTGCCAGGTCTACACCGGTCCCTGTTTTGCCAATGCCGAGATCGGCCTGGCCGGCAAGGATGCAATCATGGCCTGGAAAATCCAGCAGGGGAGCATGGACTGTGGGAACCACGGTGACGTGGACCTGGCCGGCCTGAGCGTGGTGCTCGTGACCCGGGCATCCGAGACGCTTGCCTTTCGTGGTGTCGATGACCCGCGGACACTCAAGTCAGTGATCCTGGTAGACGAACGAGCCAGTTCGGCACAACGTGAAGCCCTGGTCCAGTTTGCCCGTCAGCATGCCGGCCGTGCCGGCAAGGAGATCGCCCGCATTGACAGTGTGGCGATCAAGATGCAACTGGATCTGAACACGTTACGTGGGGAGGTCCTGGCTGGCAAGCAAGTGACGCTCAAAACCCGCAAGGCCCGGCCTGAAGACTGCATCTGTTCCAACGAGTCGGCTTACTATCCACCCCTTGCCAGCGTGGAAAATTTCGTCCCCGGTGTGACGATCGAGGGTCGATTTAATGGTCGTGGCCTGGGAACCCGCTGGTCGACACCGGGTGACCGTAGTGCCTACATGGCCACGTTTAATTACTAGACCCGGTGGGTTGCCAGGCTGGAATCTGTTGTGGCGGAGGGAGTCGCCCGAGTCCGCCTGTACCCCCTCAGTCCTTTTGAGAAAGACCCCACGATGACACGAACGATCCTCAACATGGCCCTGGTCGCCCTGATCCTCTCGACTCCGCTGGCAGCTGCGGAACACAGGATTGAAGTACTTGATTCTCCGGTTCCGGCGGACGCGGTGTCCGAGGCGATTGCCAAACAATTGACCCCCACCGGGATCTCGGTCTACCGGGGTGAGACACGTAAGGTCTGCGATATCTGGTTGTTCAAGGAGCTGGCGGTCAAGTCGTTCAAGGCCCAGGGTGACGTGATCTACCCGCTTCAGCCCGGCCAGATGATCGGGGTCATCCGTTACCCGCGCCGCGGAAGTGACTTCCGTGATAATGATATCGAGACCGGTATCTACACGCTGCGGTATGCCCAGCAACCGGTCGATGGAGACCATGTCGGTACCAGTCCGACCCGGGATTTCCTCTTGCTGTTGCATGCAGACAAGGACAAGTCACTGGGCCCGCTGGATTTTAAAAAACTGGCGGAGCAGAGTGCCGAGGTCTCTGGAACCAACCACCCATCGCTGCTTTCCCTGCAACACCTCCAGGGAGATGGGAAAGCCCCGGCTATTCGCACGGACGCGGAGAAGGACTGGTGGATCGTGCGTCTTGCAAGCACGATCAAGGCGGGAGATGAAACCAAGGCACTGGCCCTGGACGTGATCGTGGTGGGAGCGGCGTCCGAATAGTTTACTGGTTCCTGTTGTCTTTTCCTGGAACAGGAAGTACCCGGCCCATGTATCCACTGCCCAAGCCCGCCGGCCACTGGTTCTGGATCCTGGTTGTCCATGCCAGCTTTTTTGCTGGCATGGTCCGCACCGCTGAAGCGGATCCCGACGGTCAGCAGAAACCCGCCGCGGATGCTCCCTTCGAACTGGTCTACCCACGGGGTCGCGTGGTTTTCCTGTCTGCTGCCCTCCAGGAAAAGTACGGGATCAAGTCCGTTCCCGAGTCCCGGCAGCAGGTGCTCGCCCTGCAATCAGGGGATGGCAGCCTGGTTCCGCTGGTCGAGGATCTGCGTGGCCGGTCCTTCCGTCGTGACAAGCGACTCCGGGAGATGGAGGTGGTGTTGATGGCTCGCAGGTACGAGGGGTTGCCAATGCTGCAGGTGATCCGCGTCTACCGGGTCGAGCGGAACAAGGTCTTCCAGGTCGACTACTGGTGCGAGATCTGTGCGATCGCCATGTACGAGCTGAAGGCCTGTGATTGTTGCCAGGGTGACATCGAGCTTCGCCAGCGACCTGCCAGGCTCCCGGTGTCCCTGCCGCGTTGATTTCCCTGGCCTCCCGACCCTTCCGGCAAGATCCTCTTTTTTCGCCTCGCTTTGTTGTATCGCAAAAAAGAGGTCTTATAATCCGGGCACGCCGTGACTGGTTCGGCGGAGATCCGTGAGAACCAGGCCGGGCGTATTTGATCTCCTACTGACAACGGCAATAAGGGTGAATCGTATGTCGGATGCAAAAAAGAACCGTGGCCCGGGTTCGGGCTTCGATCGTCGTGCGTTCCTGAAAGGATCGGGTGCGGCGGCGGCGGCAACAGTAGTCCACGCCAGTGCGACAGGAGCCCAGGGTGCGGAAGCGACCCAGGTTGAAAGTGGCTGGAAGAAGATCCAGTTATCGGTCAACGGCAAGGCGGTGACGGTCAACGTGGAGCCTCGCACGACCCTGCTGGAAGTCCTGCGTTACCAGCTGGACCTGACGGGTGCCAAGCCTGTCAGCCTGGACGGGAGCAGCGGGGCCAGCACCGTGATGATCAACGGCAAGCCCAAGGTGGCTTCCACGACCCTGGCGATCAGCTGCCGCAGGAAGGAGATCGAAACGGTCGAGAGCCTGGGAGGTGAGAATCCCGATGCGGTTCCCCAGGCATTCGTGGACAACGATGCCCTGCAGTGCGGATTTTGCACGGCCGGGTTTGTGGTCGCGGTAAGAGCATTTCTCAACAAGAACCCGGGTGCCAGTGAAGAGGAGATCCGGGCAGGGCTGAACGGCAATATCTGTCGCTGCGGAACTTATGTCGGAATCATTGACGCCGCCATCTCGGTGGCGAAAGGAGGCAAGTAATGGCTTATTTGCAAGACGAGAAACCGGCAGAGGGCCCCTATCACTGGCCTTCCCGTGAAGAAGCACGCGTCATTGGCAAGGATCACCATCGCCTGGAAGGGATCCAGAAGGCCACCGGTGCGGCGAAGTATACATACGATATCAACCTCAAGAACCAACTGGTTGCCCGTGCCCTGGGGTGTCCGCACGCCCACTGCAAGATCGTTTCGATCGATTCCACGGAAACGGAAAAAGTGCCGGGCGTGGTTCATGTGCATGTCCTTGAACATGCCCAGCCGGGAAGCGAGATCAGCTGGCAGGGCGAGTTGCTGGTGATCGTCAGCGCCGAGACCGAGGGAGCTGCGGCCGAGGGTGTGGATGCACTGGAGCTGAAGTACGAGCAGCTGGATGTCTTCACCTCGGACGAGGATCTCGAGGCAGCCCAGGAAGCGGGCCGGGCCAAGAAAGGTGGTGGCAAGGCCGAGACGCTGAATGAACCTGGAGACGACGACGACGAGGATGAGTTCATCGAGAAAGAGCTTGCCCGCCTGTTCGATGAATCGAAGCACGTCGTGGAGGGTTTTTATGGCATCGATGCGATCACCCACTGCTGCCTGGAGCCCCACGGTTCCACGGTCGAGTGGCAGGGTGACAAGTTGAATGTCTACCTCTCGACCCAGAATGTTTCTGGGACCGATGACGGATTTGCCAACAGCCTAGGCATCTCTGCCGACAGCGTGGACGTCACCTGTAATTACATCGGCGGTGGATTTGGCAGCAAGTTCGCTCCGGATTACTGGGGAGTGGCGGCAGCCAGGATCTCCAAGGAAACAGGACGGCCGGTCAAGCTGATGCTCTCGCGGGACCAGGAACTGAAGATCGCCGGGAACCGTCCCAGCGGCTATATCAATGTCAAGCTGGGAGCCGATGAGAATGGCGTGGTGCAGGGCTGGGATTCCCATCACTGGGGAACCTCCGGTATTTCCGGCGGCGGCGTGAGCCACACCGTGGTGCCCTACGTGCTGGTTCCAAAGAACTATCGCCGCGAGTCGACCTCGATCAGTACTAACATGGTCCGGGCCCGTGCCTGGCGGGCTCCCAACCATCCGCAGGCCTGTGCCATCACGCAGACGGCGATCGATGACCTGGCCGCCGCGATGGGCAAGGACAGCTATGACGTCTTCATGGCAAACCTGGTCAATGCCACGAATGGCAAGGCGGAGGTCTACGCGGAGGAAATGAAGGTCGGTGCTGAGCTGATCAACTGGAAGAAAAACTGGCACGCCCATGGCAAGGGGAAGTCCAGGGGATCCGTTGTGGAGGGTCTTGGCATGGCCCTGCATACCTGGGGCGGTGTTGCCAACACGTCCGATTGCCTGGTCAAGATCTACCCCGATGGTGGTGTCGAGTCGTTCTGCGGAACCCAGGAACTGGGAACCGGGACGCTCACGGTCTGTGCCATGGTGCTGGCAGAGACCTTTGGACTCCAGACCAGTGACGTCAAGGTCAACGTTGGTAGCTCGACCTATCCCTTCAGCGGAGCATCGGGTGGAAGTACCACGGTCGGGGCGGTCTCCGAATCGCACCGTCGTGCCAGCCAGGATGCCCTGCGGGAGATCCTGGCGCTGGCTGCCAAGCAACTGGGTGTGGAAGCCGATGCACTGGAAGCGGCAGCCGGTCGAATCCAGGCCAAGGCTGATCCCAAGAAGGGGATGTCCTGGAAGGAAGCCTGCAAGTTGCTCGGTTTGAAACCCCTGGAAGTGACCCGTGGTCATAAACGTGGGAATGCCAGCACGCTTTCCAATAGCGGCGTGGGAGGTATCCAGATGGCCCATGTGGCGGTCGATACCGACACCGGGGTGGTCAAGATCAAGAAGTTTGTCGCGGTGCAGGACCAGGGGCTGGTGATCAATCCCCGGACCTGTAGCAGCCAGATTTATGGTGCCGTGACCATGGGCATTGCTGCCAGCCTGTACGAGCACCGGATCGCGGACCCCAAGAGCGGGGCATTCGTAAATGCCGAACTTGCGGATTACCAGCTGGCACGGCTTGGCGATGTCGGAGAGATTATTGTCGAGCTTTACGAGCCGGAGAGTGAACGACAACGTGGTGTGATTGGCAACGGGGAACCACCCGCCATCAGTCCTGTTGCAGCGATCTCCAATGCGATCGCCAATGCACTGGGAGTGAGGGTGCCGGTTGCTCCGTTTACACCGAAACGAGTTTTAGAAGCCTTGAACGCTGCGGGGAGGGCCTAAGCCATGAAATCCTTTGATTACGTAGAACCCCGTACCGAAGCAGAAGCGGTGGCCATGCTCTCGGAGCATGCCGGACGAGCCGAGGTGCTTGCGGGCGGTACGGATCTTGTCGGCCTGATGAAAAAGATGATCGTCAAGCCCGACCTGGTCGTGAATATCATGGAAGTCGAATCGCTGCAGTCGATCGGTCCGGATGAGGACGGGGACTTTTCCATCGGTGCTGCGGTCACGCTTGATGACCTGCTTGCCCACCCTTACCTGGAAAATTACCCGGCGGTCAGCGATGCCATCCTTGGTATCAACAGCATGCAGTTACAGTCCCAGGGGACACTGGGTGGAGAAATCTGCCAGCGACCCCGTTGCTGGTATTACCGCAACGGCGAAGGATTACTGGACGATACGGGCCAGGTCAGTGAAGGGGACAACCGCCTGCATGCGATCCTGGGAAACCAGGGGCCGGCAAAGTTTGTTTCCAGTTCACGGATTGGTCCCGCCCTGGTGGCGCTGGACGCCCGGTTGCGGATTATCGCTCCTGGCGATAAGCAGCGACTGCTTCCGGCGGCCGATTTCTTTGTCACACCGGATCGTGTGGGAGAGCGAGAGACAGTCCTGGGTCCGGACCAGCTCCTGACCCACATTATCCTGCCGGCACGCGATAACAGCTTTAATGCGACCTACGAGGTGCGGCAGGGAGAGGGGCCCGATTACCCACTCGCCGCCGCCGCTGCGTCGCTGGAGATCAGCAGTTCCGGCCGGGTGGAGGATGCCATGGTGGTTCTTGGCCACGTGGCGCCAACCCCCTGGATTTCCCACGAGGCGGCCCAGACACTGGTTGGTTCGTCTCTGAACGAGTCACTTGCGGAGGCTGCCGGCAATGCGGCAGTCCTGCAGGCAACGCCCCTTTCCAATAATGAGTACAAGGTGCAGCTGGCACGGGTCGCGGTTCAACGAGCGATCCTGCGTGCTGCCGGTTTTGAAACGGGAGGTTTCTAGCATGTCCTTTGAAAAACACTTCAATCTGCCAGAACCTGTCACCATGCCCCCTTGTGCCCTGTTGCGGAGCAAGGCGATCTACGTGACCGGTGACCTGGTCAATCCAGATCATCCGGATGAAGAGGGTGCCACCTACTGCTGGTGCAACAAGACCCAGCATATCCTCGGGCCGGATCAGAAAGACGTGAACCAGGGCGACTGCGTCGAGGGACGTGAGTGCTACCGCAATATCGTCTGATCGGGCTTGGACGGGTCTGCTCTCTTGCTATCGAATCGTGCCAGGTCGGGCAGGATGGAGTCCGCCTATCCCGTCTCGCCGTCCCCGGGCATGCCCGCTTCTTTGCGCTGAACCAGCCAGATACCGAGGGCGACCAGGCCGGCCGACGCCAGCAGCCAGGGCGAGTAGGCATCGCTGCGAATCAGCATGGCGGCGGTGAGGCCGAACAGCGGCGTGCTGAAACTGAAAATGGATATCTGGGATGCCACGTGTTTCTTGAGCAGGTGTGCCTGGACGGCAAAACAGAATCCGGCAACCAGGATGCCCTGGTAAAGCAATCCCAGGACGGCAGGGCGGGTGAAGCCTTCCGGATCGACCTCCTCAAAAGAGATGCTGGCAAGGAAGAAAAGCACCACCGCCACAAGGTCGTGCCAGAAAATCAGCTTTCCCGGTTCAATCACCTTCAGTGATGCCTGCACGTACATGATCTTGACCGCCAGGACCAGGGCGCTGGCAAGCAGGAACAGGTCGCCGCTGAGCGAGGCCCGGTCCGCCGGGTCGGTCGCCTCCGGGATACTTCCCATCGGCAGCAGGGTGACCAGGGAGGCACCGACAATGGCCACCACCAGGCCGAGCATTTTCCGGCCGTTGAGGCGGTGGACACGGGTCACCAGGTGCTCGAAGGCGACCACCCAGAGGACGTAGGTATTGATCAGGAGCGTGGTATGGGATGAATTGGACAGCTCCACCCCGATCGTGAAAAGAGCGATCTGCACGAAGAGAAGGAGGCCACAGATGAGCGAACATTTCCATTGCCCGCGGCTGCGAAGACGAATGCCACAGCCTTCGAAGTAACACCAGCCAAGCATGAAAAGGGTGGCCAGGCTGAACCGCAGCCCCGAGACGGCGATCGGTGGCAGGCTGTCGAGGCTAAAACTGACAGCGACCGGTGTGGCTCCCCAGAGCGCAGCGGTCAACAGTACCAGCATGATGGATGTTGTCCCCAAGGGTTGGGGGGCTGGTTTCAGTGGTTTACAATCGGCGGAACCGTCATTCATGGATGCAATGAGGGGAAAGGCGAGAAGAAAAAGGCATCGTAAACAACGTGGGTCCAGGGGGCCAGACGAGCATCAAGGTGAAGAACATGGCCCAGCCAGACCAGGATCACCCGGCCGGCACGCCTGATGCCTGGCAGCAGTGGACCGATGGATGCCAGGCGCTGCTGGAAAAAGTGGCCGGGCAACGTGAGGCGATCGAACAGGCAGCCGGCTGGTTTGCCGGGTCGATCCAGGCCGGCAGGATGGTCCATCTTTTCGGGGCCGGGCATAGCCGGATACTGGTCGAGGAGATCTGGCCGCGTTACGGCTCATTTCCCGGGTTCCACCCGATCGTGGAATTGTCGCTCACCTACCACAACGCGGTGGTGGGAGCCAATGGCCAGCGGCAGGCGATGTTCCTGGAAGGCCAAAGTGGTCTGGCCGAGCGGATACTTCGTAATTTTGACCTGAGTGAAGAGGATTCCGCGCTGGTCATTTCCTCCAGCGGTTGTAACACCGTGTCGATCGAAATGGCCCGGCTCTTTCGGCAGAAAGGAATCCGCGTGGTGGCACTGGTCAGCCTGGAACATTGCGGAGCCAGCACCTCTCGCAGTCCGGCAGGAGACAAGCTCGTGGACCATGCCGACCTGGTGCTGGACACCGGGGCACCGGCCGGGGACGCCGTGGTTTCCATTCCCGGGCTTGCAACACCGGTCTGTCCCGGCTCGACGGTTGGCGGGGCGATGGTCGTGAATGCCATCAAGGCGTCCTGTGCAGACCTGCTTGTTGCTGCAGATGCAATGCCTCCTGTACTGACCGCATCGTGCCTGGCAGGAGGGGATCGCTCGCGTCAGCTGTTCGAGGCAGCTTATGATGAACATGCCCGTCGCCTGGCGCGGCTCTTTGAAGGGCTTGGCCAGGAATCCTGAGGCAGACTGTTTTTCCACCCCACGAGACGGTATCCCGATGGCACAGCCACGCCCCCTGAGAACGACCGTGATCGGCAGCTACCCGTTCCCCGGATGGCTGGAGATGGCCCGGGAGAATCTCGATCGACTGGGCCCGGAGGATCGGGCCGAGATGGGACGGGATGCGGTCCTGGTAGCCGTCCAGGACCAGCTGCAGGCCGGGCTCGACGTGATCACCGATGGCGAGCAGGGGCGATTTGACTTCAACCTCTCCTTTTACTCATTTCTCTCCGGTATCGAGCAGGAATCCCAGCCCACGCGCCGTTTCGGGCCCCCGGCGCATGACCAGCGAGGACGGCACCAGGTCGTGGGGCCGCTGGCCGCAACGGCCGGCCTGGGAACCGTGGCCGAGTACCAGCGGCTGGTGGAGCTTGCCCCCCAGACGGTCACGCTCAAGGCCAGCCTGCCCGGCCCCTACACGCTCAGCGGCCGCCTGATTCCCAACCAG
This sequence comes from uncultured Pirellulaceae bacterium, assembly GCA_964476375.1. Classification (GTDB taxonomy): domain Bacteria; phylum Planctomycetota; class Planctomycetia; order Pirellulales; family Pirellulaceae; genus SAT2750. The sequence goes on from CAYYZW010000136.1 coordinate 20,820, forward strand.
CAGTACCCGGATCGGCGTGCCCTGACCGAGGCCCTGCTGCCGATCGTGCGTGATGAGCTGGAGTCGCTGGTAGCGGCAGGCTGTCAGGAGGTCACGCTCGATGAACCCTCGATGAGCTGCTATGCCTGGAAAGAGGATACCGCATGGCTGGTGGATGTCTTCAATCGCACCGTGGAGCCGGCAGTCGGCGGCTGCCGGCTTTCGACCCACCTCTGCTTTGGCAACTACAAGGGGCACCCGGTCGCTCGCCGGCAGTATGCACCCATGTTCCCGGCTTTCCTGGATCTCCAGGTGGATGAGATCCACGTTGAAATGGCAAACCGGGAATTCGCGGAGCTGGAGATCATCGCGGCCATTGCCCAGCGGAAGGACGTGGCAGTGGGGATCGTGGATGTCAAGAACTACTACATCGAATCGGCCGAGGATATTGCCGCACGGGTGGATCGCTGCCTGGAGCACGTGTCGGCAGACCAGCTGGCACTGGCACCCGATTGTGGTCTCAGCCAGACAGCTCGCTGGGCAGCTCGCGAAAAACTCCACCAGATGGTCTCCGGGGTTCAGCAGGTTCGTGACCGGCTGGGGGTTTAAGGAATGATCATTCCACTCCTTCAAGACGAGGCACTGCTGAAGGATATCCGGCAGGCACGCCGCGAGACCGACCACTTTCATCTCTGGTGGCTTGGCCAGAGTGGATTCCTTGTCTGCTGGCAGGAACGTTTCCTGCTGTTTGATCCCTACCTCTCCGATTCCCTGACCCGCAAGTATGCCGGTACGGAGAAACCCCACGTTCGCATGACCGAACGGGCGGTGGACCCGGGGCAGCTCGACTTTATCGACGTGGTGACATCCAGCCATAATCACACCGACCACCTGGATGCCGAGACACTGGGCCCGCTCTTTGAAGCCAACCCGGATATGACCATGGTCGTCCCCCGGGCCAACCGGACGTTCGTGGCTCAGCGGATGGGAATGCCGGAGGATCGTTTCTGTTGCCTGGAGGCGGGAGAACAGCTGTCGCAGGGGCCGTTTACCCTGCATGCGGTGCCGGCCGCTCACGAGCAGCTCGACCTGGATCCACAGGGCTACCATCCCTACCTGGGTTTCGTTGCCAGTTTCGGACCCTGGTCGATCTACCACAGTGGGGATACGGTGCTTTACGAGGGGATTGCTGATCACCTTTCAGGTTTTCAGCTTGACCTGGCAATGTTGCCGGTCAATGGCCGCAGCCCGGCCCGCGATGTGCCTGGCAACCTCTGGGGACGTGAGGCCGTTGAGCTGGCACAGCAGGTGGGTATCTCGATGGTAATCCCCTGCCATTTCGATATGTTTACTTTTAATACCGAGACCCCGGATGAATTCCTCCGGCAGGCAGCAGAACAGGGGCAGGCGGGACGGGTCTTGCAGTGTGGGGAACGATTTTCCAGTCACCAGCTTCTGTCCGGGAGTAGACAATGAAACGGGTCATGCGATCGCTTCTTTTTTTCTTCACGGTGGCCCCAGGTGGAGCCGTCTGGGCCCAGTTGCCACCGGCCGCTGATTCCCCGGTGACTGCCCGCCAGTCGCTCCGGCATTTTGACCTGGCCCCGGGAATGCGGATCGAGGTGGCCGCTGCGGAGCCGCAGGTCGTCGACCCCGTGGCAGTTCGCTTTGACAGCCGTGGGCGGATGTGGGTGGTTGAGATGCGAGACTATCCCCATGGCCCCGCGGAGGGGGAGCCCCCGCTCTCGACGATTCGCCTGCTGGAGGACCGCGATGATGACGGCTACTTTGAACAGGCGACAGTTTTTGCCGACAAGCTGCTTTATGCGACCGGCCTGCAGCCCTGGCGTGGCGGGGTAATCGTGACGCTGGCCGGGCGCGTGGCCTACATGGAGGATACCAGCGGGGATGGCAGGGCCGACCTGGTCGAGGACTGGTACGAGGGATTTGCCCAGGAGAATGCGCAGTTGCGGGCCAATCATCCGCGGCTGGCAATGGACAACCAGCTTTACGTGGCCAACGGCCTGAGGGGGGGGAGCGTGCGGGATTCCCGCAAGCCGGAAAGCAAGGCAATCTCGATCAGCGGCATGGATTTCCGCTTCAATCCGCGGACCTTCCAGTACCAGCCGGTCTCTGGGGTCGGGCAGTTTGGCCTGACGTTTGACGATGAGGGACATCGTTTTGTCTGTAGTAATCGCAATCCAATCAAGCAGGTTGTTCTGGAGAACAGGTACCTGGCTGCGGCAGGTGGCGTGGCTATTGCCTCGGTAGTCGAGGATGTGGCCCGTCCCGGAGAGAGGTCGAGGATCTACCCGATCAGCCGGGCCTGGACGACCTCCACACTGCATGCCGGCCAGTTTACCGCTGCCTGTGGTCTGCTCGTTTACCGCGGGACGGCACTTGCCCAACTTCGGGGGCACGGGTTCACCTGTGATCCGACCGGCAACCTGGTGCATGTCGAACGGCTGGTCGATGAAGGAGTGGTCTTTCGTGGCCAGCCGGTGTACGACGAGGACGAGTTCCTGCGTTCCACGGACGAATGGTTCCGCCCGGTGAACCTGGAACTGGGGCCGGATGGAGCCCTTTACATTGTCGATATGTACCGGGCCGTGGTGGAACACCCGCAATGGGTGCCTGCGGAGTTAAAAGACCGGCTCGATAATCGTTACGGGGATGACCGTGGCCGGATTTACCGGGTTGTCGCCAGTGACTGGAAACGGAAGCAGAATGAATCGCTCGACGTGATGGATTCACGACAGCTGGTCAGACAGCTTTCCCAGCCGAATGCCTGGCAGCGGGATACGGCGGCTCGCCTGCTGCTGGAGCGTTCCGCGACGGAGGACGTGGCGGAGCTGGAACGGGTGGTGCGGCGATCCGGATCTGCCCTGGCCCGTATGCATGCGCTCTGGCTTCTTGATGGCCTGCAGGCTCTTGGCGAGGAGATCCTTGTGAGAGGGCTGCAGGATCCGGCTGCCAGCGTGCGCCGCCAGTCCGTTCGTATTGCGGAAACCTACCTGGAGAAATGGCCGGGGCTGGAAGAAGAGATCAAGGGACTCGTCCATGACGAGGATCCACGAGTTCGTTTCCAGGTTCTCCTCTCGGTGAGTTTTCCTGGTCCGGAGGGTATTGACCAGCTGGTGGCACTCTCCCTTGCAGGGGCCGGTGATCCCTGGATGCAGAGGGCTCTGCGGATGTCTGCCGGGAGTCGTGTTGCTGCGGTCCTTGAAGGAGTGCTTGCGGCACCCTTTCCCGCCGGACCGGATCAGCACGGGCGGCGCGTGAGCCTGCTTGCGGAACTGGCGGCCAGCAGCGGGCGCCTTGCCCCACTGGAGGGACTGGCACGCTCGCTCGAATCGATACTCCAGGTCAAGGACCGGCAGGCAGGCTGGACCGTGCTGGCTGGCTTGCTGGAGGCGGCCCGGAGAAGAGGGGTCTCGCTCGAGCAGATCCTCGCTGAAAGTGGAGCAGAAGCCGGCCGGCTGTTCGCTGAGACACTGGCTCTGTCACGACGGGCCGTGGCGGAAGGCAGGCCGGCGGACGGCGTGCCAGGGGCCGCGATCCGGCTTCTGGCTTTTGGACCTGCTGTGGAGCAGCCGGTCCTGGAGAAAATCCTGGCAGGGGGAGTCCCCGAGGGCCGTGCCGGACTGGTGAGAGCCTATGCAGAACGTGGCGATGACGCCGGGTGGGAGCAGCTGATGGGCCGTTTTAAGACCGAGATTCCCCGTGTTCGGCGTGAGTTGCTTGACGGTCTCCTGCGTCGGGAGAGCCGGATCCAGCTGCTGCTGCGATCGCTCGAGTCCGGGACGATTCGCCCGTCAGAACTGGACGCGGTGCGGGCTCGCCGTCTGACCGAGCATGGCAATCCGGCGATTCGGGATCGAGCAGGGAAGCTGTTTGCGAATGCTGTCTCTGCCGACCGGCAACAGGTACTGGCGGACTACCAGCAGGTGTTGACCCTGACTGGCCGGCCACAGGAGGGAGAGGTCGTCTTCCGGAAGAACTGTGCGACCTGCCACCGGATCGGCACGATCGGTGTGAACGTGGCACCGGATATCGCGGATTCCCGAAGCAGGCAGCCGCAACAGATCCTGCTGGATATCCTGCAACCGAACCGGGCGATCGACAGTAACTACCTCGGTTACACGGTCCTGACCACCGATGGCCGGCAGGAGGCAGGTATCCTGGCCAGTGAGACGACCGTCTCGATCACGCTCAAGCAGCCCGAGGGAAAGACAGCGACTTTTCTGCGAAGGGACATCGAGACCCTGCAATCGAGTGGTCTATCCCTGATGCCGGTAGGGCTGGAAAAGAACATCGACAGGCAGCAGATGGCCGACCTGATATCTTTCATCAAGAACTGGCGTTACCTGGATGGCAAGACGCCGCTTGCCCGTCCCCTGCCAGAGAAGAAATAAGCACCCCGTTTCTGGGCACCGAGAGAACCCCTGGGATGAACGCTGCAGAGGCTGCAACAACGCGTCGGCGAGGGGGGCTCTCGTGGAAAAGGAAACTTCTTTTCACGCTCTGCCTGTTGCTGCTCTGCTGGCTGCTGGCCGAACTGGTGTTTCGTATCACCGGTTTTGACTTTGCCGATCCGGAGCGGGCGCTGGAAAAAGTGCCTCCATTTTACCGGGTTCCAACCGAACCGGTTGGAACCTACGCCTACCATCGCCCGGCCGGTATTCACTGGCAGGGAAGGCCCCTCAAGACCCAGTTGAGATTGCAGGGATTTGCTGATCCGGACTACGACCAGGAAGTGGAAGTGCGGGTTGATTATGACAAGGACGGTTTTCGGAATCCGCCGGCCATGCAGGACTGGTCGCTGGTCTTTGTGGGTGATTCCTTTACCGAGCTGGGACATTTACCGTCCGAACACCTCTTTACCTCGATCGTGGCAGCCGGCAGCGGGCGGACGGTAAAGAACCTGGGAACCTCCTATACCGGTTCATTGACCCACCTGGCCTACCTGGAGCATTATGGCATGGCGCCGGAAACGCGAGACGCGGTGCTAGTTTTCTTCGAGGGGAACGACCTGGATGACCTGGTCGCAGAGGGAGCCCGACAGGTGCGGGCAACTCGGCCGGGCTACCGGCACGGGAACCTGCTTCAGACACATGTTCCCCAGCGGTCACTGACGAGGGCACTTTTCAACTCCCTGGAAAACCTGTCCGCGTCTCCCCCGCTGTCGGCTGCGAATGCGACTTACGAGGTTGCCGGACAGCGGCAGCGGGTCACCGTAAATTATGCACCCCGCCAGATGCAGGTGGGCGGTCAGCGATGGGAGTTGATGCTGGAGGCACTTGACCGCTGGGTGCAGCTCTGCGAGGAGCACGAACTCCAGGCCTGGCTACTTTACATTCCCTGCAAGCACAGGGTCCTGCACCCCTTCCTCCAGCTGGATGCGAATGCCCATCCTGTTCTCAGATCCTGGAAACCTGGTGGCCTGCCAGCCCAGTTGTCCAGGCTCTGTGGAAATCGCCGGGTTGTTTTCCTGGATGCCACGGCCGTGCTGCAGCAGTCTGCGGCGGAAGGCCGGCTCCCGTACAACACGGTTTTTGATACCCACCTGAACGAACGTGGCAGCCGCCAGGTGGGAAAATTATTCCTTGAACATTTAGAGCAATAAGGGATACGCCGTGTTTTTAACGCGCATACTTCGTCGCCCCGGAGGAATGCAAGCTGTATTACCGTGAAAAAGTGCCGATAAGAGGAACATAACCTTTGTCTTGATCCCGATTGAATCTATACTTACAGAAGAGAAACAGTTGGCAGTGTCCTGCTCCCATAATTCAAAAGGGGCATGAAGGGAGAAAGGGCACGAGCCAATCGAGGCACATACAGGTAAAGTCATGGCGATGAATCGTTCCAGGCAGACCCGGTACCGCCGTTTGCGTGCGGAACAGCTGGAGCACCGCTTGATGCTCGCGGCGGATGCTTTCATGTTCCAGAATCCGCTCGATGCGGAGGATGTGAACAATGATGGAGCGGTCAATCCGCACGATGCCCTGGCTGTTATTGATCAGCTCAATAGTGGACTGGTGGAGAATCCTCAACAGTTCCTCGACGCCAGTGGCGATAACCTGTTCTCACCGATTGATGCCCTGCTGGTGATCCGCGAGCTCAACAACCGGGATGAAACCCCCCTGACCTCGGTTGACCGGATGGAAATCCTTGCTGACAGGATCGACCAGTTTCCCCAGCAAGTCGCTGCTCGCTGGACGGATATCACAGAGAATGTCACGCGTGCTATAGAACAGCACCGACAGGTTCATGATGCATTGCGTACCCAGCTGGACGAGTTCCTGGCCTTCACGTCAGAGAACCGGGATGCCCTTGACCTTCGGCTGGAAGAGATCAGCCACACGAAAGAAGCGATGGACGTTTACCTGGAAACACAGCTTGCTGGATTCTCGGAGAACATTGCCTCGATTGATCAACCGGTGGATCCGGGCAACCCTGGC
>CAYYZW010000137.1:0-3106 GCA_964476375.1 uncultured Pirellulaceae bacterium
ACTTCACGGATATGGCCGAATGGGACGACCTCGACAAAGGGATCCAGCGGCGGCATTCGGATCGCGCAAATGTGCTGTTCTTCGATGGCCACGTGGAGCCGATGGACCCCGATACGATCAAACCGGATAAGTACGAAGCCGTGAAAAAATATTGGGCCCCGACACGGGACGAACGTTACGTCCATGCCAGTGGAGAGAGTCCCATCTGGACGGGCCCCGAAATCGCCGAGTCTCCCAACCCAGACGATCCCAATGCCACGGGCAGAAAATTTACTGGTGATGATAAGCCCTACGGACCTCCCCCGGACGTAGACGAAACGCCGGTTCTGATCGTCATCGACGACAGCGAGGGGGCACCCGGCTTTGTCCTCTCTGCCGCCGCAGGTTGGACCCCCCAGTCGGCCAAGCCCCTCGCCTACCTAGAGAACACCCACAAGCTGAAAATCAACGCTCAGGCGAACGGCACCCACCAGGCGGAATGGAGCTTTCCGGACCTGCCCAACGGACAGTACAAGGTGCATGCCACCTGGTGGTCTACCAGTTCCCGCTGCACGGCCGCCTACACCATCGGCTGGGGAGATTTTGGCAATTCAGGCGGGGGTGTCCTGGCCAGCAAAGAGTGTGACCAGAGCGATGCACCGACCGGATTTACCGATGAGGACGGCTGGGACTGGGAAGAACTCGGCACCGTGGAGGTAGAGCACGGCGAGTTGAAGGTCCGGCTCGAAGAGGCAACAGGGCCAGGGTGGAAAAGTCAGATGGCCGATGCGATGCGGATCGAGTGTCTCAACTGCTCTGCGGCCGAAGACCCCAACGAACCGCCCACCTACACACAGGATCCTGTCGCACCTGAGGAGACGGTACCGCTTGTCCCGGGCGACCCGGGTTATCCGGGACTTGCGGGCGAAGAAATCGGCCAGGGCAGTTTTGCAGACCTGAATTATCTCGGCACGAGCGCTTCCGATTTAAGCGATGGGGGCGATTCCGGCTCCGGCCTGAAGCCCGACCCCCTCAAGCCATCAGACCCGGCCACCTACGACTCCTGGTCGGGTCTGAATGTCTCTGGGGCAAGCACTGTATCCGGATTTGATTCGGATAATGACGGCATCATCGACACGGCGGAGACCAATACCAGGCCCCCGCCCTACGCGGTGCCGCTCCAGGGGATCCAGATCGAGATCCGCATCTACGAACCGACGAGCAAGTCGGTGCGGACCGTGAAAATCCATCGCGGACTGAGCGGCGGCTGAGCGCGGGACGCAAAAAGAGCCCCGCTCTGCTTGCCCTGGCCGCTTCTTACTCCCTTGCCTTCAGACCACCCGCGGGGGGTGCGACGGTCGTCATCCCGAGGAGAGATCCCGCAGTAGGATCTCCGCGATCCGTTCGGCCGCCCGGCCATCCCAATTCTCCGGCACCTGCCCCCTGGGACCTGGCGCGGCGGCGAGAATTTGTTGGGCCGGAGCGAGGATATCCTCCGTCTGCCAACCCACCAGCTGGTTGCTGCCGATCTCGACCGTCACGGGTCGCTCGGTGTTCTCGCGGATCGTCAGGCAGGGCACCTGCAAGACGGTGGTCTCTTCCTGGATCCCGCCTGAGTCGGTCAAGACGAGGCGGGCCGCATCCAGCAGACCGAGCATTGCATGGTAGCCCAGCGGCTCGATGGTCGTGAAGCCGCCCAATTCGCTGCGGTCTGCAAAGCCGAATTCCTCGATCCGCGTGCGGCTACGGGGATGGATCGGGAAAAGGATCGGGAGCTGCTCTGAAATTTTATGGATCGCCCGTAAAATCGACTCGAACCGTTCCGGATCGTCCACATTGGAGGGCCGGTGCAGCGTGAGCAGGGCAAATTCTTTGGGGGATACCCCCAGCGCCGCGCAGGGATTTTCGCTGCGGGCCCGCTCCAGGTGGGCCAGCAAGGTATCGATCATCACGTTGCCCACCAAATGAATCTTCTCCGGCGGCACTCCCTCATGGTGTAGGTTGGCATCGCCGGAGGGCTCGCTCGTAAAGAGCCAATCGGCAACCGTATCGGTCACCAGCCGGTTCGTCTCCTCGGGCATCGCGCGGTCGAAACTCCGCAGTCCCGCTTCGACATGGGCCAAGGGAATGCCGAGTTTGGTGGCAGTCAGCGCCGCCGCCATCGTAGAATTGACATCCCCTACCACCACCACCACCTGGGGCGGATGGTCCGTAAAGTCCTCCTCTAAACGTCGCATCACCTCCGTAATTTGCCAGACCGCCCCTCCCGATCCTACCTCGAGATTAATATCGGGCTCGGGAATATTGAGTTCCTTGAAGAAGGTCTCACTCATCTGGCGATCGTAATGCTGCCCGGTATGCACAATGCGTGGCTGCACACCCCGCTGCTCCAGGGCGCGAACCAAGGGGGCAATTTTCATGAAGTTGGGCCGGGCCCCCGCAATCAGAGAAATGTTCATACTTGCTTTTCTCAAGTCCTCAGGAGGCAATTCAAGGGGTGTGAAAGGTCACTGAATTTATGGCTTATTCCACTTTACGCCATGCGGCCGACTGGGCGCCGGCCAGATAGGCAAAAAAACCGAAAATAGAACCGACATTTGCCGTGACAAAATAAAAAGGGATCGCAGTTAGTGGAATGTAACACCTAAAATAATCGGCCACTAAGCCCAAAGCTGCGAGAAAATAAAAGCCCCCCTGAACCAACAGCAACACCCCGTAGAAGCCGCTCAAGGTGGGATGGGATGCAAACAGCACCGCATTGAAGACGATTGCCAGCAAAAGAAACCACGGCACCAGCACCGGCAGGACGGAGTGCGAAAGATAAATCCAGAACCGCGCAGGCGGCCAGGGGAGCAGCATGCGGAGGAAACGAAAGAAAATCTGGTATTTTCCCGACTGACTGCGTATTTTCTGGCGAAAGAAACGACGGGTCTGCTGCAGAACCTTTCCCCGGGCGACCGCCGAGGCTTCAAAAATAACCCGCTTTCCTTGCAGGAGGATGCCGAGTGGCACGGCCACATCATCGTTGATCGTGTTGTCTGCAGGCGGCACATAAATTTGGCGACGGGCCGCATAAATCGTCCCATCACACATGCAAATGGTGTAGAGCCGACTCTCGATCGACTGC
>CAYYZW010000138.1:0-17831 GCA_964476375.1 uncultured Pirellulaceae bacterium
ATCTTCAACATGTGGTGTACCTTCTCTAGCTACACGGGTTAATTTCCGGCACTTCTATAATATAGTTGAATCCAGCTGGCGATTGAAAGCTCGGCTTTCATTACTGCGATTTACCCCGCAATGGCAAAGCGTGGCATAATAAACCTCGCTTCCAGATCTGCCCTTACCAACCACCGGTAGCCTTGTGAAATCAGACTGCTTGATCATCTCTGGCCTGGCCTCCCTCTGCATGATCGGATGGAGCCAGGATCAGACCACTCAAACACCTCTGCAATTTGACGTGGCCTCTTAAACACCACTCGCCTCACAGGGGTTATTCATACCCTGGAGTCCCAAACACCCCCGGGGGGTCTGGCTCGGTTTTCCAGAACACCGGTTAAAAAGCCCCCCCTGTGCCCCTTTGACAAACCTCAAAAACTGGGCACACCTTGGGCACACCAACTGGCGTTTCAATGGTAATCTGGTTGTAGCCGGTTAGGTTTTACCCGGGCCAGAGTGGCGGAATTGGCAGACGCGCTGGATTCAAAATCCAGTGTCCGCAAGGACGTGAGAGTTCGAGTCTCTCCTCTGGTACTTTGAAATATCGATCTCCCTGACCAAGGACCAATAAAATGAAAAGAACCCTCCTGCTCATCGCGGGCCTGCTCCCGGTGCTCGCTCCCACCGCCCGGGCCGACATCACGTTACCGAACGTACTGGCCAGCCAGATGGTCCTGCAGCGCGATGTACCACTGAACATCTGGGGAACCGCCGATGCGGGTGAAGCCGTCAGCGTGACCCTCGGAAAGCAGACGGTCAAAACCGCCGCCAACGACCAGGGCGCCTGGCAGGTCCGGATCAAGGCCCAGAAGGCGGATGGCAAGCCCCGCACGATCACCGTCACGGGCAACAACACGATTGTCCTGGAGGATGTGCTGGTCGGTGAGGTCTGGATCGGTTCCGGCCAGTCCAACATGGAATGGCAGCTGACAAGCACCATGGGTGCCCAGGAGGCCATCGCGGCCGCGGGCAACGAAAAGATTCGCCTGTTCCACGTCCCCAAGGTCCAGGCCGGCGCCCCGGCCACCGACATCAACGCCCAGTGGAAGACCTGTACACCCCAGAACATCCCTGCCTTCTCGGCCGTGCTCTATTACTTCGGCCGGCACCTGCAGCAGGAACTGGACATGCCGATCGGCCTGATCAACAGCTCCTGGGGTGGATCCCCGATCGAACCATGGACGATCGCAGGTGGAAAATCAGGCGGAATGTACAACGCCATGATCGCCCCGCTGACCCGTTTTGCCGTACAGGGGTCGATCTGGTACCAGGGAGAGACCAACGTGCTGCAGAAAAACGGCCTGGCATATACCGGCAAGATGAAGGACCTGATCAGCGGCTGGCGAACTGCCTTCGGCGACGAGGGACACGCTTTTTACTTCGTCCAGATTGCACCCTGGCAGGGAAGCTACGAGGCCGGCCAGCTGCCAGCACTCTGGGAAGCCCAGGCCGAGAGCCTCAAGATCCCCGGCACCGGCATGGTGGTGACCACCGACCTGGTCGACAACATCCGGGACATCCACCCCCGTAACAAGCTGGACGTGGGAGAGCGACTGGCGCTCTGGGCCCTGACCAAGTCTTACGGCAAGAAAGGCATTATCTACTCCGGCCCCCTCTACGAATCGATGAAGGTCGAGGGGAACACCGTCCGGCTGAGCTTTGCCCATACGGGAAGTGGCCTGAAATCCCGTGACGACAAACCACTGAACGAATTCCAGATTGCTGGAGCCGATGGGAATTTCGTCGCCGCCAAGGCGACGATCGATGGAGATACCGTCCTCGTCCACTCCAGTGACATCGCTGCCCCCGAGCAGGTGCGATTTGGATGGCATGCCACCACGAATCCCAACCTGGTCAACTCTGCCGGACTCCCCGCCTCGCCCTTCCAGACCAAGGACTGGCGAGGAGGAACCGGCAAGTAGAGAGCAGCTTTTCCAGTCCCCCTGAAAAGAAGAGAACAATGGACGCAAGCATTTTTCGCGGCTGTGTACCGGCAATCATGACCCCCTGCCAGGCAGATGGCGCTCCCAACCACCCTGCCCTGGTCAGTAAGGCCCAGCAGCTGATCGCCGCCGGCATGCACGCGGTGGTCTACTGTGGCTCGATGGGGGACTGGCCACTGCTCACCGACGAGCAGCGACAGAAGGGGGTTGGCACGCTTGTCGAGGCCGGCGTCCCGGTGATCGTGGGAACCGGTGCCCAGAACCCGGCCCGCGCGGCAGCCCATGCTGCCCACGCGCAGCAGGTCGGGGCCGGGGGCCTGATGGTCATCCCGCGCGTCCTCTCGCGAGGGACCTCCGATGCCGCCCAGCGTGACCATTTCGCCGGCGTCCTCTCCGCTGCACCGGATCTGCCGGCAGTGATCTACAACAGTCCCTACTACGGCTTTGAAACCAGGGCCGACCTGTTCTTTGATCTTCGCAGCGAGTTTCCCAACCTGGTCGGTTTCAAGGAATTCGGGGGAGCCGAATCCCTCAGTTATGCCGCCGAACATATCACCCACGCCGATGACGACGTGCTGCTGATGGTCGGCGTGGACACGCAGGTCGTTCACGGGTTTGTCCACTGCGGCGCGGTGGGGGCGATCACCGGCATCGGCAACTGCCTCCCCGAACCGGTCCTCAAGCTGCTCGAGCTTTCTTCCCTGGCTGCCAGCGGGGATGTGGAAGCCCGCCGGCTGGCCCAGCAGCTCGACGAGTCCCTGATCGTGCTCTCCACGTTCGACGAGGGGCCCGACCTGGTACTCTACTACAAGTACCTGCTGGTGCTGCTGGGGGAGAGTGACTACGAGCATCACTTCAACGAGACCGATCGGCTCAGCTCCAGCCAGCAGCAGTTTGCCACGGCGCAACTGAAACTCTTCCAGGACTGGTGGCAGGACTGGCCGGGCAAATCCTACACGGCAGGCTAGCCCCCGATGAGCTTGCGATTGAAACTGCCCTCGTTGATCGTGGGCCTCTCCAGCCGTCCCTTGTGATCGTAGGACAGTTTCATATTGTCCAGGCCCAGCAGCCAGAGAATCGAGGCATGGATGTCCCTGACATGCATCCTGTCCTCGACCGCGTAAAGGCCCAGCTCGTCGGTAGCACCGATCGCCTGGCCACCCTTGACGCCGCCGCCCGCCATCCAGATCGAGAAACCGGTCGGGTTATGATCCCGGCCGTCCCCTTTTTCGCTCATCGGTGTACGTCCGAATTCACCGCCCCAGATAACCAGCGTCTCATCCAGCAGCCCTCGCTGCTTGAGATCCTTGAGCAAACCGGCAACCGGCTTGTCCATCGACTTGCAGAGACCCGAGTGTTTGGCTTCAATCCCCACGTGCGAATCCCACTTGCTCCCCGTGCCACTGTAAAGCTGGACAAAGCGGACTCCCCGCTCGACCAGCCGTCGGGCCAGCAGGCAATTCCGCCCAAAGGTGGCGGTCTCTTCCTGCTCTATTCCATAAAGCTCCCTGGTCGCCTCTGTCTCTCCGGCCAGGTCCACTGCCTCGGGAGCCTCGGCCTGCATGCGAAAGGCCAGCTCGTAACTGCGAATCCGCGCTTCCAGTTCACTCTGCTGGGAGTTCGTCTCGGCATAGTCACGGTTGAATCGCTGTAGCAGGCCAAGCTTTTTCTTTTGCTGCTGCTCACTGTAGCCGGCCGGAGAATTCAGGTTGGCGATCGGCTCCGGGCTGTTGCCGTTCATCCGCACCGCCTGGTGCGAGGCCGGCATGAAACCGCTGCCCCAGTTACGTGAGCCATTGACCGGCCGCCCGCTGCTGTCACACATGACCACGAAGGCGGGCAGGTCCTGGTTGGCTGAACCGAGCCCGTAATGGATCCAGCTCCCCAGCGACGGCCGCCCGGCAACATTGATACAGGTATTCATCTGGCAGACGCCACCGGAGTGGTTGATCCCGTTGGTCCAGCAGGAGCGGATCACCGCGATATCATCCATGCACTCGCCGATATGGGGAATCCACTCCGAGGCCCACATCCCGCTCTCCCCATGCTGGGTCCAGGTCCGCGGCGCGACCAGCAGTGGCGATCCCTTCTCCCCCATGGCCGTGATCGGTTCCTTGAAACTTGCCGGAAGAGGCGTGCCGGCCAGCTTGTTGAGCAGTGGCTTGGGGGCGACCAGGTCCAGGTGGCTCGGCCCCCCTTCCATGAACGCCCAGATCACGCTCTTGGCCCGCGGCCGGTGATGAGGAGCCGCCAGGAGCTTTTCTTCCCCACCCAGCATCCAGCCCAGCGCCACGCTCCCCAGCCCCAGTCCGCCCTGGGTGAGTATCTGTCGTCTCGAGAGATCCTGGTTCATTTCAGCAGTCATGGTTGTCACAAGCGGATCTGGCCGCCCTAGTCCAGGTAAAGGAATTCATTCGCATTGAACAGTATGTGGCACAGGTCGATCAACTCCTGCCGCTCGATCGCCGATGGCTGCTGGTCGGCAGTGACTCCCAGGAACATCAAGGACCTGGCCGCTTCCGATTCGGTCGGCCCGCGGCCCCAGGCCAGTCTGATAGCATGATCGACCAGCCCGGCAGCATCTGTCAACTTCATCGCCACCAGCCGGTCGGCCATTTTTTCTGCCCGTCCAAGGGCATACGTGCCATTGATCAACAGCAGGGACTGGGTCGGGGTGGTCGTTGTGTTCCGCACGGCAATGCTCTTGAGCCCCCCCGCCGCATCGAAGGCATGCAGGAAAGTTTCCGTCGTGTTGCGAAAAACCTTGACGTAGAGGGACCGACGCGGGGCGCTTGCCTCCACACCGGGGCCTCCCAGCGTCCGATCCAGCTCGCCACTGACCGACAGCATGGCATCACGGATCTGCTCGGCTCGCAGGCGGTGCACGCGTGCCCGCCAGAGCAGCACCTCATCCGGATCCTTCTGCTGGTAAAGTTCTGCCTCCGGATGGTGAGCCGACTGCCGCCAGGTCGCCGACATCACGATCCGCTTGTGCAGCTTCTTGATACTCCAGCCATCCTCCACAAAGGTCACCGCCAGCCAGTCGAGCAGTCCGGGGTGCGTCGGCAACTGCCCCATCTTTCCAAAGTTATTGGGCGTGGGAACAATCCCCAGCCCAAAATGCTGCTGCCAGATGCGGTTGACCAGGACCCGCGTGGTCAGCGGGTTGTCAGGCCGGCCAATCCATTCTGCCAGGGCCGTCCGTCGCCCCGAGGAATCCTCTTTTCCGGCAGGCCGGCTGATCACCAGATCGCGGTCCCGCCGGCCACGTGACTCGTTCGAGAAAACCGAGAGGAAACCTGGCTCGATCGATTTCTCGTCCGGGTCATCAGGAATCACCGTGGGAGCGGCCCTGCCGGGAAAATCGGTGACCGTCATCAGCTCTGGCAGGGGTTCCGGCTTGAGATGATCAAAGGCGGTGAGTTCCTTGAGCAGGGCCTCGTGTTTTTCCTTGTCTTCCTTGGTGATATTCTTCAGCGGTCCGCCTGCTTCCTCGATGAACTGCCGCGAGACAAGGTAGGCCATCTGGTGTTCCCAGGAGCTCCGCTCGCTGACCGGCTTGTGAAAGCACGCCTGGACGTCGAGCGGGAACTTGTCGACCGTCGACTTCCACTTCCGTTCGTTGTATGGATCGAGCAGGACATCGATACGGGCCTGGATCTCGCTCGTCGCCTGCTGCCAGGCTGACAGCTTCTCGTGGTACTGCTGCTTTTCGGCGTCGGTCGCCGCAGGCAGGTCATCCCGCCAGATGATCGGTTCAAAGAAAGCCCTCAGCCTGAAGTAATCCTGCTGCGGCACGGGATCGAACTTGTGGTCGTGGCAGCGGGCACAGGCCATGCTCATCCCCAGGAAGACATCCCCGGCGACATCGGTCATCTCGTTCATGATGTCATTCCAGTGGCCCACGGCATCCCGCTGGTTGTACTCGTAGAGCCCCAGCCTCAAGAAACCGGCAGCGTCCAGGTGCTGCGGGTCATCCCCTTCGATCTCGTCCCCGGCCAGTTGCTGGCGGACAAACTGCGGGTAGGGCTTGTCCTCGTTAAATGCCCGTACCACGTAATCACGGTAGCGCCAGATCGTGGGCCGGTAAGCATCCTGGTTCCAGCCGTCCGAATCGCTATAGCGGACCAGGTCCAGCCAGTAGCGTGCCCAGTGCTCCCCGTAACGTGGGTCATCAAGCAGCCGGTCGACCAGCTTCTCCCAGGCATCCGGAGCGTCCTGCTGGACAAAGTTATCCACCTCACCTGGTGTGGGCGGAAGGCCCACCAGGTCAAAATAGAGTCTCCGGACAAGCGTGGATCGATCCGCACGGGGTGCCGGTTGCATCTGGTTATCCCGCAGCCGCCGAAGAACAAACCTGTCAATTTCATTTCGGGACCAGTCATTGTGACGGACCTTTGGGGGGCGTGGCTTGGAAAGCGGCACAAAAGCCCACCAGCGGCGATCCGCTGCGCTGATACCACCCTCGGACTCGCGAATCGACTGGGATGCCCGGGGCCAGGCAACCCCGGCGGCGATCCAGTTTTCCAGCTGCCCTATCGCTTGCTCCGTCAACTGGCCAGTGGGAGGCATCTCCAGGCTCTCGTACCGGACGGCCTCCAGCAGCAGGCTCTCGGCAGGCTTGCCGGCGACAACGGCCGGGCCAGTTTCTCCGCCCTTGAGGATCGCCTCACGGGAATCGAGCCTCAGCCCCCCCTCCTGTTTTTTCGCACCATGACACTTCAGGCAGTGCCTGACCAGCAGCGGGCGAACCTGCTGTTCAAACTGCTCAGCCGCCGGATCCTGCGCTGCGCCGGCCCCAGGGACCGCCAGCAGGAGGCCGGCCGCAAGCAGGCAGGTCACTTTTCTGTGAAAAAATAGAATCATGAGATGAAAACCAGATAGTGAGCGATAACCATGCCCATTTTACTATGGATCCAGCCACGCACCAAAGCCTCGTCATTTGGCCGGCGGCTTGATCGATTTGATAAACGCGATCACGTCCGCAAGCTGCTGGCGATTGAGTTCCTTTTCCAACCCCTCCGGCATCAGCGACAGTCCCGTGGAAAGCAGCTCCTCGATATTGCTGCGAAGCACCACGTCCCGCTTCGACTCGGCCCGCAGCAAGGTAATACTGTTCGCCGTCTCGGCGGTGATGATGCCGGTCAGGACGCGGCCCTCGCCGGTAATCACGGTGTAGACATTGAAGTTTGGCTGGGCCTCCCGGTTGGGATCTAAAACAGCAAGCAAGAGGTCTGCTTCTGACTTGTTCTGTACCGAGGAGAGGTTCGGTGCGATCCGGTGACCCACCTCTCCCACCTGGTGACAGACGGCACATTTCATCTTGAAGACCTCCAGCCCCCGGGCCGCATTCCCTTCCAGCTCCAGCACTCCCTGGTACTGGGCAACAACTTTCGCCCGATCCGAGTTGACCTCTCCGGCAAACAATTCCCGACTGCGTTGTTGCACAGTGGCATTGGGATGTTTCAACAGCAGCTGCTTCTTGTCCCGCTCAATGTCGCTTCGCTTGATCGTTCCATCCTTGACCGCCGAGAGCAGCAGCTCAATTCGCGCGGGCCGGGGCATGATCGAGTCAACCACATCACGGCGAACAACAGGACTCATTCCCCGCCAGCCGGTGAGCAGGATCGGAACGACGTCATCCGACTGCTGGGCGGCGAGGGCCTCGACCGCCGCCCGCTGAAGCGACTGCGGCACCTGTGGCGAGAGAAAGCCCGCCAGGGCATCCCTGGCTGTTTTGAAATCCGTAAAGGCCAACAGCCGGATCGCCCCTTCACGCCTGGCAACCTCCTGCTCGCCATCGGTCGCCAGTGTCACAGCCCGCCTGAACAAGCCTGCCAGCTGTTCCCTGAGCGGCGCGGGCAGGGAATCTGCCGCCAGTAATTTCTCCAGGGAGGAACCACGCCGGGTAAGCCCCTCTCCCAGGCCCGAGAGGACCTGCTGCTGGATCGAAAGTGGAACGTCGGCGGCGGTCGCCGAGGAGAGCAGACCGACCGACGGGCCGGCCTGGGGATTCGCACCCACGATCAGCGCCAGTTGCACAAGCAGTGGCCCGGCATGCTTCTGCCTGAGAAACTCCCTGTCAGCGATCAATATCGCCGCGAGCCTGTCAGCCGAGGTTCCCAGCGAGGAATAGATCGCGGACTGCACCTCCGGGCCATTGGATCCGCTGCGAGCCATCGCTGCCAGCCCTTCCAGGCCCTGCGGATCGGTCGTCTCCCCCAGGGAAAAAGCAAGCTGAAAGCGAACATGTTCGTTCTCATCGGCTGTCAGCTCAAGCAGCCGAGTGACCAGCTCGGGATGGTCATCCAGGAGCGGCTCGGAAAGCCGGATCGCATGCGCCCGAACCCGTGGATGTTCATCCATCAGCCCTGCCATCGCGTGGCGAGCCGTCAACGCGCCAAGACCATCGAGCGTGCAAAGGGCATGCAGCCGCCCCAGCGGCTGGTCAGTCTCGGCCAGGAATTTCTCCAGCAGGGGAATCGCCTGCTTCTGCTGCCGTTCCCAGAGCAGCCGCTGCGCCGTGGTCCGCATCCAGCCGTTGCCTGAGCCCAGCAGCTTGACCAGTTCAGCCAGTTCGAGCTGGCCCGGCTTGACCGGCACCACTCGCTTCATCCCGGGGCTGACCAGCCGGTAGATTCGCCCGCGGTCGATCCCGCTGGTCAGGTGCAGGAATTCCTTGATCTCCTCGGGGATGGAGTAGGGATGCTCCACTGTCTCACGATACATATCCAGCACATAGAGCGTGCCATCCGGGGCGTTGACGAAATTCACCGGCCGAAACCAGTTATCCGTCGATCGCAAGAACTCGGTCCCCTCATCGGCACGCGCCGAACGGTAGATCACGCCATCGGCGTTCACCGTCTTGCGGTGGACCAGGTTGCCACCGACATCCCCCACGAAGGCATTTCCTCGAAACTCTTCAGGATAGGCATCGCCGCGGTAGATGGTGATCCCGGTTGCCGAGGTGAAGTACCCGACCGGATACTCGGTTGGCACGGCCCCTTTTTTCTTGGTCGGGTCCAGCGGGATGAACTCCCAGCCGCCGTCCTTGTTAAAGACCAGCTTGTACCCCTTGTCCAGCGCCCGCCATTTCTGCCGGACAATCCGCCAGGGCTCGGGTGGACTGGTCCGGAAGACCCGCGCACTGGCCCCGTCGCTGGCCACGCTGCGCACCAGCCCGGAGGCAACGAAGTAAGGGTTGCGTGCCAGGTACCGCTGGGGATAGACCACCTGCTGCATGTGGTTGCTGTTACTGCAGACGAAGCGCGTTCCCCAGGCGTCCGCCGTGTGACCAAACTGCAGCCCCCCGGTCACACGCTCGAACTTCTCGGTGCGGGGATCAAAGCGAAGGTCGATACCGCTGACCGGAAAGAGCGGCTTGCCGCGGTGCAATAGCGCCTTGGGATTTCGCCCGGCGGCGAAGTAGATCTTGTTATCCAGCCCCCACTGCAGCCCGTTGGTGACCGACTGCACGTTATCACGGCCAAAACCGCTGAGGATCACCTCGCGCAGATCTGCCTTGCGGTCTCCGTCGGTGTCCTTCAGGTAATAGAGATGCTGGGGGGCGATCACGAAGACGCCCCCGTTGTAGCAGCGTACGGAGGTCGGCCAGCTGAGCGTGTCGGCAAACACCGTGCTTTTGTCCATTCTCCCGTCCCCGTCGGCATCCTCCAGCAGGCGGATGATGCCGGCATCTTTCTTTCCACCCCCGGCCGGGTTGAGCCTCGTCGGCTCCTGGGAGAAGGGGTATCCATGCATCTCGGCCACGTACATGCGGCCCAGTTCATCAAAGCAGGCGTCGACCGGGTCGGAGACCAGCGGCTCGGAGGCGACCAGTTCCAGCGTGAATTCACGGGCCTGCGTGAATGTGGCCACCGCGTCGGATGGATCGGTATGGGGAATCCGTGGCATATCCGCCTGGGTCACTGTGCGGGCGGTGTCATCATCCTGGGCCAGGTTATGGCCGGCCAGGATGGTCAGGCCGGCGGCCAAAAGAAGCAGAAAAAAATTACGTGAGCGGCTCATGCTGTGGGATACCCTGCATTGCTGAGTGTTATTTTTCGTTCCCATGACGTCCCTGTGTCCCTGTTCTACAACCCCTTCGGCAGGCGCTCTACCGGAGGTCCAGCAGCCATTGTTCGTGCAGTTCTTGCAACGCGGTGACACGTTCCGGGTGCCGCGTGGCGAGGTTGGTCAACTCGCTGGGATCCTCATCCAGATTCACGAGGAACAGCTTGTCGGCTTGAGTAAGCGGAGCTTTTTGACTGGTATCTTTCGGGTTGCCAAGCAGTTTCCAGGGCCCCTGTCGTACCGCCCAGGCGGGGTTTTTACCTCCCCCTGTCTGCCAATGGAAAACATCATGCGGACTTTTTGTCCGGTTGGATTGAATCAGTCCGCTAATGTCCGTTCCATCGATTCGATGTGCTGGTAACTCAATTCCGGTGAGCTTGGCCAGTGTTGGGAGCCAATCACAGGCAGTCGCCAGTTGTCCGCGGACTTGATTGGCTGGCAGATGCCCGGGCCAGCTGATCATCGCAGGGACTCGAATGCCTCCTTCAAACAGACTAAATTTGGCGCCACGATAAATCCCGGCGCTGCCGCCACCGCCAAAGGTGCGAACTTCTTGTGAATGGCCATGGTCGGATTGATAGACGATGATCGTGTTCGTGCGAATCTCTAGTTCTTCGACGTGAGCCAGGAGCCTGCCGATCATTTCATCCATGGTGGAGACCATCGTGGCATACCTGCGCCGGGGTTCCTTGAGGTGCTGGTATGCTGTACGCCACTTTTCCGTTCCTTGCAGAGGGTAATGAGGAATGTTCATGGCAAAATACATGAAGAACGGTTTTTCGGATTCTTGTTTCATGAACTGGGAGGCCTGCTCGACCATGAGTTCCGGAAAATATTGCCCGTCCCGCCATACTTCCTGGCCGTTGCAATAGAGGTCGTGGCGGTTGGGTCCATTCCAATAAAAGAAATGTGAATAGTTGTCGATGCATCCACCCATATGCCCGAAGGAGTAGTCAAAGCCCTGGTTGTTCGGCATCGTGTCCTTGTTAAATCCCAAATGCCACTTTCCAATGTGTGCTGTTCGATAGCCAGCCGAGTGAAACATCTCGGCCATCGTGATTTGTGAACTTGGCATGCCGGTGCCACCAGGTTGCGAGGAGACATTACCGGGTACACCTGCGCGTTGTGGGAAACGTCCCGTAAGAACAGCGGCGCGTGATGGCGAACAGACAGGGGCCGCCGCATAGAACTGGCTAAACCGCACCCCCTGCGTCGCGAGTTTATCTAATTCCGGGGTGATCAGATCCCTGGCACCATAACAGTTCAGGTCGACAGTGCCCTGGTCATCGGTATAGATCAGAATGACGTTCGGTGGTTGTTCGACAGCGGCTGTGCTGGAAATGAACAGACCCAGCATCATGATTGTCAAAACCGCAGATAAAACGGTACGTGGAAATAGTTTTTTCATTTTCTTTACCAGCACGTGATGAACCGGGCGAGTCATGAACATGGACGAAAAGATGATCTTCGGTCTGGCAAAACTACAGGCAGTGGCAGCGGGACAAAAGGTCCTATCGCTGTCCAATAATCTACTCTCCTTTTCGTCGCCTCGCACGGACTGTGCGAGGAAACAGGGGCCCCTTGTCCGGGCAGGGTTTGTGGCATAATAAGGGAACCTGCCACACAGACAGCATAAAACAATTCGCCCATGCCAGGACAATTACCATGCATCGCACAAAGCAAAGACTACTGCCCTGGGTAACTTTTCTGCTGCTGGGATCGGCCTGTCTGCTTCCGGCTCAGGACCCCGGAGCGCAGCGGGTGCTGGTGATCGGGATTGACGGTGTACGGCCCGATGCCCTGGCCGCCGCCAAGACGCCCAACCTCGACAAGCTGATCAAGACCAGCGCCTTTGCCGACAGCACGCAGATCCTCGGCACTCGCTACAGCAAGAACAATACCATCAGTGGGCCTGGCTGGTCGAGCATCCTGACCGGGGTCTGGGCCGACAAGCACGGGGTTCACGACAACGAGTTTAAAGGGAAAAATTACATCGAGTTTCCCCATTTCTTCAAGCGGCTCAAGGACCAGTTCCCGCAGGCGCGGACCGCCTCGTTTGTCGACTGGTCACCGATCGACGAGCATATCGTCAGCGCCGCCGACCTGAAGAAAAACTACCTGTCAGCAAACCTGGGAGAATACATCGAGCATGACGCGGAGATTGCCCGGGATGCCAGCCTTCATCTCAAGAAGGGTGATCCCCATGCCACAATGGTCTACTTCGGATCGGTCGACGAGACCGGCCACAGGGTTGGCTTTCACCCCTCGGTGAAACCGTACGTGGCGGCAATCGAGGTGGTCGACGGGCAGGTCGGACAGTTGCTGGCGGCGATTGACAGTCGTCCCGGTCGCGCGAGGGAGAACTGGCTTGTGCTGGTCTCCACCGATCACGGTGGCAAGGGAACCGGACACAGTGATGGCCAGAAGGTCCCCGAGATTCGCACGGTCTTCCTGATCGTTAGTGGCACGGCGGCACGGCAGGGAAAGATCCAAGAGCAGACCTACCTGGTCGACCTGCCGGTCACGGCCCTGGTCCACCTGGGTGTGAAGATCGACCCGGCCTGGAAGCTCGACGGCCGCAGCGTGGGGCTGAAGTAATTCCATCATGCCGGGCCGTTGAGACTGCCCGGAACGAGACCTAGAATCAGGGGACTTCACACCACCCTGAGGAATTCCCCATGCACCGCTCTCTCCACGCGATTCTCCTTTCGGCCCTCGTCCTCCCTGCCAGCCTGGCAAGCCCGCTTCGCGCTCAGGATGACACCAAGGCAATCCTGGAAAGCTACCGGGCAGCCGCGGCCCACGCCGGCGATGCGGCTGCCGGCAGGCGAGTTTTCCAGTCCAAGCAGGCGGCCTGCACCAAGTGCCACGCCCTCTCTGGAAAACAGCAACTGGCTGGCCCCAGCCTGGCGGTGATCGGTGACAAGTATACCCGTGACCAGCTGATCAAGTCGGTGCTGGAACCGAGTGCCGGCATCCACCCCGATTACGCCTCCCAGATCGTGATCACCAATGACGGCAAGAGCCATACCGGTGTCCTGCGGCGGCGGACCGACAGCGAGATCCAGCTGCTCGATTCCGAGGGCATGCTGCTAAAGATCCCGCTGGAGGATATCGAGGAACAGAAGCGGAGCCCCACCTCGCTGATGCCGAGCGATCTCTACAAGACGGTCAAGCAGCAGCAGTTCGTCGACCTGGTCGAGTACCTCTCAACACTCCGGCAGAAGATCGGCAGGGCCTATCCCGGCATGCCGACAGAAATTGCCGCGGTCGCCAGGCCCGCCTCGGTCGTTCCCCTGCATTCGGAGGAGATGCGTTTTGACCACCCTGTCTGGTTTATCGCCAAGCCCGTCACCTCCGACTGCTACCTCGTCGTCGAACAGAAGACGCGCAAGATCTACCAGCTGACCAAGGGGGCCGGGAGTGACAGCAAGGAACTTTTTGCCGATATCAGCCACGAGGCAATTACCGGGCAGTTCGAGGGGGTGCTCTGCCTGGCCTTTCATCCTGATTTCCTTGAAAACCGCAAGTACTACCTGAACTACCATGTCCGCGAGAACGACGTCTTCTCGCCGGTGATCGTCGAGCGCCAGGCGACCGCGGACCTGAGTCAAGACATCGGCGGCGCGTCGAGGCGACTGCTGCAGATCCCGCAGCCGACCGAGCTGCACTGGGGCGGCATGCTCGCTTTCGGTCCCGATGGTTACCTCTATATCGGGGCCGGTGACGGCGGTCCACAGGAAGATCCGCTCGGTAACGGCCAGAACATGAGCATCTTCCTTGGCAAGATCCTCCGCATCGACGTGGACCACCGGGACGAGGGGAAGGAGTACGCCATCCCCGGCACCAACCCGTTCAAGGATGCCGGTGAGGCGATCCGGCCGGAGATCTGGGCCTACGGGTTCCGCATGCCCTGGCGGTTTAGCTGGGACTCCAAGACCGGCGAGATGTACGTGGGAAACATCGGCCAGAACCTGTTCGAGGAGGTCAACATGCCACGTATCGGCGAGAACCACGGCTGGAACGTGTTCGAGGGGTTTGCCCCCTTTTCCAACCAGTACCGTCGCCGCGGGGAAAAATACACGCCCCCGGTCCTCTCCTATCGCCGCAAGGACGGCGTTTCGGTCACAGGCGGTTACGTCTACCGCGGCACGCGCAGCCCCTCCTACGTGGGGGCCTACATCTTCAGCGATTTTGAATCAAGGACGATCTGGGCGATGACCCAGGTCGATCGTACCCTGGTCAAGGTTCGCAAGATTGGTACCGTGCCGGAGAAACCGGCCTCGTTCGGCCTTGCCGCCGATGGCGAACTGCTGATTGTCGGCTACGAGGGGACCATCTACCGGCTGCTGCTGGATGAGTCGGTATTTGAGTAGCACTGCCCGACGGTGATCGATGATATTGAAACCGCCGGTGGCCTTGGAGTCGCGGTGCCAGTTCCCCTGCACGAGCAGGCTCGTGACCACGACCTGCGAGATCGTGAAGAGGAAAAACATTGCCAGGGCAAAGGACGCCCGCCGCTGGAAGAGGCGGCGGATAAAAGCGAAACCCAGGGCCGGCAGCACCAGCAGCAGCCCCAGCATGAATCCCTTCAGCAGCGGGAGGCTGGGAGACCAGAGGTCAAAGGTAAAGAGCAGCTGCAGGACAATCGCATGAAGTGAAACCAGCAGGGCAAAAAGCCAGTCCCAGGTCGGTCCTGCACGGCGACAGCTCGCCCAGCTGACAAAGACCAGGGGCACCAGCAGCAGAAACTGGCACCAGTAATAATCCATGGGCCGCTGCTGGCGGCCAGAATTGCCCACGAGAAGTACACTCAGCATGGTCGTCCCCAGGATGATCACGGCCCAGAACAGGAAACGCAGGATTCCCCGGACAAAGCCCCGGCTTGTCACCACCACCGTCGGCGATCGTGTTTCCGCGTGCGGGCTGGTAAAGCGGCGGTAGACCTTGACCCACAGTCCCAGCGTGATCCCGATGCCGACCAACAGGATTCCGACCAGGCCAAAGCTCTTCTCATCTTCTTGAATCGGCGCAACCTTCAATTGCTCGTCAACGGACATGATCGCCACGGCGGTAATGATCGCCATCAGGCCGGTCACCAGCAAAGCAATCCCGAACCTGCGGTTCCAGAGGTAGTACGACGGGCGGGGGAGAACAACCGAAACAGGGCAGGCGTAGAGATAACCCATGTACAACACGCCGCCCAACAGGCAGGCCAGGAAGATGCCAGCTTCTTCAAGAGGGACACGACCAAATTCACCAATAAACAAGTAGGCGAAAATGTAGAAGAGGAACAGCGCCAGCCCGATAACGATAAATGTCATCACCAGGGGCAGCGCGAGTTCCGCTCCGAGCCCCGCCTCTCCTGACCGTAGCCAGCGCCACAGCGATGGAGGTGATTCGGAAGCAGGTGTGGCCTGGGGATCGTCCTTCTCAACCTGGTTTCTTGCTTCGTTCGAGATCAGGCCGGCAGATCGCCGGTAAACCTCAATCCATAACAGCAGAACGAGACCACTCGCGACCTGTACGATCCCGAAAAAGGCGATCTCTTCATCATCGCTAAAGAACTCCGCCAGGATTGCTATCAGGACGCCCGTGACAATCGCCACCAGGGCAGTCAGACCGGTCGCTTTCCAGAATGCCCGCGTGCGAAACTGGGCCACCAGTCCCCCGGCAATCCAGACGGGGAATGTCACCAGTAGCTGCCGATAGATCCGCCGCCTGGCCAGGTAAACAAGGGCCAGGTAGATCACCACTCCAAGCAAGCAGATCCAGGGGCCAATAATATCATCAGAAAGCCAGCCCTCGACCACAAAGAAAGTGACCAGGGAGTAAAGCAGCACCCCGATCCCGCTCACGATCGATGCGGCCGCCAGTGGCAGTAAAACGAGGGCAGGGATATCTGCCTCCCCGCTCCGCAGCAATTGCCACAGTGACCGCTTGTCCGGCGGCGGCACCGCCAGGTCATCGGGCGATAGATCCTCCTGTTGATTCATGACCTGTCTGGCTCCTCGCGGGATGCGTGAATGTTGGCACAGGTTCACGCTGGTAGACTATGATACCAGTCCCCTGGACGTCCGTTGTGGATCGTACCCGATGAAAAAATCCCTTCTGCCCGCCGTCATCCTTTTCCTGGCCTACGGCCTGCTGCTGCACTGGCCGCGTCCGCTGGACGTGTCACTCAAGGTCGATGCCGCCGGCATGCCCCCGCTGGACATTGCCAGGGCCGATTTCCTGGCGGAACTGAACCGGCATGGACTCAGGCACGTTCCGACTGCCGAAAACCTGGCAGCAGGACTCTTCGAAACCATGGTCCCTGGTGAATGGTCCAACGATGACACCATGGAAAACCCGGCCGGAAAGGCAACGGCTGTAGCCCTGGGAATTGAACTTGCCGGCAGCGACCGGCAACTGGAATCCTACCCGGTTGGCTACGACATCATCTTTGAGCAGCCCTGGACCGCTGCGCAAATCCCCGTGGCGGCTGCATGGCTTGATCGCCAGCAGACGCTGCTCAACGAGATCCAACCGCTTTTGAAGCGCGAACGCTACTTCCAGTACTACCACAGCAATAATGGCCAGCTGATCTCTGCGCTGCTGCCTCTTCCCGGCAGTGCACGGTCAATCTCACGCGCCTACCTGGCACGGGCCATGCATGCCCTCACCGAGAACAGGCTGGAAGATGCCGGCCGGGACATCCTTGCTGTCCTGCAGCTGGGAGAGCGCCTGGGCCAGGGTTATTTTATCCTCGAGACGCTGGTGGGAATCGCCGTCCAGGAGATGGCCAACCAGGCAGTTTGCCAGTGGCTTTCACACCCGCAGCTCACGGCCGAACTGCTCGACAACTTCAAGGCAGACCTGGCAACCATTCCAGCACCCCGTTTGCCGGTGCAGGCATTTGATCTTGCAGAGCGGTTCGCGGCTCTCGGCATATCCCAGGCGATCCAGCGACAGGGCGCTGCAGGCCTTGCTGCGGTCACCGGTGCCCATGTCAACAATCCCGTGCTGGTCGACCTGCAGCTCAGCCTGGCCGATTGGAACGAGGTCTTTCGCCTTCAGAATGACCGCTTTGACCACCTGGTGGAGATCCTCAAGATCGAAGATCCGAGGCAGAGGCGGGCTGCCGTGGACGAGTTTCGCCAGCAAATGATCGAGGAGCTTCGCAATGCAGGATTCAGTCGATCCGGGTTTCTCGGCATGACCTTCAGCCTCCGCAGCGGCAGCCTGTTTGATGCCAGTCGCAACGTCGAACTGGCATTGACCTCGATCATGTTGCCCACCTCCGTCGCGGCGATCGAACGGGTTGAGCAATCGCTCATGACCCGTAAGGCAATCGAGACATGTATCGCCATCCGCCAGTACCAGATGGAAAACAGGGCCTACCCGGAGAACCTGGAAGTCCTTGTGGGCGATTTCCCGCAGTCGATCCCGAACGACATCAAGGTCGACCAGCCGCTCCGTTACCGGAAACTGGAGAAGGGGGCCCTGCTCTACAGTGTCGGCCCATCCGGTACGGACAACGGGGGCTGGTTTTATCCGTCCTGGGATCCCAGCAGGGACGACCGTGTCTTCCTGGTCGGAAAGGACGACCGTACCGACGTGCTGGGAAACCCGGTGGAGCGGACGCTCCTTCCGGGAGAGCACTACTACAACGAGAGGGGAAAGCTGGAGCTAATCTCGTTTGCCGGCTGGGATATCGATGGCCTGGAGATGCAGAAACTTGCCAGGTTATCCAGCCTGCGTTCACTCGATTTCACCTTGACGCGGATCAGCGAC
>CAYYZW010000139.1:0-54699 GCA_964476375.1 uncultured Pirellulaceae bacterium
CAGACTCCTGGGAGATATCAAAAGCCTCTCGGGCGCGGGATCCGTAAACAAGGTCAAAAGCCTGTTGGGAAAAATCATCCACCGCCCTGGTCGCGCCTTCCAGATCCCGTAACCCCCGGCGGACATCGAGGGTTGTCAGCAGGCTGCGGCGGTCACTGAGCCGGTCGATCGACACGTTTTTCGTGAGTTGCAGGTTAGGCACCTCGAACTTGTCACTGTTCGGATCTCCGCCCGCTTCAAATGGATTGCACGACTGCCCCAGGTAAGCCGCCCGACCGTTCCGCATCGTGTCGGGAACAGCAACATAGGCCGGCAGGGATGGTGCATTCGGGCCACGGACTCGTGCGATCACGGATCCAATACACGGTGACTGGTTCGGACCACCCTTCGGACCCGATTTGTAATACCCTGTCTGCGAAAGATGGCTGGACGGATCATGGCTGTTATGACCATGGTGGATGGAACGAATGACAGAGAGCCGCTCGACAATTTTTGCCTGCTCGGGCATCCACTCGCTGAACTGGATGCCTGGAACCGTCGTCGCGACCGGCTCGAACTGGCCCCGGAACTCGCTCGGCGCATCCGGCTTGGGGTCATATGTCTCAAACTGAGTCGGACCGCCAGCAAGTTCAACAAAAATGAGCGCCGTTCTGCGACCCTTTGTACCGCTTGCCGCCTGTAACTGAAGGAGCCCGGGCAGGGAGATCCCCAGCAGGCTGGAGAAACCGGCCTGCAAAACAGACCGGCGGTTCAGATCAGCAGCGAATTCTCGACATGTCATTGCCATCTGAATACAAGTCCCGCGAAGGTGGTGCCCCTGAGATCAGTATTATATCGACGAATCCCGATCGTGGCATCACGATTGTCGGCTGGGAGGCAAAAAACAGCCCCCTGCTGGCGGAAAGATCTGCCCCTCCCCATGGAAGGATCACTCGTAGTAGATCGTCAGTTCCGGCATCCGTTCCTTGAGCGACTCGTGACCTTCCTTGGAAACCTTGGTTCCCAGCAACCAGATTTCCTTGAGGCAGGGCAAACCGTGAATCTGTTCCAGGACGGCATCGTCATGGTTTTCATAGAAAATAATCCGCCAGACGCTTTCCCATTTATTCAGATCGAGGCGGGCACCCAGGTCCTTGAGCACGGCCACGGCATCTGGATGATCCGGCTCCGACGGCTCTGGATCCTCCTCTTCCTCCGGCTCGGCAGGCTGCTGTTCCTGATCGGATGACTTTTCCTCTCCAGCCTGATCTCCATCCTCGTCCTCATCGGCCGGCTTCCGCCGGGATCGGCGACGCCCTCGTGATTTCTTGCCTGACGGCTTCTTCTTCTCATCATCCCCGGAGTCATCCCCGGAGTCATCATCGGAGTCATCATCGGAGTCAATATCCAAGTCATCGTCAGAGTCGTCGTTCCGTTGATCTTCTTCGACCACGTCATCCTCTACAGGATCGTCATCCCCGACTTCTTTCCAATCACCGTCGACAATATCGTCGTCATTTCGCTTTTTCTTGGCCATACCGTGCTCTTCCCCGGCCCGGAAACGGGCGGATAGGTGAGAGTGAGTGGGCCAGCATGGCCCGCCTTTAGACTCTTAACTGATAACGGATAGATGACTACCCTGTAAACCCCCCTCTATTTAGGATCCACCAAGTCCTTCCAGTTGACTGGCGATAAACCGGTAATCCTGCGGAGCCGCTTTAAACATGGTCGGGGCCGCATAGAAGCAGCCCGACCGGGGATAAAGAGCCAGTCTCTCCGCGGACATGTTTTCTGCCGCGGTCGTTGCCACCAGCTGAACCTCTCCCTGGTACTCCAGCAGCAATGGACAGGTGACCTGGGGACTCCCTGGCAACTGCCACTCGCACTCCAGGGCCCCTGTAGCAAGGCCATATTGCCGAACCACACCATGGGGGGCATCGCCTGGATTATAGAAAGCGATCACCACGCTCCTCTGATCCGCTGTGGCCACCATGCCATCGGGAAAAATGTCCAGGTCTGTCAGGTCCAGCACGACCCCCACCTCCTTGAGCGTCCCCTGTCCCACGTCCAGTCGATACTCCACGACGGTTTGTGTCGGTGTATCGATATCG
Organism: uncultured Pirellulaceae bacterium; assembly: GCA_964476375.1. GTDB lineage: Bacteria > Planctomycetota > Planctomycetia > Pirellulales > Pirellulaceae > SAT2750. The sequence goes on from CAYYZW010000139.1 coordinate 2,091, forward strand.
AGGAGTCGCCAGCTGTCACCATCCGGCCAGATTACCTTCCCGTTGGAACAGACCTGGTCATCTCGAAGCTGGAGCAGCGACTGGTCATCGGCCCGCCAGAGATAAAGCCCCGCTTTCTGGTCGGCAAAGGCCAGGTCCTTGGTTCCCAGCACGATCCCCTCGGCAAAGGGGACAGCATCGTTAATGATCGTCCCCTCCACGCCCTGGTCGACTTCATCACTGACTGGCCTGCACTCGCCCGTGGTCCTGTCAAACAGGTAGAGATGGCGTTCCAGACCGACCAGGAAGAGCCCGGCCTGTTCCGTAGGAAAAGCAAATCCCGGTCGGCCAGGCAGGGGCCAGCAGCGGTTCTCCCCACTGACCAGATCCAGTTCATTCAGCGAGCCGAGATTCGCCTCGGCACCATGTTGAATAGCGACCCAGCTGATCCGACCCTGGTCACAAGAGACCGGCCCCTCCGGCAGGTATTTCAAGCCGGCATCGGCAGGATCAAAGAACGGTTCTGCGAGGATAGTCTGCATCGATTCAGGTTTACCCGGGAAGCATGACTCGTCCGCCACTGGCAACCACCGTCTGGCCGGTCATGAAGCTTGACTGTTCACTCAGCAGGAAACGTGCCAGGTTGGCGATCTCGTCCGGCCTGCCAATTCTTCCCAGCGGCGTCGCTTCCATGATCACCTCGTGGACTTCCGGCGAGAGCGTGTGCGCCATCTCGGTCTCGGTCAGTCCCGGGCAGACACAATTGACACGGATATTGTAACGACCCCAGGCCTGGGCGGCACAGCGGGTCATGGCGATCACCCCTGCCTTGGAGGTGGAATAGGGGAGCTGGTTTTCCCTTTCCCTCAACCCGGCGATCGAGGAGACGGTCACGATCCTGCCGAACTGGCGCTCGATCATCTCGTCCTTGACGGCATAGATCATGTTAAAGGTGCCATCCAGGTTGATCCCCATGGTGGTTCGCCAGCGTTCCCAGCTAATCTCGTCCGCCGGCCCCGGGATGCTGATGCCCGCCGAGGTGACAAGCATGTCGATAGCCCCGAGTGCCTCCCGTGCCGTTTCCACAATCGAGCGGGCCGCATCCGGCTGGGACACATCCCCCGCAATCGCGATGGCCCGCCCCCCGGATTGTTCCACTTCCTGCACCGCCTGCTCTGCATCGTCCGTGCGGGACATGTAGTTGAGTGCCAGCAGGGCACCTTCCTCTGCCAGCTGCAGGGCCAGTGCCTTGCCAATCCCCCGCGTTCCCCCGGTCACCAGGACAACCTTGCCTTCAAAATCAGACGCCATCCTCTTCTCCTCTCACGTACTTCAATAACATCGTTGCTCCCGTGTGACATTTTATCCCCTGGCAGGCATGCCAGGAAACAATGGAAACCCTGGTCAGGAGAGAATCTTGGAAACGAGTTTCCCGTGGACATCCGTCAGGCGATGATGACGCCCCTGGTACTTGAAGGTCAACCCCGTGTGCCTGATGCCAAGGCAATGTAGCAGCGTGGCATTCAGATCATGGACATGGATCGGATCCTCTTCAATGTTGTAACTATGGTCATCGGTCTGGCCCACCGTGATACCGGGCTTGATGCCACCCCCGGCCAGCCAGATCGTGAAGCAGCGAGGATGATGATCGCGACCGTAATTCTCCGGTGTCAACGTTCCCTGGCAGTAGACGGTACGGCCAAACTCTCCCGCCCAGATAACCAGCGTATCCTCGAGCATTCCCTGCCTGGCCAGGTCCTGAACCAGGGCAGCGGATGCCTGGTCGGTATCCTGGCACTGGGTACGGATATTCTTCGGCAGATGGGTATGCTGGTCCCAGCCGCGATGGTAAAGCTGCACGAAGCGGACTCCTCGCTCAACCAGCCTGCGTGCAAGCAGGCAGTTGGCAGCATACGACCCTGGCTCGGTCACGCTGCTGCCATAAAGGTCCAGTACGGATGCAGGTTCATCCGAGATATCTGTCAGTTCCGGTACCGATACCTGCATCCGGTAGGCCATCTCGTACTGGGCCATCCGCGTGGCAATTTCCGGATCCCCACGTTTCTCCAGCCGCAGACCGTTCAGTTGCGCCAGGTCATCCAGTAACCCTCGTCGATCACGGCGCGTCACTCCCGGGGGATTGGAAAGGAACAGGACCGGATCCCCGGAACGCCGGAACTTGACTCCCTGGTGCCTGCTCGGCAGGAATCCTCCTCCCCAGAGCCGATCGTAAAGAGGCTGGCCTCCGCTGCCGGAGGTCAACGCGACAAAAGTCGGCAGGTCCTCGTTCATGGTCCCCAGGCCATAGGAAAGCCAGGCGCCAAAACTGGGACGGCCGGCGAGCTGGCTACCGGTCTGCATCAACGTGATCGCCGGGTCATGGTTGATCGCCTCGGTGAACATCGTGCGGATAAAACAGAGCCGGTCCGCAATCCCCGCCGTGTACGGCAGAAGTTCACTTACCCAGGCGCCACTGTCCCCCCGCTGCTGGAACTTGAACTGCGTGGGGGCAATCGGGAAACGCTCCTGGCTGGCCGTCATCCCGGTCAGTCGTTGTCCCCGCCGGACCGAATCGGGCAGGTCCTTGCCAAAACGATCAGCCAGACCCGGCTTGTAATCATAAAGATCCATCTGCGAGGGAGCCCCGGACTGGCAGAGGTAGATCACACGGCGAGCGCGGGGCTGGAAATGGGGGACCCCGGTCAGTCCACCGGCGCGCCCCTGCTCGGCAAAGTCAGATCCAGCAAGCGACCCTGCACCGAGGGTGGCGGCCGCGGCACCTGCCAGGCTAATACCGGCATGTCCAAAAAACTGCCGGCGGCTGTAATCCCAGGCAGTTCGTTCACCAGGGGTTAATGGACACTGGTCGGAAACTCGTCGAAACATGGCTGGATTCTCCAGGGATCCTCACACGGCCGCGATCACTCGCGGTTTACTACCTCGTCAAGGTTCATCATCAGGTTGACCACGCTTGTATAGGCGGCCAGCTGAACCAGGTCACTTCCGGCAGCCACCCCGGTCTCTCCAAAATCAACCAGTTTTGCAGCCGATTCCTGGGCGGACTGGTAACGGGCCAGTGACCGCCCGAGGGCTTTCTCCAGGATTGCCATCTCCTCATCGGCTGGCAGGCGGGACGTCAGCTGACGAAAAGCCCAGGCAAGCCGATCGGCCGGCTCGGCACCACCACGACGAATCGTCTCTGCGGCCAGCACGCGGGCTGCTTCCACAAAAGTCACGTCGTTCAAAAGTGCGAGTGCCTGGAGCGGCGTGTTGGTCCGGGACCGGCTGAGCACGCATGTTTCTCTCGAGGAGGCGTCAAAGGCCATCATCATCGGAGGCGGCACGGTCCGTTTCCAGAAAGTGTAAAGGCTGCGGCGATAGAGTTTCTCCGCGTCGTCACGGACGTACACCTGGCTGGCAATTTCCTTCCAGAGCCCTTCCGGCTGGTACGGTTTGACCGAGGGGCCCCCGATGGTTCCGCCCAGGATACCGCTGGCTGCCAGCGCCTGGTCCCGGATCATCTCGGCCTGGAGCCTGCGCCGCGGGGCGCGGGCCAGCAACAGGTTCTCCGGGTCGGCCAAAAGCTGGCCCTGGGTAAGCGTGGAGGACTGCTGGTAGGTCGCACTGGTAACAATCAAACGCTGCATCGCCTTGACATCCCAGCCACTCTCGACGAACTCGATCGCCAGCCAGTCCAGGAGATCCGGATGTGTCGGCATCTCTCCCTGCGAGCCGAAATCCTCCAGCGTACGGACCAGTCCACGTCCAAAATACTGGTGCCAGAAACGATTGACGATCACGCGGGCGGTCAGCGGGTTACTCCCGTCCACCAGCCAGCGTGCCAGTTCCAGGCGGGAACGCACCGTGCGATCAGCCCCCCCGGTCAGGCTGGCAGGAATTCCTGCTGAGACCTCCTCCCCCGGCCTGTCGTACTGACCGCGCTGAAGCATGAAGGTCCGACGCGGCTGGGAGTTCTCCTGCATGACCATCACCGTGGGGACCTGCCGCAGGAACAGATCCCGTTCTCTCTGGAGTGTTCTCTGGCGATGGTAAAGATTCCTGGCCGGTTCCTCCGCGTAACGGCTCATGAACAGGCGATGGAGCTTTTCCCGTTGCCACGCTCCACGATCCTTCGCGGGCATGGCAAGAATCTGTCCGATCGACTCCGCGGTTGCCAGCAGGCCGATCTCTTCCGGCTTCAAGGCCCACTTGTAAAACCGTGTTTCATCGAGCAGGCCATCCAGGTAGGCTTCTTCCCCCTGCACACCAAACTGGAGCGCCGGAGAGGTGGCAAAGGTTCCGGTAAACATATCGAGCAGGACATCGACCTCCTGCCGCTTTCCGTTGACATAAAGATGCAGCCCCCGGGCCAGCTGTGTCCCGTCATGGACAAGTGCCAGGTGGGACCATTGCTCCACCGGCAGAGGATCCCGGCCGCGAATAATGATCGCATCATCCAGCCAGCGCGGCCCATAATTGACCTGGACCCGGTTCTCCACCAGCTTCCAGCTGAAACCCGACGCCCGGTTATCATCCTCCTTGAGGATACTCATGATCGTCCCGGTCTGGATCGAGAGAGGCCGGACCCAGGTCGAAAGCGTGATCGGGTCGGCGGCGTCAAACCCGATCATGCCCCCCCCCTCGATACTCCTCCCGGCAGCCAGTTGCAGGGCCTTCCCCTGGATGCCCCCGGTAAAAACAGCCTCCCCCTGCCCCTCCGGTACTGTCAGCTGTGCCGGCTCTTCCCCGGGATCGGCAATCACCGGATGCGCCAGGTCATCCCAGCTAATACGGACCGCCAGGTCGCGATCCAGGACCAGGTCATCACCGGCAACCGGCTGGTAGGCAGCCGCCCAGTCTTCGAGGGAATCCTGGAGCTGGCCCTGCTGAGCCTCGAGCTGCCGGCCGGCGTCGGTAATGCGTGTCTCCAGTTCCTGCAAGTGCAGGGACATCTGCCTGGTGGGAGAGCGTGCCAGCGGCGCGGAGTTCCCTTCCTTGGCCACGCGGCCACGCTCGGGCAGGTTATTAAAAAAAGCAAGCACCTGGTAAAACTCTCGCTGGCTGATCGGATCGTACTTGTGGCTATGGCATCGGGCACAGCCCATGGTCAGCCCCAGCCAGATCGTGGCGGTGGTATCGACACGATCGACCGCGTATTCAACGAGGTACTCCTCCGGGACAATTCCACCCTCGGAGTTCGCCCGGTGGTTCCGGTTAAAACCGGTCGCCAGGATCTGGGCGGGGGTTGGATCCGGAAGCAGGTCTCCGGCCAGTTGCTCGATGGTGAAATCATCAAAGGGCTGGTTGCGGTTGAAGGCGTCTATCACCCAGTCCCGCCACCGCCACATGTGGCGAATCCCATCCGTCTGGTAACCACTGGTATCGGCATACCGGGCCGCGTCCAGCCAGTGCAGTGCCATCCGCTCCCCGTAGCGGGGAGAATCCAGCAGGCGGTCCACAAGCCTCCCATAGGCACCCGGCCGCATGTCTGCAAGGAAAGCATCCATCTCGTGCTGGGCAGGCGGCAACCCGGTCAGGTCCAGTGTCACCCGCCGGATCAGCGTTTCCCGGTCTGCCCGGGCAGAGGGTGAGAGGCCGGCATCCTCGATACGGGCAAGGATAAAGGAGTCAATCGGGTTTTCAAGCCAGGAAGATTGACGTGGCTGGGCCGGGCGGTGAGGCATGACAAAAGACCAGTGGTCCTGCCAGTCTGCTCCCTGGCGGATCCAGCGACCGATCAATTCCCGCTGGCGAGCACTGAGCTCGACGTCAGCCGACTCGGGCGGCATGCGGAAGTCCATGTCATCCGAACTGATCCGTCTCCAGAGTTCACTCTTTCCTGGTGACCCCGGTACGATGATGGACTGGTCCCGGTCGGAACCAAGAGTCCCCTCCCGGACGTCAAGCCGGAGCTCTGCCTTTCGTTGCCCGGCATCCGGTCCGTGGCACTTGTAACAGGTGTCGGACAGGATCGGCTTGATATCACGATTGAAATCCACCCGCTGCGCCACCAGCGAGGAACTTCCCAGCCCAGCGACGATCCACAGCCCAAGCAGGGCCGCCAGGGATCGGGATTTCGATACGACGGTCACTCGTCTCATACCTCGGCATTCCATGACACTTGTTCCGGGCAGTTCCTCTCTCCGCATCTTACCTGACACCGCCACCACTGTGCAGGATCTTGAGATAATCTTGGTATGCTCTTTCCCGCTGCCGGCCCATCTGTTCCACGGTCGGCAACACGGCCCCGACAGAATGCGGTTGAGAGTGGAGGTGGATGGCAAAGCGCAAGCGAAGAGGTTGCTTTACCGGCACCACGAACCGGCTCTTTTCCTGCTTCGTAAAAGCATTCCGACCAAAGGGATTCGCCACGACCAGTCCATAATCCCGGGCGTGAAACCAGCTGGGACGAAAATTGTCCGGGTGGGGCATCAGTGTCACACCCAGCAGGTGTTTCCCAATTCGCCCATGGTAATCACACCAGTTCGATTGCCTGCCCCAGATTCCTTTCCCATCGACACGGCCCATGCTGTCGACAATCCTGCCCCCGTTGTCCACTGCCAGTGGCGTGGCAACGCGGACCCCGAGTCCCATTTCCTCCTGGTCTCCGAAAACCACCTCCTTCCCGGCCGCCAAGAAGACACTCTCCCAGAGAACCAGGTATCCCGTTTCACGGACGAGCACAACGAACGTGAAACGCTCCTGGCAGACCGTTGTTGTCCGATCGACTGCAAGGTAATCGTTGGCGGCGGTAAAAGAGGCCCAGCCGGGACCTGCCCGGGGTGCTTCAAGGAATTCCACATGCTTCACCGCTGCCTTGAGTCGCCAGTAGTCATGGCCGCTGATATCTCCAAAACCCGTCCAGAGCCCCGGATGGTAACTGGCGTGGTCTGTTGCATCCTCCCCTTCCACGGGGGGATGACGGCGGGTCACCTGCGTCCCGGAGGGAGTACAGAGGTGAGCAAAGTAAGGCCGCGAAATCTGTTTGTCACGAAACACGTAACGGCAAAATCGATGGTTCGCGATAAAAATATCCAGCTGGTCTTCCCCGCTCTCAACCCGGACCGGAACCGGCCGGGTTCCCGCTGGAGGCAGCTTGTCAGCAGCCGTCACGATCCCGGCAGGAATGGCCAGCAGCATCAGCGTCAGGGTCAGGGTACGCATCGAGAGCGTGAGAAACATGGCGTTTCGGATTGCCGGGTGGGATTCAATGGAAGCTGTATTATAGCGGGATTCAGCCAGCGTTGATGGACATCCGGACCGTTGCGGCCGGCTCATCTGGCGGTCGGTTCAAGGAACCAGTTACTGGAGAAGACCTCTATCGTAGTGGGCTCTTCCCCCATCTCCTTGCCAAGTTCCCCGAGTGCCCAGGCACATGTCCACTTCAGGTAATCGGCTGGCGGGCTGGAATAAAAATACCGTTCCAGCAGCGGTATCGACTCCACCGACTTCATTCTCGCCAGCGAAACGGCCGCCATCCGCTTGACGATGACTCCTTCTGGGGGCTGTGGTAATTCATGAGAAACACGTCCTTCCAGGATCCCGACAATTCTCTTGTCCGGGTTTCCCTCGTAATACATCCCGATCGCCCAGGCTGCCGAGGCACGGACCTGGAAAGGGTAAAGGGGTGTATTCAGGCCAATCGTCTTGACCACCATTCTCTCGGCAGGCTTGTACTTCATTTCTCCAAAGGCCTGGAAGATATGGCAGACCTGTTCCATCATGTCATCCATGTAGGGCGTCAAATCCAGGTTGAGATTGATCATCTGGGCTTCCGCCGCCTTGACCCGCACCAGCATGACCGGCAGGGCGGCGGTAATCTTCAGTCGCCGCACGGCCCAGGCCGCGGGAATAAACACTTCCGGGCGGGGATGATTAATCTGCCTGGTCAACCAATTTCCATCCGCGACCCGTGGAACCGCGACCATGATCCTTACCTGCTGCTCCAGCCCACGCCAGGAATGCAGGGATCGAACCGAGGAAAGTTGCTCCGCCACAGCAGGCCCGACTTTCTCGTCCTCCAGAAGTTCAATCAACCCGTTGCGAACCGCGACCCGGGTTGGCTTGAATGGATCATCCAGGAATTCAACCAGCAGGCTGACGCGATCCGGAGTGATCTGTTCCAGGAGTGCCTGGGCAATCGTGGCTCGCACCTGCGGATGGGGATGGCTGGCAACCTGGGGCGCCAGCATGGCCACCCGTTCCACATTCCAGGACATCAACGAGCCAAGCCCCACCTCGGCAACGCTCCCCTCCTCGTCCAGGGCAAGTTCCTCTGCCAGCGGCAGGACCTGTTGCTGTTGATCGCCATTGGCCGGCACTGGCGCCAGCAGCCAGGCAGCGACCAGCCGGTTAAACCATCGCTGGGTCCCGTCCCAGCCGGCAGCCTTGATTTTTTCCACGCTCGAAATACGAGGCCCCGTTGCCAGCGTCCCCACGGCCCGCGCTGCCTCGATACGGAGAGAAATCGCCATCGACTGATCGATGGCAATCGATTCGAGGGCCTCCACAGAAGGCTGGTCCTTTACCTGCAGGAGGCAACGTATCGCCAGCAGCGACAGGGGAAGTGAGCGACCGGGATGTTCCAGGCGACCCCGCCAGAGTTCTATGGCCGCCGGGTCTTTCCAGCGTGCCAGTCCCGGTTCGATAAGCTGGCACAGCAGCGGCTGCTCCCGCTTGACCAGTTCCAGGAGCCGGGGCGCAGCTGGCCGGTGCTCCAGGGCGATGATCGCGCGGCAGACTGCTGCCAGTACCGTCGGATGTGGTTCCGGCTGCGTGAGGATCTCCATCAGCCCGGGAAGCATCTCTTCCAGGCCTTCCATCTCCTGTCGCCTGGCAATCACGATCGTGTCTGCCGCCTGCCGCTGCAGATCCAGTTCGTCCGACGTCAGTGCTTTTATCCAGAGCGGAATCAGGTCGGGCGAATGAACGATCTTCTCGGTCGACCGCCCGATGGTCGGCGAGCTATAGATCGGCCATTCTTTCAGACTGCGGATGACATCCTGCCGCGGTTCCTGGGCAGACAGCGGTACCGCCAACAGCAGCAATCCGCACAGAATCCACCCGGCCAGACGATATCCCGCCGCTGGCTCCTGTCTGCTGGACAAGTCGTTCAATCCCATTATGAGCTTTTCCGATCCAGGGAAGGATTTTACTGTGGACGTGTTAACCGGACGGTCTGGAATGTCAGAACCAGGAATCCCACGAGCGAGACTCCACCGATGATGTACCAGGTATGGGGCACCAGGTCATAACTGGTAAAACCTGGCATCTCCATGGCAGCCAGGGCCGCGGCCATGGGATTCCATTGCAAAACGGATTCCACCAGGTCATGCCCAAAGGGGGCTCCCTCTCCCAGCCAGAACAGGAGTGTCCCTGCAAAGAGGCTGACCAGTACACAGAATGAGACGGTTGTGGCGATGGCAGTTGTACGGACCAGGCTACTGATGGCAGCACTCACCGAGATACAAAAGACAACCGTCACAAGCAGGCAGACAAGGACTTCTATCACCTGTTTCTGCATCTCGGGCTTCAGGTAGATCATGATCACGTAGGCCGGCAGCGTTGCCATCACCAGAAGCAGCAGCGTGTAGACCACGCTCATCAGCTTGCCACGGACAATCTTCCAGGCCGACATCGGTGTCATTTGCAGCAGTTGCCAGCTGCCACTTTCCCGTTCCCCACTGATCAGCCCGGCCGTGATACTGGGGGTTAGCAGGACCACGAGCGAGACCTGCAGGATGACGAGGATGCCACCGATTCTCTCCACTCCCCAGTCATGGGAAAAAGAGACGCCGATAATGGTCAGCGCGCAGGATAAAACCAAACAGCCACAGACCAGCCTGAGGATCCAGTGCAAACGGCCAAAGCGGCGGCAACGAAACTCTTTCACCATCACCGGATTAAAGAGGCGGGAGATCTCACCGCGGCGACGCTGGGGATCGGTCATACCTGCCATGTAGACAACATTCCGCCAGAGCCATTCGGAGCCCTGCAGTTCATGGGTCATCACTCCCTGCGCCCGGGTCTCGTCAAAAATCCTCACGTTGAGCCGGCGAAGTGTCAGAAAGCTCATCACAACGGTCGAGATCACTGAAATCATCACGTATTTCCAGTGGGCACCAGCAACCACTTCCAGCCCCTGCCCTCCCAGGTCCCGCTGGCCAAGGATTTCCATAACCGCCGGGAATGGGGAAATACTGCGCAACCAGCCGGCAACTTCCTCCCCCGTGACTCCCTGCAGGAAGAGATACGGACCCAGCGTCACTACCGCCATGACCAGGATCGCCCCATAGGTCAATTTCATGGCCGAATCGGTAGAGGTGGCATGGCTGCTGATCAGCAAGCCGAGCGATGAGTACTGCAGCGCGACCAGTATCAGCAGCAGGTAAAGTGGCAACAGGCCCTGTTGAAATGATATCCCCCCCATCGCGTAACACGCCACCGCCGAGGGAAGGCTCAACATCAATACCAGCATCACGAACCCGAGCACCCCGATGAGTTTTCCAAGGTAAATCTGCCCGGCAGTCATCGGGGTATTCAGTAACAGGGCAAGGGTCCCCTGCTGTTTTTCACGGACGATCGAGGCAGCCGGAAAGGCTGGCACCAGCAGCACGATGGCCGAAAGCAAGCCATAACCAAAAAGTCGGAAAACCTGCATCGAGCGAGCACCATTCAGGTCCACGCGTGGATCCGAAGGCCAGCGGAGTATCACCAGCAGGGCAAAAGTAGCGACCAGCAGGACCTGGATCACCAGCGTCCTGCGCGTGCGCAGCATGCCGACAAGCTCTCGCTGGATAATCGGGTTACTCAACATGGACTGACTGTTTCCCGTCTCAGGTTGATTGACTGTCTTCCGTGGCGACTGTTACAAAAGCATCCTCCAGGTCTGTCTGCAGTTCCCGGAACTGGGAAATCGAAATCGAGGCCTGGACCAGGTCCTGGATGATCTGGTTCATCTTCTCCTCGCTGAGGTTGGCCCGGAACCGCAGGAGGGATTCCGTTTCAGAAATATCCACCTGGCTATCCTCCGGAAGCAAGGGAACAACCCGTTCCCTGGCCCCAGCAAGCTGGTCGGAAGAAGCGAGCTGGATTTCAATCATCCGGCTCTGGCCAATCTGTTCCGCAATCTCCGGTAAGGTTCCAAAAGCTCGCAGCTTGCCATGACTGATAATGGCCACCAGGTCACAGATCCGGGAAAGTTCCGGAAGAATATGGCTTGTCACGATCAGTGTCTTTCCCAGTTCCGCAAGCCTCAGCAGCAGCGTTCGCATCTCGATACGCGCCTCGGGATCCAGCCCGTTGGCAGGTTCATCGAAAACGAGAACTTCCGGGTCGTGCAGCAGGGTCCTGGCAATCCCCACTCTCTGGGCCATGCCGTGGCTGAGCACGTCGACGTACCGATCCTGCATGTAAGTGGCATTGGTGATTTCCAGCACGGCATCGATCCGCTTGCGCCGTTTTCTCGGTGAGATCCCGAAGGCTGCGCCGAAGAAATCCAGGTACTCGCGCACGCGCATGTTACTGTAGCGGCCAAACGTATCCGGCATATAGCCCACCAGCTTCTTGATACGGCGGGCATCGGTCACGCAATCGACACCCGAGATAAAAGCCCTTCCGCTGGTTGGACGGGCCAGGCCCACGAGGATCTTGATAGCGGTCGTCTTGCCGGCACCGTTGGGGCCGATAAACCCAAGGATACGGCCCCGGTCGATGGAGAACGAGACGTCGTCCACCGCCCTCAGATCCCCATAACACTTGGTCAGGTTCTCGACCACCACCACCGGTTCGGCTTCACTCATGAATTCACTCCTGGAAGGCCTGCCCTGTTAATTACCAGAATCCTTGCAGATTCCGTTGATGCTCAGCGTCACACTCCGGATGGTCCAGAGAGGACTTGTTTTCCCGGCAACGGGCTGCAGGGTATCGGAAACGCGAATTCCCAGTCGTAACGCCCCCTCCTGGTCCGGCCGAAGAAATTCTTCCTGGTCCAGCTGGAATGTCACGGCCCCCTGGGGGTCTTTCTCCATCGCCAGGGAATGGACCTGGCCCTCCGTGGCACTGACGATCTCCAGGTTACGCCCCAGGGCATTGATATCGACCGTGCACACCCCCTGGCGGATATCCGCAGGAAGCACCTGGGAGGGTAACTGAAAACGGAGCCAGACCACCTTGCCGCGGGAAAAATCAGCGATCCACTCACCGTTTTCGTTGTTATACGTATTATTCAGTTCGACATGACTCTGCGGTCCCAACACAGACTGAAACGGCAACAGCGCCGAAGGAATCTGGAACTCGTCTCCAGGCAGGCTCTGCTCGATCGAAATAGGGACCGACACCAGTGCCCTGCCCACATGTTCCTGCTGGTCCGGGAAACGGAATCCAACATCGACGTGACGAGCCCAGCCCAGCACCACCTGGTGACGTGGAAACGTCCGCTCCAGGGGATCTACCGGATCCAGGATTTTCTGGTAGATCTGACCTCGCCGTTGCTGTTCATCCGAGAGAACGCTGTCCTGAAAGTAAAGCCCCCGGGAAAGCTGCTGGGAACCGACGATCCTGTCACCCTCGATTTCCAGTGCCAGCCGTCCTCCTCCCGGTACAGCAAGGACTGCATCGGAGAAGTCCTCGAAGGGCCCCAGTGCAAAGTCACCCACCAGGCCCTTCGGGCCAAACCGGCAGTTGACGGTGAGTGGCTGGTCCAGTGTGGCCGCAGACGAAAATGGCATCTGCCGGACACCGTCAGGCAGCCGCAGCTGTTCCCAGTGCCAGGTCCCCAGGTCGCTCCAGATCATCCTCGCCGACACTCCTTCCAGGCCCTCGAAGTCCGGCCAGAAGACCCCGCCGAGCGTGGCACTCATGTTTGTTTCCGAGGGAGCCTGGTTGTAGACGGCAGTGATTCCACTGACATGGACCTGGTTCGTCCGCGGGTCTGCTTCGACCCATTGCACTTCCGCCGCCATGCTGGGAACCGCATAACGTGAACCAGCTCCCAGGACTCCCAGGTAGCTCGCTGCCAGCAGCGCCAGCAGGGGACCTGCAATGGCCAACCGCTCCAGTTGCCCACGGCGGTAATACCATATCCCGCACACGGACAGGCCAAGGCAGAGCACGACCATCACAACTGTCACGTGGCCACGACTGATAATGCTGTAACCGATTGTCTCGGCTACAAATGGTCGCAATTCCTCCTGGTCGATCACAAATGGCTTGCGTGGCTGGAGAAACCGTCTTCCCAGGGACTGGAGTGGCCGTGTCACATTAACCCCATCCCCCACCGGCTTGGCCCGCACCCATGCATCTATCGAGAGCGTGGTAAACAGGACCTCTCCCTGCCCCACGCGCTGCCAGAAGGCAGCAGGCCATTCCCCCACCCAGTGGGTCACAGGCTGGCCGTCCAAAAGCACCCGGCTCAGAGAGGCCGGCCGGACTCCCGGCTCCTCGAACGTCCGCTCAATTGGCGGGGCGGTCTCTCCCGTCTCGGTGATCGCAAGTTTGTAGAGAGGGATCTCGTCTACCAGGTGGACACGGAACTGGTCTCCCAGAAGCTGTGCCGGAAGCTGCATGCCTGTCTTGTCCAGCATAATCCAGAGTCGCCCACCCGCGTGAAGCCAGTCACGCACTGCCAGCTGTCCCGCGGTATCATCCATCAGCCGGTTACCCGTGATCAGCAACTGGTCCATGCTGTCCAGGGCGGTTGCCGAGGCAGGGGGAGTGCGAAATTCAAGCGGGTATTTCCTAATGCCAAGCCCCTGGGCTTCACGCATTGCCTGGACAAGGTGCACGGCCGGATCCGGCGGATCCTCGTCCATGCTCCCCCGCTGGAGGCGGGCCTGCTCCCTCTGCTTCAATCCGGCATCCAGTTCGCTGACAATCCCGGTCAGGGGCTGCAGAGGGTCACTGCGGATACTGGTGTGATAAAATCGCTGCCTTCCACTGGCCGGGATCAGTTTCCTGTCCGGCCCCCAGCCGCGGTAGACCATCGAGCGCAGTTCCAGGGGCCACCCCAGGTCTGGCGTTGGCTCCGGGCCCAGGATTTTCAGCAACTTGTCATAGGAAGGGACACGGATCGGGTAACTCACCTGCCGTCGGGAATACGCAGGCACAGTGAAACGGCGGCCAAACTGGATGGACGTGTCAAACTCGTAAGTCGATGTGACAAGTAACTTGGCCGATTCCGACGTGGAGTTGGAAATATCCACAACCAACAAGCTCCAGCGGTCGTGGGTAAATCCGTTCAGGCCCCCCACGATTCCAATCTGCTGGACCCGGATACGACCCTCCGGGATTCCCGACACCTCGACCGGGATCGTCAGGTGCAGTGGTTCCATGGTCGTTTTCTCAGCCGCATAATCGATGCGTAACTCCGTCTGGCCGTCCCCCTCGGCAAAAACCGAACCCCCGATCGAGACCCTCACAACTCCCGGTCTGCTGACGCTGTAAGAAACCTGAGAGGTCAGGTCATAGGGCTCATCCTTCTCAGAAAAACCGGTCACCTGGAGCTGGACCTCCCGCCGTGCATCCGACAGAAAGATCTCCTGGAAATCCACTTCCAGCTTCACGATCATGGGAATCTCCTCAGGGTCCTGCGGTGCACCCTGGGGAACCGCGGGGTCAATGTCACCGGCATCCTGTCCCCACGCCGGGAGGACACTGAAACCACAAAAGGCCACGGCCATCAGGGCCACTAAAAAGCCCGGCAGGAAATGATGGCAGATAACACGCCGGTACAGGAGAGACCTGGACGACTGCCGGGGAATCGGTGAATTCATGATCTACCGCGTTGTGAAGTATCTATTGTTCCACGAGAAGCCCTGGAATGACCTCCTGCAACCTGCCCGTACCATTCCCGGTCACATCAGGACAAAAAGAGACGTTCAGTGTTTTTAGTTTTTTTAGCTCGGCGAGCTGGGCAAGGCCCTCGTCAGTGATCCCCGTGGCACCCAGGTGCAACCATTCCAGGGACGTGATCAAGCCCAGGTGGCCAAGGCCTGCATCTGTCACGGTGTTATTTTCATAGAGGTTCAACCGGGCCAGGTTCTGTAGTCCGGAAAGGTGCGAGAGTCCTGTATCGGTGACCTGGGTCGCCCAGAGATTCAGGTCGAGCAGGCTATCGATGGCGGACAGGTGCATCAGCCCGTCGTCGTTGACCAGTGTCTCGCTGACGTCAAGGTGGGTCAGCCTTTCCAAACCCGCCAGGTGGGCAAGGCCTGGGCCCCTCACGACCGTCCCACGAAGCTTGAGCTTGGCGAGATTCGTCGTTCCCGCAAATACGGCGAGGCCTTCATCCGTCACCGATGTCTGGTAGAGCCGGACATCGCTCAGGTTCAGCAAACCGGACAGATGTGCCAGGCCGGCATCCCCCACCAGGGTATCGTCAAGCCCCAGCAGCCTGAGGTTCTTCATGCCCGCCAGGTGCTGCATCCCCTCGTCCGTGATCGACCGTCCCCAGATCACCAGGTACCTTAGTTTTGTCAGCCCGGCAAGGTGCGCCAAACCGGCATCCGAAACACCCGTCAATTCCTTCAGGTCAAGCATCTGCAAATCGGTCTTGTCCCGGAGATGTTCCAGGCCGGCATCGGTGACATGAGTCCGGATGATCTTGAGACGTTTGAGACGGGGCAGGGAAGCAATCACGGGCATCACCGCATCGTGGATATCTGCCTCGAACAGGTAGAGATTTTCCAATGCCGGATGGTTCTCCAGGTGTTTAATTCCAGCATCTGTAACCGGTGTTTCAAACAGGTCAATGGTATGCAGGTGCTTGAGTTCGGCGAGGTGGGCAAGATCACCATCATCCACTTCCGTCCCTGTTGCCAGTACCGCCTCGACCTGGGGAAGCCCCTTCAGGACGGAAAAATCGACCGCGGCAAAACTGGTGCGGAAATCAACCTCGGTAATACTCCCCTTCTCGTCCTGCTCGTAGAGCACTCCCCACTCGTCCAACTGCGTTATCGCCTCCGGGTCATCCGCAACCTGCTGGGGTTCCTCCTCAACGGGAGGCTCCGGTATGCCAGTCGGATCCTCTCTGCAACCAGCCAGCAGCAGCAGGAGTACCACGAGCAGGACAGGTGGCAGGACAGACCAGTGGGAGATACGAGAGAATGGCATCAGAAGCACCATTGATCAAGCGAGGAAAAGGAACAATAAAAATCGCCTGATGAGCCAGGGATGAATGCCTCAAGCAGACAGAAGTGAAGTGCTCAAGATGACTTACCCTAAGCTACTCGACACCGATCCAATTGGCAAACGGGGAGTCCATTTCATGCCCTAAAAGGGCCGTTTATTCCCCCATCTCCCCATCTGCTAACCGCCTGTCAATCCATTCCTGGCTGGCAAACCGTCGCACGATGTTCCGCAGGTACTGCTCAAGTGCTTCCGTTTCAGACTGTTCAGGCTGCTTTTCATCGTCCATGAAGAAACCGCGCCAGCCAAGACGAGATTCCCACCCCTCCTGATCGGCTGCCCGCTGGATGCGATCAGCCAGCCGCAAGGCCCAGAAGGTGCCAAAAGTATCACGAAAATCAAGCCAGAGCCGATCCGCCGGCCGGCACGTGCTACGGTCAGGTCGCGGTTGCAGCCGGGCCATCACCAGGCCGGCAAGGAAGCAGCTGCCGGCCGCCGGGATGGAGAATTCCATCTCGGGAATTCCTGACCAGGGAAGCTGGGGGCCAAACAGGATCACAAATCCGGCCAGCAGACAGATTCCGGAAAAACTAAAACGAGTGGGAAGGAAGCTCACGACCACTATCCCCACCAGGGCCAGCAGGAACAGTTGCCGGAGAATGTGGATACTGAATCCCATCCCGGTAGGCAACGACAGGAAATACAGGGCCGGCTGCACCATCACCACCCAGAGACAGCCGACGACCAGCTGCCAGGCATGGTGATGGGGACGCCGGGCACCCATCAGGGCCATTCCCGGACAGAGGGTCGATGCCGAAAAAAGGAACCTGGCTGGCGGATTGTCCGAGGCCAAATCGGCACCAGCGAGCAGCCAGAAAGCCAGCACCGTCCAGGCCCAGGGCAGGCGAAGCGTGGTTTCCCCGAGCCGGGAGAAAACACCCGCCAGCACGATGGTGGCACCAATGGCAATAGCAATGCTTAACATGGAATAGCTCAACGGGAAATAATCGCTCGCTATCACCAACTGTAACGAAAAAACCCGCGTGGGGACTCCCCCACGCGGGCCCTGGAAGTCGACAAGCGTCACCCTCCACTAGCGGGAACCAGGCTTGCCAGCCGGTCCATCACCTGGCTTGCCGGCTCCCCTGTTCTCAGCAGCACGAACCTCGCGTCGCTTGCGAGCCGCTTCCTTGAGGGCATTGAGTTTCTGTTGCTGTTCGACAGAAAGCACCTCCATCACCTCCCTGTCCCGCCGATCCGTGGTTTCCTTGAGCTGCTTCGTGAGCTCCGCAATCGGTTCGGAAAAACGCGCCTGGATGGCGTAGATTTCCTCACGCTGCTCGACAGTCACCAGCTGGGAAAAATACGCCGGCAAACGACCACGGATCGGTTTCGCCTGTTTCTGATCCGTCGTTCCCGGCCGGCCCTCTCTATCCTGGGCCATCGCCAGGCCAGTGAGTACCAATGCCATCAACAGAAGGGCCGCCAAAGGGCCACGGGTTCTCAGTAATTTCAACATCCTTGGAATCTCCTTTTCCTGAACATGAGATAGCTTCCGTAAATCAACGGCTCACATTTTCCGCCATCGTCCACGGTCTCCAAAGAGCGCACCTGATCAGAAAAAGCGGCGACTGACATGCAGTTGGCATCCCCAACCTGATTTGGCTGACGGGCTGCTGGCAGCGGGGTTGCCACGAGGGTAAACCGCGGACGAAAAAAGGCGGAGTCGTCCCACCGGACCACTCCGCCTTGAAAGCTAAAACCGCCAGGCGGCTTACTTGTTCTCTGGCTTCTTCTTCTTGGTTCCAGGAAGCTTGACACCGGCCTTGGTGCGCTGCTCCTCGCTCAACAGGCCGATCGTTGCCTTGTTGAATTCCAGGGTCAAGGCGCGCTGCTCGGTCACTCCCGCCTTCTGCTCATCGGTCAACTTGCCGGCAGCCTGGACAGCGTCCCTGAGGGCCTTGTTCTTGAGCCCCTCATCGGTCGCCTTCTTACGGGCCGCGTTCATCGCCGTACGCTGTTCCGCGGTCAGGGCAGCTTTCTTTCTTGCCGCGGCGATCTTTGGCTCCGCCTTGGACGCCAGTTCCTTGATCTTGGCGGTCTGCTCCTCGGTCAGTTCCGCTTCGGCAAACCGTTTCAGAGTTCGCTCTGCCAGGGTCGGCTGTTTCTTTTTCTTTTTTTGTTGCTGGGCAGCAAGGGGCGCGGCAACAGCTGCCATCAACAGGATCACGAGCAACTGGCTTGTCATGCGTTTCATCGAATTACCTCTATTGTTAATCTCTCGTTCGACGTGAAGACCCTAGCTAGGTTAAAGGTGCACCCAGCCTGAAGAAAGGGGGCACCGAAAAACGCCTCCTGGCAAAGCCATCCGGGATTCCGCTCTGCCAACTAGGCAAACAGCCCGGGGATCACGGTCCCGTCACGAACGATCATGACCGGACGGCCCGTGTCGGTATGATATTCCTTCTGATGATCAATCCCCAGGCCATGGTAGAAGGAGGCGGCAACGTCATCCGGCGAGAAACCCTCTGCGGCCGGAAGGGTCGCCTTGTCGTCGCTTTCGCCCAGCACGCGGCCACCCTCGATGCCACCGCCCGCCATCAGCATAAACATGCAGCGGGGATAGTGGTCACGACCACCCTCGGCCGTTTTCTGGTTGATCTTGGGAGTCCTGCCAAACTCGCCAGTGACATAAACCACCGTCGACTCGAGCAGTCCCTTCTCGGCCAGCCCGGTAAACAGGGCGGCCAGCCCTTCATCCAGTGGAGGAAGCAGTCCGTCCTTGAGGCGACTGAAGTTATCTTTGTGGGTATCCCAGCCACCGGTGGAGAGCGTGACAAAACCGACCCCTGCTTCCACCAGCCGCGTTGCCAGCAGGCAACTCTGTCCAAATGATGCCTCCCCGAACTTGGCAGCAAAAGCGGGAGACTCCTTGCTGATATCAAATGCCTCACGAGCCCGCTTGGAGGTGATCATCGCGTGAGCCTGCTGGCCAAACTGGTCAAGGCCATCGAGCAGCTGGTTCTCTGCCCGTCGGCCCTCGAAAGTCCGGTCCAGGTCCTTCAGCAACCCCTGTCTTTTTTCCACTTCCGTCAGTGTCAGTCCCTGCTGCAGCGCCACGCCACGAACTGTGAACGGCTGGCCTTTCTGGGGAGTCGCGCCGGTATTGAGCGGGGCATACTTGACACCCAGGTAACCGGCTCGCTGGTTGCTATTGGGAATAGCCACCTGCATCGGCAGGTCAGTAGACTTCCAGTATTCCTTGGTCACCACCGGGCCATAACCGGGGTATTCCAGCGAGGCAAGAGGCTTGTTACCGGTATTGACATATTCCTGGCCCAACCGGTGGGCACCAAGTGTGTGGGACACTCCCCGCAGAATGACAAACTTGTCGGCACACTGGGCCAGCTTCGGCAGGTGCTCACTGAACTCCACCCCCGGCACATTGGTCTTGGTCGGGTTAAAAATTCCCCGGTACTCGCTCGGGGCATCCGGCTTCAGGTCGAAGGTGTCCATGTGCGACGGGCCACCAGGAAGGTTCACGAAAATAGCCGCCTTGGCACCGGTCTCCGCCAGGGCACCGGCCGCCGACTGGCGGAGGTAGCTTGAAAGCGTCAGCCCTGCCGTACCGGCAACGCCCAGTCGCAGGAAATCTCGTCGCCGAACACCGTCACATGTCTTGTGCATTCCCATTTTTTTCTTTCTTTATCTCACGCGAAACCTGGTAGCTGACCTAGTGGTTGACGATGAACTCCTTGGTGTTGAGCAATGCCCATACCAGTCCGCGAACCCCGTTGATCTTGTTCTCATCGGCATTCACATATTCCACCGAACGCTCGAGTTCCTCCTCACTGGGGTATCGTGAAAGCGTTCTCAGGAAAGCCTGGCTGACAATCTCTTCCGTGGCAAAGGCCAGGTCGGATTCCTCACCTGCCGTCCTGGCCGGCTCCGCAAAACGTTTCTTGTACCCTGCAAGGTTGCGAGCAATCCGCTCGGCCTGCTCGGCATTGCCTGCCTCTCGCAATCGTATTACCTGCTGCTTGAGCTGCTTGACCCGTTCGTCATAGTTCGCAGGCCGGGGAGGAAGGCGACCGGCCTGGTTTCCCTGGTGAATCTTGTACTTGCGAGCCAGCTGGTCCAGCCAGCCATCCCCGCGGCGATCCAGCAGGGCATGCAGGTCACGGTCATTCTGCAGGTAGACCGTCTGCAGCAGCGTGGGATCATCCGAACGGTCACAATCACAACTGCTTTCCCGCGTGGAACGACCAAAGACCATCATTGCATACCCGACTCCCGTGCTTCGCTGAAGCGTGCGCTGGCTGGAGACCGCCATCGCAATCGACCGGCCCTGGTTGCTTTGCTGAAGCTCGGCTATCTGCTGGTCCGAGGCAGTTGCCTGGACCATCGCATCATACGCCACCTCGGCCGGCAGGCGGCGGGGAATGGCATGCGAGAAGTTACGTTGATCCTGCCTGTTGGTCTCATTGGTATGCCAGCCAAGCTGGTAGGTTCGGCTGTTGGCAATCTCGCGGTGCAGCCACTTCATATCGAACTTGTGGGCAACGAACTCCTCGGCGAGGTAGTCCAGCAGTGCCTGGTTACTGGGCGGGTTGGCCAGGCTCATGTCATCCGGGGGGTCGACGATACCGACGTGGAAGTAACTGGCCCAGACCCGGTTCACGAAGGCCCTGGCAAAGTACTTGTTATCATCCCGCTCGAGCCACTTCATCAACGGCTGACGGATATCCTCCCCCTTCTGCCACTGGATCTCTTCCTCTCCCAGCAGGCGGGCAGAATTTACCAGCTCGGTCGAGCGTGTGGACCCATCCTTCGGCATCCTGGGAGTGGTCGTGTAAACCTCGGGAAAGGGAATCGTCTTGCCCTGCTTGAGAAGGGCCGGCAGTTCTCTTCGAAGCTGGTTTCCCTTCATGCCCTGCAGCCCCAGTTCTTTCACGATCTTCTCGTATTCATCCCTGCCCTCACGGGAAGGCTGGCTGGAAGCAACCACACCGCCGAAGAATCGCGAAAATTCTGCAAAATCCTGCTTGGACCACTGGTCAAACGGATGCTTGTGGCACTGCGCACACTGGATGCGAACTCCCATGAAAGCGTAGGCAAAGCTGATCGCACGCTCGGCCGGCTGGCGGAAATCCCGGCGAGCCCAGTAATGGGGCAGTGACTCCAGGTCTGCAAAACTCTTCTCCGAGCCAGGACGATAAATATCGGACATCATCTCGCAGTACTCGCGATAACTCATGCCGGCCGGCCGGCTACTGGCTGTCACGATCCCTGATACCAGTTGATCGTAGGAGACATTCTCCTCGACACGCTTGTAAATCCAGTCAAACCATTCCTGGCTGGCCCGGCCACGTACCGGCGTCACGTTGGTCAACTGCTGATCGTTGTTGCCGGTAAAATCACACAGTTTCTGGGCCCACCAGGCAGCGTAGGCCGGCGTCTGGAGTAACTCGTCGATTTTCCGGCTTCGCTTGCGAGGCGAATTGTCTGCCAGGAAAGCCTCAATCTCAACCGGTGTCGGAAGCGTCCCGGTCAGGTCCAACCGTAACCGGCGGAGGAACTGTTCATCGCTACACAGGTCGGAGGGGACGATTCCCAGCTTGCGGAGTTTCTCCACCACCAGTTCATCCACGCGTGTGGGCGTGGCCACCCTGGGGTATTTCTTGCCAACCCGCTTACTGACCGGCTGCAGGACCGCGACCGGCACGACCGCCCGGTCATAGGCGATGACCACGTGGGTATCCCCTGCCCCGCCCGCGACGACAAGCCCATCGCGGTCAATGTCGGCAATCAGGTCATCGTTACTGCTGAAACGGCAAAGCGGTGTCACATCCTCACGGCTGCCATCCTCCCAGACCGCCACGACCTGTAACTGGGACTTTTCTCCATGGCCCTTGAAGAGGATCTCGCTCGGACTCACCTCCAGGGTGACCAGCTTGTCCATGTTTTCCTGTTCGAAAGGAGCCCCTGCAGCGATCCAGTTCTTCAGCACCTGGTATTCCCAGCCACCGGTATCGTATCGCTTGCCACCCTCGTGGTTATCCTCGTCGGTCGGCTTGAGCAGGACCAGGCTCTCGTTCACGTTCGCCAGGTTAATCCGTGGGCTTTCCTCGTCCAGCAGGGCATCACGGTCTGCCTGGAAGTCATAACCGAAAAGCGAAAGACGGAAGCCACCTCGACCCTGGAACGAGCCATGGCAGGCGCGGCCATTACATCCCAGCCGGCCCAGCATGGGCACCACGTGTCGCTGGAAACTGGGAACTTCATCCACATTTTTTGGCGCGAAGCGTTCGGTCACCGGCGGCTGAGAATCATCCGCCTGGAGCACTGGCTGCAAGGCAAGCAGCCCGGTCCCGAGGAAAAACAAAAGGAAACGCAAGCGGTTTGTCATCCAGTCGACTCCAGAGACGGGGGCAGCGTGAACGCAAAAAACATGGTTTCAAGCTCGTATAATCTGCTTATCGTCCAATTATGTTGCCTGACCGCTGATTTTTCAATGGTGACCGTGAGCATTGCCCTCGCCCGCTTTCCTGCAGCCACTATAATGGGCGGCGCTTCGACATTTTCCTAACGGAGACAACCTGGTGGCCGGACCGGTCCTTGCCCGTGAACTTTCGATTGCTCCCCGCCGTGCCCGGCATTTCGTATTCCGCACGGTATACATAGCAGCCCTGCTGATCCTGATGTGTACCTCCTGGCTGGTGCTGACCGGTAGCCAGGTGGTCCTGGGAATCGGCGACCTGGCCCGTTTCGGTGCCACCCTGTTTCGTATCCTCGTTCCCCTCCAACTGGCCCTGGCTATTTTTCTCGCGGCACTCGGCTCGGCCAGCTCGGTGGCGGTGGAAAAAGACCGCCGCACCCTGCTGTTGCTCCTGCTGACCCGGTTGACAGATGTAGAACTGGTTGTCGGCAAGCTCCTGGCCAGCCTGCTGATGCCGGCGATCATGCTGCTTGGTGCCATCCCCGTGTTCCTGCTGATCAGCCTTTTCGGGGGTGTCTCAACAATGCAGGTGATGTCGGTCTTCCTGATCGCTTTCGGCACCATCTTCCTGGCCGGCAGCCTGGGATCCACCCTGGCACTCTGGCGAGAGAAAACATTCCAGACCCTCTCGATGACGGTCCTGTTACTGGTGCTCTGGATCGGTATCTGGGAAGCGGTCGCCGTGCTGTTCCCCGCCGCGGAGATTGGGGGTGTCTCGATATCGAGCGTGGTGCTGACGGTCAGCCCGGTGCGAGCCACCCTGGCGGTGGTGAACCCCGTACTGGACGCCAGTGGCACCCATGTGCTTCCGTCCGCCCTCGTTTTCCTCGGCTTCTCCGTGGTCGTCGGATGCTGCCTGAACCTGCTGGCAATCCTCCGTCTTCGAGTCTGGAACCCGTCACGGGAGGTCCGCAGCAACCAGCAGGATCGCGAGGCCCTGGAGACAATCTGGCATGAAGAGCACCAGGGAAAAGTCAACGAGCAGCGAGCCGAGGCCGCGCGGGCAACGCACGTTGACAGCATGCGGCGCGCCCAGAAGCAGGAGGAGAGCCGGGCCGTTTGGGACAACCCGGTTCTCTGGCGCGAGATCTGCACCTGGGCCTACGGCCGCAAGGTCCTGATCGTCCGCGTCGCCTACCTGCTTTTTTTCACCATGGCAATGATCGGGGTTCACTCGATCATGAGTGCCGACCAGCTGGGATCCTCGACGGGCCTGCAACGGTTGGTTCCAACGGTTGCCACGCCACTGGTCCCTTTTTTCATGGTCAGCATGGTGATCATCAATGCCCTGGCGGTGAACTCGATTACCAATGAACGCGATGGCCAGGCGCTGGACCTTTTGCTGGTTACCGATCTCTCACCGGCCGAGTTTATCACCGGCAAGATGTGGGGAGTCATGTGGGTCACACGGGAGATGGTCGTCCTTCCCCTGCTGCTCTGCATCTATACCTGGATCCAGGGTGGCATGGAACTGCAAAGCCTGGCTTTCGTCAGTATCGGGCTGCTGGTGATGAACGTCTTTGTGGCCATGCTGGGAATCCACTGTGGAATGATCTATTCCCAGTCCCGCACAGCGATCACGATCAGCCTGGGAGCGGTTTTCTTCCTCTTCCTGGGTGCGATCACCTGCATCATGGTAATGATCTCCTTTAGCGGTTCCTTCGAACATCAACTCTGGCAGTTCCTGGCATTCATTCTTGGTGGAAGTGTCGGACTGTACGTGGCGCTCGGCATCCGCAACCCGTCCCAGGCCATTCTCTGGGCCACCCTGCTGCTGCCTTTCGCAACTTTCTATGCCATCACCAGTTTCCTGACCGGTTCCCCACTGCAGGGATTCCTGATGGTTATCGCGGTTTACGGTTTCACGACCGCGGCAATGATGGTCCCCGCCATAGGGGAATTCGACATTGCCATGGGGCGGACCGAGGCAGGCGATCCATGAGCCCCTGCTGTCAAGGTGGACATACCAATCGGAAGAACAGGCAGCGACCATGATCAGCATGTTCCCCTGGCTGCTCGCAATGGCGATCCTGATCGGCCTTTCTGCATTCTTTTCTGCCAGCGAGGCAGCCCTCTTTTCACTCCCCTGGCAACAGCGCAGCCGCATGACCGAGGGGTCCCCCGGGCAGCGAGCCTGCGCCACCCTGCTGCTCACCCCCGACCGGTTACTGACCGCGGTCCTGTTCTGGAACCTGGTCGTGAACATGAGCTATTTAGCGATCACCGCCCACCTTGGCCTGCAGTTTCAGGACATCATGGGAGCCTCGACAACGGTTCTGTTCTCAGGCGCAAGCCTGCTGATGCTTATTTTCTTTAGCGAGATGCTTCCCAAGAGCCTGGCGGTGCTTCGTCCTGCCTCTCTGGCCTCCCTGGTGGGAATCCCGCTGGTTCTTTTCGTACGGCTCACGGATCCCCTGATCCCCTTTTTGCGTTTTTGCCAGCTGGTTAACCAGCGCCTGTTCTGGCCTCGTTTCGAGGCCGAGCCATTGCTGGACATTGCCGACGTGGACCGGGCCGTTGAGCTCTCCACCGAGGACGCCCAGCTCGTAGAACGGGAACAGCGAACGCTGCACCACATCATCCAGCTCTCGGAAGCCCGTGTCGACGAGTGGATGAGGCCACGGCGACAATTCCTCTCCTTCCCTCCACCGGTCTCTCTCTCGGACCTGGAAGGCGAGATCCCTCCCAGCAGCTACCTGCTGGTGACGGAACTGGAGAGCGAGGAGATCCAGAGCGCCATTCCGCTCAAGACTATCACCGGGATTCCAGACCAGCACCTCGAGCACCACGGAACCCCGGTCCTGCATGTCCCCTGGGCTGCATCGGTTGCCGACACCCTGCAGCAGATGCATGACCGCCAGCGGCAGGTGGCGGCGGTGGTCAACGAGTTCGGCGAGACGATCGGAGTGCTGACAATGGAGGACATCCTCGACACGCTCTTTCGCGACGAGCCAAGTCGCAGTGGCCGGCTGCTCAACCGGACGGCGATCGAGCAGGTCGAACCGGGCTGCTGGCACGTGATGGGGATGACCAGTATTCGCCGCCTGGCACGGCATTTCAAGATCACGCTGCCGGTGAGTCGTGGGGTCACCGTGGCAGGGGTACTCCAGGACCTGCTGGCTCGCCTCCCGGAGGGGGACGACCAGTGTGACTGGGGCCCATTCCACTTCCGGGTCCTGGAGACACCGGCACGGGGACACCTGCGAGTGGAATTGACACTGAGAGATCCAGGACAGGAGGGGTCGCGATGATCACTGCCCTGCTGTTGCTGTTGGCCGGGATCTGCCTGAGTGCCTTTTTCAGTGGCACCGAAACCGGGTTTTACCGTGTCACGCGGGTTCGGCTGGTACTCGACACGCTGGCTGGTGATTTCATCTCTCGATGCCTGCTCTGGTTCACCAACAATCCGACCCTCTTTGTCGCTACCGTACTGGTGGGGAACAACCTGGCAAACTACATCGCCAGCCTGGCAATTGTGCTCGGAGTCTACTCGCTTACCCATGGCACATTACCCCATGCCGAGCTACTGGCGACAATCGGCCTGGCACCGTTGGTATTTCTTTATGGTGAGCTGATCCCCAAGCGTCTCTTTTACGATGCTCCCAGCCGCCTTTTACGTCGTGGCGGACTACTGCTGCTGATCTTCAGCCTGCTCATCTCTCCGGTAATCTGTTTTCTCTGGCTCATGGGACGTGGTCTGCAGGGACTCATTGGAGAGACTCCCCTGCGAATCCAGGCCACCCTGGCACGTACCGAACTACAGGAGATCTTCCAGCAGGGAGAGGAAGCAGGAATCCTGCAGCCGATCCAGCGTCAACTGGCCGAGGGACTTTTTAATGCCAGTGGGATGAACGTACAGAGCGTGGCAACGCCGGCCGGGCGGGTAGCCTCGATCCCGATGGGATCCACTCGCAAGGAAGTGATCCGGCTGGCACGCCGGCAAAGACTCCCCTTGCTGACAGTCAGCGATCCCAACAGCCGGCGGGTGGAGGGTTACGTCAGACTGATCGACCTGGAACTGGAATCGGCAGAGAAAATATCCGTGGTCCGGCCCCTGATCCGGATTCCCCGTGAGGAGCCGGTGCTCCAGGCGATCATTCGCATGCAGAATGAGGATGAGGAACTGGCCGGCGTGGTGGATCCGGCTGGCAAACTGGTAGGCCTGGTCACCAGCCAGCAACTGGCCGGCATCATTTTCCAGGCCAAGGCCCTATAGCGTTTCGCCCGCGGCAGAACTCGCATTGCCTAGCACGCTTGTCGAAAGGGCCAGAAAGACATCCTCCAGGTTGTCGAATTCCTTGTCTTCCCCCTGGCATTCGAAGAGAAAGACCTGTCCTTCCACTGTGATCGGTAGCAGGGACCAGCTTACCAGCAGGTCGAGGCAGTAAAAATAAAGCCGTACGCCAGCTATCGAATGTCCACCAACACTCTGGAGATACGGCTCCTCTTCCAGCTGCGGGTACTCCTTTCGCATGGCCGCCACCAGTTCTTCCACCAGCTGCTGCTGGGAACACGTGGAAGGGTAACGGTGGACGGTCCAGCAGGCACTTCCTGTACTTTGCAGCGTAACCGAGGCAGAGTACATCTCTCCCTGGCTCTGCTCGGTAATGATCCAGTTCTCCGGGTAGAGAAACTGGAGTCCCAGGTTGTCGAAAGTTATCGCCATCGTGACTCGCCCGCTTCCAGGTCTGCTGATCTGAGCCCATCCTATCCCAGATCATTTCCACGAACAGCCCATCCGTCCCGAACTCTTCTTGTCGCACTGGCAGCCATTTGTTAGTCTCCTTCCGCCGTCTCAAAACAGCCAGCTGGTCTCCAGACGCGGACAAGGAACGAGTGCCACCATGGTGAGCCCCCTGAAGAGATCCTTTTTGCTGGCAAGCTGCCTGGTCCCACTGCTGCTTGCCGGCGGATGCTCTCTGATGAGAAACCGGACGGCCGAAGAAGATTCACGCCTCCAGGCCCAGCACCTGGCAAACCGCGGCACCGAGTTCATGCAGCGAGGTGAGTTGCGCGAAGCCGAGGAACTCTTTGCCGAGGCAACAAGGCTGGTGCCGGATCACGAGCGAGGCCATGCGGAGTATGCCCGGGTGCTCTGGAAGCAGGGCAAGCAGGAGGATGCCATTGTCCACATGAATCGGGCAGCCGTGTTGTCTGCCGATGATCCTGCTTACCGGATTGAAATTGGCCAGATGGAACTGCAACGCGGCAATCTCGACCAGGCCCTGGAAAATGCCGAGATGGCAGTCCGGGCAGATGACGAGTCGTTCGAGGCTTTTGCCCTGCGGGGAAAAATACGGGATCAGCAGGGAAAGACGGACCTTGCCCTGGCAGATTACCTGCAGGTGCTCGGTCACCAGCCGGGGAATACCGAGGTCCAACTGGCGACTGCCCGCATCTACCTGAAAAGGAGGCGAGGCCAGCGAGCCCTGGCAATTCTCTCCAGGGTGCCGGATGTCCAGTTTACGGACAACCAGGAACTTCGCACCGTCGCACGCTTGCGATCCCAGGCACTCAAGCTGCTGGGGCGCTATGATGATGCCGTTCAGTTGTTACTCCATGCTGTCCGCAACGGCCCGGCCGATGCCGATCTCTACTTCGAACTGGCTGAAGCACAGTGGCTTTCCGGACAACCGGAAAATGCCCAGCTCGCCCTGCAACAGGCACTGACAATCAACCCGGATCATCCCGCCAGCACGAAACTCAAGGAGTTGATGGCTTCCGGTCCCTGAGCCGGGAGATCCTCCAGCGGCTGCATACGAAAAAGGCCCACTTGGATACGGCAGTCCAAGTGGGCCAGTGACCGTGAAAAAGTGGATCATCCCGATACGGGCTCTGTTTCAGCTACCGAAACCTGGTAGCCATTCCTGAGGTCCACGGCTTTTCGTTCTTCGGAGGCATCCCCCCACGCGGCAGGCAACAAACGGGAAAGAACTGCCCTGTGGGGTTGGGAAATAACTAAAGCAGATACCGTGCCAAAAAATACCGGAGTCCTAATTCCCGGGATTTCATCGTTAGAAAGCCCGTTCTTCCAACATCTCCCGGTAAAAACTACATCGCCAATTGTAAGAATTTCAAATTATCCCACTTCTTATTTCCCGCCATCGGCAACTTCCGGCTGGAAAGGCTTTTCGTCGTAAAGCGGCAGGTAGCGGTAATGGACTTCCAGTGAGAGCAGGTTCATTGTGGTCAGGTAAACCCGTCCGGCATGCGGCCCCCAGCGGTCCGCGACCGGAAGTCGTGGATCCCAGCTCCCGGCCAGGTCACCCCGGGTAATCTGCGAATTGAGCAAAATCGGGTAGAGACGATCGTTCCAGGCTTTCCAGTAATCCCCTCCCATGTGGAACATGAACTGCGTCGCATAGTACCAGTAATAGGTATCACGTTGTGAGCCACTCTTGCTACGGCCGATCGAGGGCAGGTGTTTCTTCAGGTACTCTGCCCCTTCAATGGCCCGTGGGTCGCTCACTTTCCAGCCCCGGTACAGTCGCATCAACAATCCCACAGACGTCATGGTCTTGCTGACAACCCGGTGGTGACCCTGCTGCACGGTATCGGGGGCAAATGGATTGTAACGGTAGAGGTATTCCTGGTCTGGATCCTGTGCACGGTTGAGCCAGCTGGTTGCTTTTTCCAGGGCCTCATCGGGCACCTCCAGGCCGGCCCGGCGACCACTCTCCAGGGCCGTCACCATCCAGCCACTGACCGAGGTATCGGATTCCCGTCCGGGCGTGTAACGCCAGCCACCCCGTTCCGGATGTTGCGCCTCGACAATAAAATCCAGTCCTTTTTGAACCGAGTCTCGCAGATCCGGATCCTGGGTCATGCCGTAAGCCTCACAAAGGGCCAGTGTCACAATTGCATGGCTGTAGAGCCTGGCCACCTGGTTCGCCTCGCTTCCCTGGGCAAAGTAATAATCCCCGCTCTTGTCCTGGTGCTTGACGAGGGAATCAATCGCTGCCCGCAGTGCATCCTTGTACTTGAACTGGGTATGCGTGTAACCGGCTCCCTGGAAAGCCATCACGGCCAGCCCGGTAGCAGCCGAGTCACTCTCCATCACGGGGCGTCCATCGAAGCGTGAGAACTGGTCCAGTGCCCAGCTCCCATCTTCCTTCTGGTAGCGCGCCAGGAAGGCGAGTCCCAGCTCAATCGCTTCCTCGGTCTGTGGGGGTGGGGCTCCCTTCGCTCCCCCATCACGACTGGTTCGTCCCTTGAAGGAGTCCTGGGCGACCTCGGCAATTGCATTCATCGAGGGCATCCCGGCCAGACCCTTCTTGACGAAACGAGCCGCCTTCAGCTGGATGTCGGTACTCTCCTCCCTGGCCCGGCGGTCGGCAATCCCAATCTCCTGCGAGAACTCCTCATCGAGCCCCCCCGGCCCGTCGAGGGCATCGGCCGACACCTTCAGTCCTCCTGCATCCTGCCTGGCCACCGGCCCGATCTGGAATCCTCCACCCGGCTCATCGGCAACCACCATCGGGTCGCCTGGCATCCCTGCCTCGGGCACCTGGATATCAGCTCCCACGGCACCACTCACCTTGGCTTCCAGGCCTTGTCGGCCGAGAGATCCGCCCGGGGTATCAGCCACGGTCACGGTCGGCCCCTCGGCTCCAGCCGCGGACCTCTCCGCCCGCCCAAGTACCGGTCCATTGGCATTACTGCTCCCAGGAGCAGCGAGTGCACCCTCCGGTGCACCGACGGATCGCTCAAGCGGTGTCCCGGGATTTCCCGAGGCGACACGGCCTGCAGTCCCTTCGGTATCAAGCGGTATCCCCTGCACGTTTCCTGCCGAGGCCTCGGCTCCGGCGACTTCCTCCACCTGTGCCCGGTTCGTGGACGCCAGCGGTGTTCCTTCAGCGGCCTGACGGGGAAGCGCATTTCCTCCTCCCAGCTGTGGCTGACCGGTAGTGGCATCGACCGCCTCAGCTCGTGGCAGCGGCGCGGTGGGAGAGGGTTCTCCCGGGGTTGCACCGGCCAGCATATCGACATTGCGAGCAACCTGGGCCCCTGCCGATTCGGACGCTGTACTTTCCTTGGCACGGGCCAGCTGCGCGTCTGCCGCCTCGAGCGAGCCTCCCGCCGGTGCCGCATTATTTTCTCCCTGTGTCGGTGCCGGGGCAGCCACCTCGGTGCTCAGCTGGGGGGCATTGAGCCCCGTCGCCTGTCTCTGGGCAAGGGAACTCCCCGCGGTCGCTCCCAGCGACTGTTCACGGAGCACATCATCGGGGCTGCCCGCCTGGCCCGCTTTCTGCAAGGACGCCCGTGTGAGTTCTGCCTTCGCTTCGGAGTCTCCACTGACGGCCTGGGCATCTCCCTGCATCCTGGCATTGACCGGCGCACCGGTTGGATCCTGGTTGGCGGAGGCGACCTGCCGTTCGACGGTCACCCGCCCGGCCTCGATCGCCGTGGCTGCCGCCTGGGTTCCTGCTTCTGCCTCGGGAGCCGCAGCCAGCTCGGCAACGTTGGTCGATGAGATCGAGGGGGCCCGCATTCCGGCGGGGCTGCGGGACAGGGGTTCGGCTGTTGCCTGCAGGTTGACCCGGGGTTGTCCTCCACCCGAAGCCCGTCCAACCTGTTGCTCGGAAACCACCTGCATGGGGCCGGTATCCAGCTGGACCTGGCCGATGGAGGAAGACGATTCAGCCGAATCGGCCGACGCACTGGCCCGCTGTACCGACGCGGCGGCGTCGATGGTCTGCTCGGTTGCTTGCTCAGCGGCGATATTATTGGCAAGCTGCTGGACATTCGGAGTTCTTGTCGCCTCCGCCTGCTGGGCACCCGCCTGACGCCGTGGAAGCGATGCGGTCTCGGTTGCTGAGGTGGATTCAGCCTGCTGCGATGCCGACGTCGCTCGCTCCCTCTGGGCCGCGGCGGAGGGGTTGGCCGGGGCCGTGGCGGCCGCCGCAATCGACTTGTCAAAGTTCATACTACTCCCTTCCCCGGCAGTTCCGGTGGTCGCCCGGGAAAGAGCCTGGGCCGCCGGGCGCGAGGGGGAGTTGTTCTGGCTGGCAGTCACGGAACCGGCGGTATTGGGACGCTCCACCATCGATGGTGAACGGGCTGCCTGGGCCACCTGCTGGGAACGCTGCACACGATTTTCACCCGACCGGCTGATTGCCGGCTGGGCATCCTGCTCTGCCCGGGCGGCTGCCATGACCGACTGCTGCGAGACATTGCTGGTCGACGGGCTATCTGCCGCTGCCACCTGGGCGCGGGCAGCCGTGTCATTGTTGGTCGAGCGGTTGACCTGGACATTGGAGGCATTGACTGACCCCAGCTGGGACTGGGCACGTGGCTGGGATGCCTCGACCGACTCAACACGGTGGCCGGAGTCGATGGCCGTGCTGGCGGTCTGACGCTGGGCCGTATTGGTCGCCTGCCGCGCGGCAGTTGCCTCGGCATTGGCCGCCTGGCTGCTTGTCCTTGCCCGGTTGGCATTGGTCGCCGGATTGCGGATGGAAGTACTTGCCTGGTCTGCCTGGCTGACATTCTCTACCGCGCGTCGCGTGCTGGATGCCTGGGCCGCCTGACGCTCCACGTTGACTGCCGAGGCGTTGAGCTTGCTGGGAGCCGCAGATGCCACACCGACATTGGTCGCCTCCACCGGCGAGATCCGAGTGGTGGTGGCGGTGTTGGAATTCTGCTGGCGTGTCAGCTGGGCATCCTGGGATGCCGTGGCACTCGACTGCACCTGCCGGCGCTGGGCCTCGGCCTGCTGGGATTTCACTGGTTCACTGGTCGGCAGGTTCGCCGTCACGACCCGCTCAGTCGGCTGCGTAACGCTGCGAGCCGGTGCCGTGCGGGAAACCGCTTCCAGGCTACGGGGCTGCTCCACCTGTTGCGTTTGCTGGGGAACAGGGACCGCCTCGCTGGGAGTAATGCTCTCCCGTTGAGTGAGCCGGCGCTCGAGGTTCTGGACCGGCCGAGGAGTCCTCGCCATCGTCACCTCCTGGGGGGTGGGCTGCTGGGGCGTGGGCTGCTGCCGAAGCTCCTGGCTGGCCTCGGCGACCGGCTGTGGCTGTGGCTCGGCCTGGCTGGTCCGCGTGGTCTGCTGGCGCGCAAGCGTGTTCCGGGGCGTCGGGGATGGCTGGGGTGTCTTGCGGGCGACCGCCTGCTCGGTGGGAACCGGGACGACCTGGGTGCGAGGCTGAGCGCTCGCCTGCTGACGGGCCTGCGGGGAATTGGTGCGGGAGGCGGTCTCGGTCACCTCCTGCTGCTGGTTCTCCGCACGCTGCAGGTTGCTGGCCTGCTGCCGCTGCTGGCTGGCCGGCTGGACAGGCTGCACCTCTTGACGTGACGAGGCTGACGTAGTTGCCCGTGCCGTCTGCTGGCTGTTGGCCTGCACGCTTGGTCGCGAACTGGGCTGTTGACGTGGCTGAACAGGCATTGCAACTGCCTGCGTACTGGCAGTCACAGGCTCGGCCTCTCGTCGACTGAGCTTCGACGACTGTTCACTCATCCGCGGGACCACCGGTGCCTGCTCCGCTCGCTGCTGGACCACTTCCGGTTGTGCCTGCTGTGGCTCTTCCACCGGACGGGGCTGCGGGGGCTGGGGAGTTTTCTGGGGCTCTGGCTCGGGTCGATCCACATCCCGGGGGACAGGCTCCGGTTCGGGCGTCTCCACCGGGCGTTCAATGTCCAGGTCCTCGGCAGGACGGTTGACACGCAGCGGATGTCGCTGGGGCACCGTGACCTGCTTCTTCTGCATCACGTCGCGCTGGGCAACCTCCTCGGTCCAGGTGCGAGAGAAAATCGTGTTCTCGATCGCCAGGACGAGCAAGACCAGGTGAAGGATGGCACAGATCACAACCGAGAACTGCATCGTTCGTCGCAGCCAGCGGTTGGCCGTGTATCCAAGCGTCAGCATCGAACTGAAGATCAACAGCCCCACAAGCACCATCGAGACCCAGGGGCTGGCATACCAGCGGGGGTCGTCAAAACGCTGGTAGGCCAGGATACTTCCCACCAGGAAACCACCCAGGACCACCAGCGCCATGTTGACCGGCCACTGGTAGTCATCAAAAGTGGAACGCGTGGCCGGCTTGTATTTCCGCACGGTACGGCGATTCTTAGCCATTCGTCCTGTCCCTTCGGCACTCCAGGTCGTTCTGCAGCACGAATCCCATTATTACCGAACTTCCCATCAGGAAGCGACTCCTCTTTTTATTCTTGTCCCGCGGTGCTAGGTCGCCCCCTCGGTAGCCACCGTGTAATTAAAGATCCCTGCCTTGTTACAGAGATTCATCACCGACGCCACAAAGGCAAAGGGGACTCGTTCGTCGGCACGGATCACGACCGGTTGCCCCACCGGGTTATTGATTCGAGCCGTGCGAAGCAGGTTGAACAGTTCGTTCTCATCAACAAACTTTCCCCCCACAAAAAATTTCCCCTCCTCGTTGATATTGATCGCGATCTCCTTCGGCTCCTCCGTCATCGGCTGGGCCTCGCTGGCCGTGGGCAACTGGACTTCCAGCTTGCGGTCCTCCTCCGCAAAACGAGTTGCCACGAGAAAGAAAATCAACAGCAAGAAGACAATATCGATCAGCGGGGTAAGGCTGAGCGTGGAGAGGGCGCGTCCCCTGGTAATCTTGACAGCCAATTGAGGTCCCCTCCTTCCCCTGCTGACACACTAGTTGGATGCTTCGCTCTCTGGCACCGCTGATTCCCCACCCGGGGATGAATCTTCCAAGTCTCCATCAGAATCCCCTGATTCCTTGTCCTGCAGGGAGGATGGGCTAAAGCGAACCCGGCCTTCATATCGCTCAACCTGCGGCATCAAGCTGAACAGCAACTCATCGATCTCGTGAAACATCTGCTGCACTCGTCCCTCGAAGTAGTGGGAGAAAATGGCAGCCGGGATGGCCACGATCAAGCCGCCCAGCGTGGTAACCAGTGCCACGTAAATCCCCTCGGCAAGGAAATCCGCCTTGTTGCGACCGGCCGGAAGCTGGGTAGTGTCATGGAAGGCCCGGATCATTCCCCAGACCGTTCCCAGCAGGCCCATCAGGGGTGTCACCGCGGCCGCCAGGTTTAACCAGCGGACATTGGCATAAAGTCGATTCGCCTCTCGGTCACTCGCCTCCGCCACCGCATGCTCGATTTCTGATTGCGGGCGTCCCACCTTGACCAGCATGGACCGGATGACATTGGCGGCAGCCGAGGGATTCCGCTGGCAGATCCGGTAAGCCTGGCGAGGATCAAAGGCTTCCTGGTTGGCGGCCAGGTCCCCCAGTTCATCAATCAGGGGTGGCGGCATGACCCGGTCACGGCGCATTCCCATCGATCGTTCAATCACGAAGGTGACCATCACCAGGGACATCAGCCCGATCGGGATCATGAACCTGCCGCCCTTCATGATCAGGCTGAAAATATCGATCCCCTCCATCTCGGTGCGGTCCAGTTCTCCGTCTCCTGACTGGCTGGAGCTCTCCCCCTCTCCCACCGCGTCGGTCCCCTCCGCAGCGGGGCCAGCCTGCCCTCCGTCCTGTGCCCAAACCGGACCCTGGAAGAAAACCAGCAGGGACCAGGCTATGACCAGCACCAGGGCCAGGGTGCTCAACGTCCTGATCAGGCGCTGTTGGAAGTGGAATATCAATTCATGCCTCGATTCTCTGACGGCGAGCGACCACGGGGTGAACCCGACACGGCAGCCCCGGCCACTCTATCCCTTGTTCAGTTCTGCCAGCCTCTTTTTCGCGTTCGCTGCCGAGATGCTCTCGGGGTGTTGGTCCACAATGTACATGTAGAAACCCTTTGCCTCGGACAGGTATTTATCCTTGTCCGCTGCTGTCTTGGCTGCTCCGGCAAGCACCTCGGAACAGATGGCTGCCTCGGTCGCGGAAAGATGCTGGAACTTCTTGACTTCATCCAGCGCCTTGTCCGCCCCAAAACCAAACATGACCCGCTGATACTGTCGAATCGCATCGGCATGTTTTTTTTGTCCAAACCGGATAGCGCCCATGTAGAAGCGGGCCTCGGCACCAGTGGCATTGCGTGAACCGGTTGCCACCACCTCGAACAACTCATCCGCCTTGTCATACTCTTTCTTCCCGTAATGAGCCCGTCCTGCTGTCAACTGTGCCTGCGGCAGGTAGACCGAGTCCGGGTGATTTTCGATCACCTGGTTGACCAGGGCCAGGCTCTCGTCGAACTGCTTCAGCTGCCGGGCCGACTGGCCACCATGCAAGAGGACCAGCTCGGCAAACTGCCCGGCAGACAACTTGGCATCCACCAGGGGCTTGTAGAGTCCAAGGGCCTCTTCCCACTTCCCCTGCTTGAAATGGCACTCGGCCAGCATGAAACGACCATCGCTGGCAAAAGGCCCTTCTGCAAAATCGCTCACCTGGGCCTGGAAAGTTTCCTCCGCCTTGGGGAAATCATCCAGCTTGTAATGGGCCCAGCCCGTCTTGTGAAGAACCGCCTCATGGATCTCTGCTGCCGGCATGCTCTTGAGGGCCAGAACGTAGCTGGCCAGCGCCTCGCCGAACTTGTTGTTCCTGTACTGGTCTTCCCCGATGCGATAGTAAGCATCAGCGACGAACGTGCTTTCCTTGTAGTCCCTGGTGATCCCCACGAACGCTTCCACCGCCTCAGCCTGCTTGCCGGCGCCCAGGTAGGCCCAGCCGAGGTCATAAAGAACGGCATCGCGACGGGGAAAATCAGGATAGGCATCGTAAAGGTTCTTGAACGAAGCGATTGCCTCCTCGAACTTCTTATCATCCAGTTGTCCACGACCTCGCCGGTAACCTGTATCGGCCTGGGCAAGCAGTGCCACCTTCTTGATCTCATGGTCCGGGAACTGTTTCACCAGGTCGGTGAAGACAGCATCCGCAGCATCCACCTCATCGAGTCCAAGCAGGTCGTAGCCCTTGTTGTACATCGCGTAGGGGACATAGGGTGATTTGGCAAAGGCTTCCAGTAACTGGTCATATTGCTTGATTGCCTCCGCTGGTTTCTTTTCCGCATCGAGAACTTCTCCCAAGCGGTAGTGAGCCTGTCCCTTGTGTCGGCCCTCGGGGAAATCACCCAGTAGCCGTTCGAGTGTTGCTCGCGATTCGGCCAGTTTTTTCTCCATGTACTGGGCCCGGGCGAGGTAAAGCAACGCATCGTCTGCCTGCCCCCCCTTGGGGGCGGCTTCCAGTGAAGCGGCCAGGGATGTTGCTGCCTCGGCAAAACGTTCCTTGAAAAAGTGTGCCGAACCGACCATGAAATGCGCCTGGCCCTGGTCCTCTGGACCCGCCAGCTTGTCCAGGATGCCCGTCACGAATGCAACCGTCTCGTCATATTTCTTTTGAAAATGAAGGATCTCTCCCAGTCTCAATTGCCACGATGAAAACTGGGGATGGCCGGCATGGTTTTCCAGCAACTGCCTGAAAGTCGTCTCCGCCTCGGGCAACTTGTCCCGCTGCACGTGGGCTTCACCAAGCAGGTAAAGGACGTCCGGAAGCAAGGCATGGTTTTTGAACTTGTCCTGGAAAGTCGTGGCCCGGGCCACCGCAGCATCCTGTTGCTTCAGATCAAGCAGCGTGAAAGTCGCGTTATAGAGTGCCTGCGGAGCGATCGGGCTGTCGGCATGGTTGTCCGCGACCTGGAGGTAGTGCTTGAGTGCCTCCGGCTTCTCTCCTTTATCAAGCAGGGCATCGCCACGATCGACAAGCAACTCTGGCAGGAAGGGGCTTCCGGTGGCCAGCGGCAGTGCCACGGATGTCATCTCCAGCACCGCATCAAGCTGCTTGGCGCTGAGCTGAATCCGGCTCGCCCAGTGTGCCGCCTCGGCCGTCTCGGCCCCCTTCAGGGCGATCACCTTCTGGAACCACTCCAACGCCGGCTCGTTCTTCTTGGCATTGAAATAACAGCGCCCGACCGAGAGCCGGGATTCTGCCACAAAAGCCGAATCGGCATGTTCATCGACCACCCTGTTGTAGATCGCCGCGGCATCCTCGTGGCGTTTCAGCCGCGCCAGGCAACCGGCCTGCCGGTAGAGGGCGAAATCGAGTTGCGGGAAGTCGGTCTCCGTCACCATGGCGGCAAACAGTTTTTCCGCTTCCTCGACATTCCCGCCTCGAAAGATCACATCGGCTTTACGCAACTTGACCTCGGAGGCCAGCTTATCCTCCGGAAACTCCTCCAGGAAAAGGTCATAGAGCTTGCCCGCCTCCTGGTCCTTTTTCCGCTCCTCGTAAGTCACTCCAAGGGCATAGAGACCAATATTGCGCACGTTGGACTTGGCATAGGTGACGTTGTCCACAAGTTCCTG
This sequence comes from uncultured Pirellulaceae bacterium, assembly GCA_964476375.1. GTDB lineage: Bacteria > Planctomycetota > Planctomycetia > Pirellulales > Pirellulaceae > SAT2750. The sequence goes on from CAYYZW010000139.1 coordinate 39,950, forward strand.
GTAACTGGCGATGGCCTCGTCCAGGTTACCCAGCCTGTAATGGGATTCCCCGCGAAAATAAAGCCCATCGTCTGCAAACGGCCCCTTGGCGTACTTCGAAATCCCATCGGAAAAAGCAGTAATCGAGTCAGCCAGCAGGGCGGACCGGTCATCCCCCTTCTTCTCAGCGGCAATCGTGAAGCGACACCAGCCGAGCTGGTAGTACGCTTCCTCGGTGAATTCAAACGGCTTGTACTTGGTGACGGTGAGATCGAAAGAGGCGGCTGCTTGACTGTACTGTTTCTGCTCCCTCTGGCAGACTCCCAGGTAAAACTGTGCTTTCTTTGCCAGCGGGTCGGCAGGAAATGTCTTTATCAGCCGCTGCCATTCCTCGACAGCAATGTCAAAGAGTTTCTTGTTCTGAAAGTTGGCAGCATCTCCATAAATCGCTACCGCCTTGGGATTTGATTTTTCCGCCTCCTTTTCTTCTTCCTTTTCATCCTGCCCAAGAGCCCGTGCGGAGAGCAGGCCAGTGGTCGACATGCCCAGCAGGCAAAGAAAAACGATCTGGAACCAACGGGTGGGTCTGTTTTTTCTGGCCATCATTGAATCTCTATGGGGTGCTACTGTTTCAACTACAGGGAATCGCGCCGTCTCCAGTTTACCGCCTGCCCGAAAACGTGGAAACAACTAGTGACCTAAACCGTGGTACTCCACAACGATTATTCCGGTTCGGCAAGGAAGTTTCCAACTGATTCTGCTAGAAAGCCGATGAAATCTGAAGGGGATGGGTACAAGATCCAACGACCCTGATCCCCTGCTTTCTCGTACCATAGCTATGGTTACCACCTATCCGAAAAACCCGCCTGTCCCAAGGACATCTGAGCCGTGAGAAAATCACTCGTCACTGGGGGAGCCGGTTTCATCGGTTCCCACCTGGCCGAAGCGCTGCTGGAACGCGGTGACAGCGTCACCGTGGTTGACGACGTCTCCACCGGATGCCTGGAGAATCTCTCGGCAATTCTCGACCATCCCCGGTTGACATTCGTGGAGGGGACCGTGGAGGAGGCAGGACTGGTCGAGCAGCTGGTTGCCGGCCAGGACCAGGTGTACCACCTGGCAGCGGCCGTGGGAGTGGCACTGATCGCCCGCCAGCCGATCGAGACAATCCAGCGGAACATCCATCCCACGCAGCTGATTCTTGCCGAGCTCCAGAAACGGCACCAGGCGGGAGAAAAAGTCCGCACTTTCTTTGCCAGCACCAGCGAGGTCTACGGGAAGAACCCCAAGGAGACCTGGTGCGAGGAAGATGACCTGGTACTGGGAGCAACAACGCGCCCACGCTGGTCTTACGGGGCGTCCAAGGCGATCGATGAATTCCTGGCCCTCGCCTGCTGGAGACAATACCAGCTGCCGGTGATCGTCGGGCGATTCTTCAACGTGGTCGGCCCCCGACAGAGCGGATCCTATGGCATGGTACTGCCACGGTTTGTCGAAGCAGCGGTGGCCGGTGATCCCCTCGTGGTCCACGATGATGGCCAGCAGATCCGCTGCTTTGCCCACGTCGACGATGTGATCCGGGCGGTCCTGGGACTGATGGAAACAGACCAGGCGGTTGGGCAGGTCATCAACATTGGCAGTGACCAGCCTGTCTCGATCCTGGGACTTGCCGAGCTGGTCGTACAACTGGCAGGAAGCGAATCCCAGATCACTTTCCAGAGCTACACGGATGCTTACGATGCCGACTTCGAGGACATTCGCCGCCGGGTTCCGGAACTGGGACGGCTCAAATCGCTGATCGATGATCCGATTGAGCACGACCTGGAATCTATTATCCGCGATGTTATCGCTGCCAGCTGCCAGGGCAGCTAGGCTACTCTTCTTCCTCGTCGTCTTGATCGTGCCAGCGGAGCGGTTCGTCAAAACCGGGCCGTTTGAGTTGCCCGTCGTCGGACGTCATCAGGTAGGCATAGATCCGGTAGTCAATTCCGGCGGCAAGAAACATGGAGCGGCCGCTCGCATAGACCGCGACCACTCCTCCCGGATGCCGGCTGGATGGCCTGGCAAACGAGAGCCTGCCGCTCCCCCGGGCCTGGCCCCCCTGCTGGTTGATCCGAAAAAGCGGTTTCCCCCAGCCTGCCGGACCACCCTGGTAACCAGCCACCCAGAGAAAACCAATCCGTGCTTCATCGTGATCCGTCCAGTCACCACTATCCATGTTTTCGCTCAAGAGGATCGTGTGTTCCAGTCCATCCCCGGCCTCCAGGGATTCCCGGGAGACAGCAGGGAGCAGGACCGACCCAGGGTCAAAGCGGTCGATAAAGACCCCGTTGGCTGGCCAGTCTGCCGGCAGTTCCGGTCCCTGCCGCTCACTCACGGGAACATCGGCTAGGCCGGCGTTGACAACAAAAGAGAGCCAGCTTCGCCGGGCTCCATCATCCAGTCCGGGGGGTGGATCCCGGGGGCAGACCATTGCCGGCACGTACTGGTGCTTTAGTTCCTGACGCTTTTCTGGCGTGGCTGCGGCGCCAAAGGTTTCATGGATCGTGGCCCAGGGGCCAAGCCGCTGGTCGGCAGCCGGATCGTATTCCAGATCCACCGGATCATAGGAAACACCAAGAAAAGGAAGCACGGCGTAGGCCCAGCTCAGATATTCCGCTTTCTCCCCGGGTTCTGCCACGTTGACCCGGTAGGAGGGAAGCTCCCCTGCCACCGATTCGAACCGCCGGGTCGCGAAGTAAACATCGACCTGCCGCTTTTCACAAAAACGAATCTGCGACTGGACCCGTTGCTGAAAAATAAGTGGAAAGAGAAAACCGAGCCCAAGCAAAACAACCACCACGATGATCACCAGCTCGATGCGCGTTATGCCAGCAGAACAACTCCTGGTGGATCGAAAAGAGCGATTCTGCAATCCAAGCTCCTTGCCCATCTGACACCTCGTTAACCCATCCCAGCCGAGTATTCCACTGCAGGCGGTATTCTAACGGTTAACGGCTCACTGCTAACTACCAAACCAATTGTCCTGTTCACTTTTCCTGTCCGGATTCCCGCCTCCAGGCACCTTCGACAGCTATTTCCATGGTAGACAGGTCGTTGTGGCATACCAGATCCGTGTGCCGGAAGATGGCCAGCCGGACCAGCTCAACTTGACAATCAGCCGGGTCATGAATTCAATTGGAAAAGCGTCGTTCTTTCCTCGCATTTTAAAGGGAAAATCCAGGTTGAATAATCGCACCCGTTTCACGAACCGGCGCGCCTTCACGCTGGTGGAGATGATGGTCTCCACCGCCGTCAGCCTGATCTTGATCCTGGGTGTGGTAGAGGCATTCCGTGTGATTGGCGAGGCGGTTGCAGACGGGCGGGCCAGCCTGAACATGTCCGGCCAGGTCCGCACGATCACCAACCGGCTTCAGAATGACCTGGCGGGCGTGACGGCCCCCTCCCGTGCCTGGGCCCTGGAAGGATCAGGGCTTGGCTATTTCGAGATCGGCGAAGGCCCGATCACCGATTCTTTCAACTTTGGTACCGATGGCCAGCCTGGTGTCGGGGGGACGGATGACGATGGAAACAGCGTGGTCGATGATGTCAGTGAACTTGGCTGGTTAGGCAGTGACGACAACCTGTCGCTTTTCTACCGGTCCATGCTTGGAGACTTTGACGATTACGTGTCCTTCACGGTCCGCAGCCGGGAGGGACAGTTTGTCGGCCAGGTTGTCCACCCCGGCTGGGATCTTGGCTGGGGCGTTGCCGGAGTGGATGATGACGGGCAAAACGGAGTGGACGACATCGGCGAATTTGCCTGGCCCGGATCCGATGATATCAGCCAGGTCCGCTCGAACGAGGCGGAGATCATCTGGTGGACCGAACTGGACGATGCCAACCTGGACGGCATATGGAACCCGCTCCCGATGGAGACCTTCACCCTCCGCCGCAGGGTCCTGCCCGTGTTTACCGAACTGAACAGGCACCCGGGACCGGACGGTCGCTGGGGGATTGCCGGGCAGGACGATAATGGCAACGGCGTGATGGACGACGTGGCTGAGTTCGGCGCCCCTGGATCCGATGACCTGCGAGCGCTGTTCATCAGCGCGGGAAACATCTCCCTTTTCCACGAATACAATGACCTCTCGGTTCACCAGGATCCGAGTGGCCTGTACGTTGCCAACTCGCTGGCGGACCTGACCCTGCGGCATAACCGGGCCGGGCATGTCCCGCTGGCAGGAAATTTCCCCAATTATACCGGCTACCATCCGGGTCCCGACGGTGCCTGGGGTGTGGCCGGCACCGATGATGATGGAAACGGGGTCACCGATGACATCATCGAACTTGGCCGCGGAGATGACCTGCGCCTGTTCCCCCGCTTCAACGGACTTCGCTGGGGGGAGGATATCATGATCTCCCATGTGCTGTCGTTTGATGTGAAGGTTTTTGACCCCCGGGCTGCGATCCGACTGTATGACCCGAATGCCAACGATGTAGGGGATGAAGAAACACTGGCACCGGGAGATCCGGCCTATCACCTTGGACTTCCGGTCGTCGGCCAGGGAGCTTTCGTGGACCTGTTTTATGGTCGTATCCGTGGCATGGGGAACGGAACCACCTCGCTTTTCTCCGGACCTCCTCATCCAAAATCCAAGCTCCACCTGGTCACACCCTATGCTGCCACGTACGACACATGGTCAATGCAGTATGAATCGGACGGCCTCAACCAGGACCTGGATGCGGTTACCGATGAAGGAACCAATGGCCTCGACAACGCCGACCCCAACCTTGCCCTCAACCTGCAGAACCCGGCGGTGGACGACGTCACGGAACGAGAGACCTCTCCCCCCTACCCCTTCCCGCTGCGTGGCATCCAGATCACGCTGCGGATCATCGACCCGGACAGCCGCCAGTCCCGCCAGATCACCGTCGTGAACGACTTCACGCCGGAATAGTTTCCCCACCGGTAAGCCCGCGTGAGCCGGTCGATTTCCCAAGGCTGGTTTTTCCATGCACTCCATCCGACTTGCCGGTCCCTGGCAGATCATTCCGCTGGCACGCACCCGCTGGTCCAGCGAGGGGCAATCGGTCGAGGAACCAGGACCGCTGCCCGAGAGGGGCCGTGGCACGGTCCCGGGTGACTGGGGAGAGTTACTGGGAGAAGATTTTCGCGGACAGGTCCAGATGGAACGTTTCTTCCACAAGCCAACCGGGCTGGAAGCAGACGACCGGGTCGAGATCGTGCTCAGTGAAGTCGATGCGATGGGAACGGTCTCGCTCAACGGGCAGTCCCTGGGGACGATTCCACCCGGCGGGAAGCCGGCTCGCTTTGAAATCGGCCGGCTGCTAGAACACAGGAATTGCCTGCTGGTAACCGTGGAGCTGCCCCGGCTGACCAGTGAAAGTGCGTCGCTTGCACGCCCCCCCGCCCATCGCACGGCCGGGGGGATCCTTGCCGAGGTACGACTGGAAATTATCCCAACCGGTTAAGCAGCATGAAGGAACCATTCCGATGGCTCACCAGGCAACCCGCTTTTTTTCGAACTCCGCTTTCCTGCTTTTTGGAATCACCCTGGCGACACTCGCAGGTTGTGGTCGTCCACCAGCATCCGCAGACCCCGACCCTGCCGTGGAAACCGCCAAGAAACCTGCCGCACCCACATCACAATCGGCCGTCGCTGTGGAAGCGACACCGGCCCCGGAACCCCTGCCTTTGGATGCCGATGAACGCGCCGCCGGCTGGATCCGGCTTTTTGACGGCAACACGCTTTACGGCTGGCAACCGGCCGGCAAAGCGAACTGGCAGGTTCGCGATGGAGCGATCACGGTCAGTGAGGGAGAGGTGGGGCTGCTCTGCACCACCACGCGATTTGTCGATTATGAGCTGAAGCTCGATTTCAAGGCAGACAAGGGAACCAACAGCGGGGTCTTCCTGCGGACACCGCTCAATCCGAGCGACCCCTCGGTCGACTGTTATGAACTGAATATTGCCCCGCCTGACAATCCCTTCCCAACCGGCAGCCTGGTGGCCAGGAGCAAGCACGAGTTGAAGAGTGAGTCCGACGACTGGCAACAATTTCATATCACCGTTTCAGGCGGGGAAGTCCGTGTCCTGCTCAATGGCCAGGCGGTCATGGACTACCGTACTGATTCACCACTCCCGACAGGTTTCATCGGCCTGCAACTGAACCAGGGGGGGATCGCTTTCAGGGAAATCAAGCTGAAACCACTGGGCATGACCAGCCTCTTTAACGGCATGGACCTTTCCGGCTGGAAAACCGACCAGCAGATGGCCAGCCGGTTCACTGTCACCGAGGAGGGCTGGCTGAACGTCAAGAATGGACGGGGCCAGCTTGAGAGCGAACAGCTCTTTGGTGATTTTTTCCTTCAGCTGGAGTGCATCACGCATGCAGCAGATCTGAATTCCGGTATCTTTTTCCGCTGTATTCCAGGAGAACAGATGAACGGCTACGAATGCCAGATTCACAATGGTTTCCAGCAGGGTGACCCGGCCCGGCCCAAGGACTGTGGCAGCGGGGGGATCTTTCGCCGCCAGGATGCTCGCCGTGTCGTCGCCAGGGACGAGCAGTGGTTCCCGATGACAATCGTGGCCGATGGACCCCGGATCACAACCTGGGTCAACGGTTACCAGGTGGCCGACTGGACCGATACCCGCAAGGCCGACCCCAACCCGAGGAGGGGCCTGCGGCTGGAACCTGGTTCGATCATGATCCAGGGGCACGACCCGACCACCAATATCTCCTTCCGCAACCTGCGGATCCGTGCCGCCAGAAACCATGACAGCTGATCACTGTTCAATCACGTCCCTGAGTTCCCTGGGAAGCACAAAGTGCACCTCCTCCTGGCGAATCGTCCGCTCCTGGAGTTCCGCACTAAAACGCTGCTGGAGAAACTCGATGCATTCCTCGACCACGGATTCAGGTGCACTTGCACCCGCGGTCACCAGCACATGGTCATCCGCCTCAAACCAGCTTTCCTGCAGGTCCCGGGCCCCGGCGATCAGGTATGTGGGTTTCCCGTATTCCTGGGCTAGTTCCTTGAGCCGCTGGCTGTTCGAGCTGTTCTGACTGCCCAGCACGAGGACCACATCGGCCTCTTCCGCAAGTTTCCGGACCGCCTCCTGGCGATTCTGCGTGGCATAACAGATATCCTCCCGGGGAGGGCCTTCCACCTGGGGAAACCGCTCCTTGATTTGCTCGATGATCCCATTGGCATCATCGACGCTGAGCGTTGTCTGGGTCAGGTAGGCAAGCCGCACATCGTCCGGCAGTTCAAGTTCGTCCACATCCTGGGAAGATTCAATCAGCAGAATGGCCTCGGGAGCTTCTCCCATCGTTCCGATGACCTCGTCGTGACCGTCATGACCAATCAGCAGGATGGTGTATCCCCCGCGGCTGAATCGGATTGCTTCCAGGTGGACCTTGGTCACCAGGGGACATGTTGCATCAATGGCAAACAATTCCCGCTTCTTGGCTTCTCGCCGAATTTCCGGGGAAATCCCGTGGGCACTGAAAAGCAGGGTTGAGCCGGAGGGAACATCCTCGAGTGAATCAACGAAAATGGCACCCTTCTTCTGGAATGTTTCCACCACGAACTTGTTATGCACGATCTCATGGTAGACATAGATCGGTGATCCGAGGTGATCCAGGGCCAGGTCAAGCGACTGGATCGCCATGTTGACACCTGCACAGAAGCCTCGCGGTGCTGCCAGCACGACCTTCATGAATTTTATCCTCGCCTGGTTTCAATCATCGGCGACTGGGAGCTGACGAATCACGCTCGCCAGATACCGTCCCAGCCGGTCGGATGCCCGGTAGGCTCGATCCTTCAGCTGCCAGATATCCTTGACACTGGAGAAACGACCAAACATCGCTCCCGTGAAAGCACCCAGCTTCCCTGCTGTTGTATTCTGTTGAATAAGTGTTGTCACCTCGGAAGGGAATTCTTCATCGAGTGTCTCGGTAATAACCCGTACCACCATGCAGGGAACCTGTTGGGCACGACAGGCCCGGGCAACCCCGATCGACTCGATATCCAGGGCCAATGCCCCGTGCGATCGAGCAAGGTGGCGACGTTCGCGCGGGGTATGGGCTACTTGCTCGAGTGAGAGCAGCGACCCGAGGTGCAGCTCCTTTTCCCTTTCAATCGCCACCTCGTCCCAGCGGGTTCCCAGTTCTAACCGATTTCCAGCTTGATCCATCACCGGATCGGCCATCAGAAGGTGCTCATGCTCCAGTGTCGCCGACAGGGCCGTGGCAAACCCGGCCGCGATCACCCAGCGAGGCTGGTGCATCTGGATGATATCCTCCGTGGCAGTGACTGCCTGCCCTGCACCACTCCCTCCCTCTGCAATCACAACTCGCCGACCACCAAGTTGTCCGGCGTGTTCCAGCAGGCTGGCACATCGCGTGGTAAGCACCTCCCGGAGCAATCCACGCAGGCCCATCGACTCGGCCGGGTCCGCACAGATCACCGCGACATCACATCGGGGCAGCTCGACGGGAAGGTGTCCCTGCCGGGGCTCATCCTCCTGTCCTGGCGGCGACCCCGCCTGGCGAACCGCGCGCTGCACCACCCTGCTTGCCGTGGCATGGATCCACTGTCGAGCAAGAAAGCGAAATAACATCCGTCAGGGCCCCCCACGGACAGTAAACAGCTCGCCAAAATCATCCGGATACTGGAAAGGCTCCTGACGGACCTTTTCAAGCAGTCCCTGCCCTTCCAGTTCGTCCAACAGCTCCGGGGTGATGAAGTCGGTGAAGCCGTAACTCTCACGATATCGCCGAATCTCGCTCCACTGGACAAAAACATGCGTGACGCCGGCCTCGGAAAACCGCTGGCGACGCTGCTCGGGCGAAAGGTCCCTGACCATCGTCTCCAGCAGGCAGGTGTCGAAACAGGTGTTGTAAAGGACAGGAACCTGCAGGTCGAAGGGGGTCGCCCCACCGACAAGTAACACCCGTTCCCCCGGTTTGAGCAACCGGTTCAGCTGACGATGCACCTGGAATACCAGGTCATCATCGGGATCCCCCGCACGGGCCGGGCCGTCGCGCAACTCGGGCAGGGAGACCAGCAGGCGATTGTCATGCCCCAACGACTCGAAGGGGACTCGGTAACTGATCATCAGCAAGCCAGCCAGCGTGGATGTCACCAGCATGGTCTGCAGCAACCGGGGCCTCCGCGCGAGCAGGGTCGCCGCGCCGGCACCGGAAAGAAGGGCGATGAAGGGGAGTAGTGGTACCCAGAACCGTGGCAGGTGATGCGTCAGCAGCCACCAGGTCGTGAGAAAGAAAGCGGCGAAAAAAGTTGCCCAGCGAAGGCCCCGATTCGCACGAATGCCGAGCAGGCCGACGATGGCAAAGGGAATCAGCAGCATCCCCTGGAAACTGTCCCGCCCACCAAAATCGATCAGCGCCCCGGCCAGGTCGGTGAAGGAATGGAGCGAAGCACTGTGGGCACGTGCCCACTGGAGGACCTGGTCGGCCGTGCGGCTTCCTCCAAACCAGCCTTCCAGCAACGGGTAGCAGGGATTTCCAGTCAGCGCCAGGTTTTTCAGGTACCAGCCGCCACACCCCACAAGGACTCCCAGCGAAAACAGCAGCATCCCACGGCCGCGGCGCCGGGCGACAAGCAGGATTCCCAGCCCTGCTGGCAGTACGCCCCAGAGCATTCCCGGGTACTTGCAGGCTGCCGCCGCACCTGCCAGAAGGCCGATCACAGCCGGCCAGCGACGACTCTCCTCGGGTTTCCAGGCGGCCAGCGCGGCAAAGGCCGTAATCAGGTAAAAACCGAGGGCACCCTCGACCAGCCCGTTCATCGAGACCAGCCCGATCCAGGGGATGGAAAGGTAAATCACGGCGGCAGCCAACCCTGCCGGCCGGCTGTGAAAACGAGTCCCCAGCGAGACCAGTAAAAGTGCCGTGAGAATGGAGAAACACCCGACCAGGGTCTTGCCGACCATCGATCCCCACCACCAGTCCAGTTCTCCTGGCCAGGCAGCCATTGCCGGGATTGCCAGGATCTCGACCCCCAGAGGCATGTTCCCGTAAATATTGTGTTCCAGGAAAGAAATTTTTCCCTGCTGATACCACTCCCGTGGCACCTGCATGTGGTATTCACGCACATCAAAATCAAGAGGTGGCAGCATCGCGCCCAGCACAATCACCGCGGCCAGGGGCAGGAGCAGCCAGTTCCAGTGAACCGAAAAGGGCTTTTCCGCAGCCCCCACGGAGAGTCCCAGGTCCGCTTCTCCATCGCCTGGTGCCGGCCCCCTCGTTCGCCAGAAAAGGAAACCGGCGATGGCCAACAGCAGCAGGTAAGGAACCGGCGAGGAGGCAATACCAAGGACCCCGGCAAGAAGTGTGAAGGCCGAAAGCAGACCCAGGCCACAGGCGACTGAAAAGAGGTGACGCTCCAGGCGACCCAGGATGACACCCGTCGCCAGCCAGCGCAACGACAACTGGCCAAGCAGCCAGGCAGCGGCAAGCAACAAGCCGGTGGCCAGCAGGATCGGAACCCGGTCGAGCAGTCCCACGCGGGCGACGTCCATCTCGAGAGGTTCGGCACGGACGTCGCTTCCGACCACCTCGGCCAAAACCTCGTCGGGCAGCAACAGCCGCGAGAGAGGGACATAACGAGGAGGAGAGATTTCATCCGACGCGGTATGATAACTTGGGCCCAGCAGGTAGGCGACGAGGTAGATTCCCAACGCCACACAGAAGATGGTTCCGGTGACCTTTTTTCGGGTTGTCTTTGCAGGATGGCTCGGCATGGTCACCACGTGCTCCGTCCGACGACTGGGATATTCGTCACAATCGGCGCGCAGGGAGGGAGTCTCTTGTCCTCTCCCTAGATTATCACCCAGGCCGAGCTGTTTTTCTGCCCCAGAACCTGGATCATGTTCTATGTTTCAGAGCCTGGGTAAGCCAGGTGGACTGGTTCGTTTGTACCGCTTGTTCTGGTTCATCCGCAGCACGGACTCCGCTCGACTGCGTTTTCCCCTTAATAGGCAGGCTTTTCAATGTCTGAACAAACTCGATTAAGTGGCATTTTTACTCCCAACATCATCCCCCTTGATAGCCAGGGGCGGATCGACGAGGCAGAGACGCGCCGCTACGTGGACTGGCTCATCGACCACGGGGTTCATGGTCTCTACCCGAACGGATCAACGGGCGAATTTACCCGCTTCACGGCCGAGGAACGTATCCGCATCATCGAGATCATTACCGACCAGGTCGGTGGCCGTGTCCCGGTCCTGGCCGGCGCCGCGGAGGCCAATACAAGTGAGACCATCCGGGCCTGCGAGAAATACCATGAACTGGGAGTTCGCGCCGTCGCCATCGTCTCCCCTTTCTACTACCCGGTCAGCCCCCAGGGGGTCTACGCTTACTTCCGAGAAATTGCCATCCATTCCCCGGTCGACGTGACGCTCTACAACATCCCCATGTTTGCCTCGCCGATTGATGTTCCCACCGTCCAGCGACTGGCCGAAGAATGTGAACGCGTCGTGGCAATCAAGGATTCCTCCGGCGATCTGCCCAACATGATGCGAATGATCACCGCGGTCCGACCGCTACGACCGGATTTCAGCTTCCTGACAGGCTGGGACCCTGCCCTGGTAGCGATGATGCTGATGGGTGCCGACGGGGGTACAAATGCGTCCAGCGGGATTGTTCCAGAAGTCACTCGCAAGCTCTATGACCTGACTGTCAAGCGGGAACTCGATGAAGCGATCGCACTCCAGTACCGTCTGCTGACGCTTTTTGATGCGATGATTCTCAACAGTGATTTTCCCGAGGGTTTCCGGGCCGCCTTGCAACTGCGTGGCATCCAGACCGGGGAAGGACGCCAGCCGATGTCATCGCCCCAGCAATCGGACCTGGAAGGACTGCGGCACGAACTTCAATGCCTGCTGGCCGATCATGGATACTCGGAGGAGCCCGTCGGCGGCTGTCAAACCCCGGCTGTCGGCAGTGACGAGATCAGCCGCATCGTCCAGGGGGTGATGGGAGAGCTGGCACGTCGCGGTATCGCCTGACCAGGTCAGGCCGCCCGTTTTTCTGCCAGTGGCAATGAGATCATCAGTCGTGCCCCCTCGGCAGGCTCGTCCACTTCGATTCTCCCTCCATGCTCGGTGACAATCCGCCAGGACTTGGAGAGTCCAAAACCCAGTCCCCTTCCCGCCTCGCGCCCGGAATAAAAGGGGCTGAAGATGTGGGGACGTATCTCGGCAGGAATGCCCGGACCGTCATCCCGAATCTCGATGACAGCGGCTCGGTCATGATCCCGTCCACCTGTCGGCTGCTCGTGAATCATGACCTCGACCAGCCCTCCATGCCTGCAGGCTTCCAGGGAATTCACACAGACCGCCTTGATAGCCTCCACCAGGTGGTTTTCATCGGCCTCGACAACAAGTGGCCCGGCCTCCGCCCCAATCCGGATTGCCACACCTGCCTGATCAGCGCGGTCACTGATCTCATCGACCGCACGGTGGACGAGCGAGGCGACATTCACAAGCTGGAGTTCCATCCGGGGGGGCTTGGCAAACAGCATCATGTCCGCAATCATCTCCGTTGCCCGAAAAGCCTGGCTGTTGATGGAAGCCAGTTGCACACGCCGTTCCGGGTCGGTTTCATTCCGCAGCAATGTCTGGGCCCGAATGGAAATATTCGCCAGCGGGTTGTTGATCTCGTGCCCCGCTCCCTGGGCAAGCTCCTTGAGGGCACGGAGTTTTTCCTCCTCGAGCTGGCGGTCAAAGTTCTCCTCCATCGTCTCCATGCGGGCAATTCGCCTGGCAAGCTGGGCCAGGTCAAACGGCATCACGGGAGCCTGGTTCTCCTGCTCGCCAGGAAACCAGTCGGCCAGGTCGGTGATCGCCCTGTGAGCCTCAGGATCTTCGCCCTGGTCGCCAGCCAGGGCATGTTCTGCACGCTGAAGCATCTCCCGCGCCAGACGAATCACCGGGTCACTCGTCGACTGGTCATCGTGGAGTGTGTCCAGCAGTAAGAGGACACTGTCCGGAAGTAACTGGTCTACCACGTCGCCATCCGTGCCGGCAGCAATCCAGCCCCGGGCACCGTTGACCAGTGCCAGCCAGGCGGCTCGCTGGCAGACATCCTCGGGTTGCTGGACCTGGGCTGCCAGACGCGCCGCGAGCAAACCGATTTGCATCCGTGGCTCATCCTGCCAGGGAACTTCTTTCGGCCCCGATGACTCGGTGAGGGCCACCGGCTTGGCAAGCCGGTCATCAATATCCGCCAGGTGCCACCAGTGGTCTGCAAGCCAGCTGCCTGCCTGTTCACTGGTCACCATGGTCCGGCCCGATCGCTGGTAGGCACGACAGATAGTCCAGATCGCAAGCGTGGGAGAGCGGGACACAATCTGACCCAGCGCCTCGGCTGTCGGGCCCTGCAACAGGCAGACAGAGAGTGGCATGGCCACGCAACGCGGAAGGAGAAGCTGGCAGGCACCCTGCTCATACTTCAAAACTGGCAGCCTGCTGGCCATGCTTGTGCTTCCTGGGGCGTGAGAATACCGGCGCAAAAAAGCGTGCCCGCTGGCGGGCACGCTCTCTGGGTCTTTTTAACTCCTCTTTGACACGAGCCAGCGGAGTTCCCGTGCAAGAGAATCCAAGGTGGCAGAACAATCCCGTCTCAACCTGTTAACACACTTTCGATTTCCAGCAATTCACAGGCTCTCTCGAGCAGGCTGTCGACGGTAAACGGTTTGTTCATGAAATCATCTGCTCCCGCGTCCGTTAATTCCGAGATCTTGTCCTGCTCGACCATTCCCGAGATGCAGATGATCTTCACCGCATCGAGGTTCTTGTCACTTCGGACCCGCTGACAGACTTCCTTCCCGTTGATATCCGGTAGCATGACGTCCAGGACCATCAGGTCTGGCTTGAATTCCTTGACCTGCATACCGGCATCAAAGCCATTGTTGGCGGTCCGGATATCAAATCGGCCATCCCGGTCAAAAACGTCCTGGAGAAGTTCGACCAGTTCCACATCATCGTCGACGATCAGCACCTTGCGTTTACCACTTTCCAACGCGTCGGTGGGGATCTTGTTCTCCTTCATGAAGGAGTAAAGCTGGTCTCGAGGAATCCGTCGAAAACGGCTCCCTGGTACACGAAACCCCTTCAAGGAACCATTGTCAAAACAGCGGATTATTGTCTGCTGACTGACTTTGCAGATCTTGGCCGCCTCACCGGTAGTAAAAACAGTCTTTGCCGACATAGTTCGATCCATCCTTCCTTGTCGATTAACTGGGACGCTGGTTGATTACCGGCACTGCCAACCTTCCTTGGTTGACCATCCCTGTCTGGTCCCTGGATTCTTTTCCGACCTTCGTCTTTTCACAGACCACTGCGAAATGCGTGGCTTGTTCTTTTTCCGAGGTCAACAGCTCTCACCGGCATTTCCCGGCTTACCGGTCTTGCCAAGCGGGTGGGGATTATCACAGAGTGCCTAAAACCCGTCAAGGTCGTTTTAACCCCTGAAATACCGGGCCTAACAACTGTTTCAGAGGCGGCCTTTTTTTCTTTCCAGGGCATGGAACGCCGGCATGAAACACCAGCGGCGTCGATTTAGCCGGACTGCAAATAGGCCAGCAGAAGCGCGACATCGGCAGGGGTGATCCCACTGATACGGCTTGCCTGCCCCAGGCTCAGAGGCCGAATACGGGTTAGTTTCTCACGTGCCTCTTGCCGGAGATGTGTGATCTGACCGTAATCAAACTGGTCAGGAATCCGCTTCTCGCTC
>CAYYZW010000140.1:0-2068 GCA_964476375.1 uncultured Pirellulaceae bacterium
GGAACCTATGGCGACGGCACCGGGTACACCCTGCAGAAACCCCGCTACACATTCACGGGTATTGCTCCCGAGTTTTATTCGGTCCGGCTCTCACCCCAGCTTGTCGGCCTGGGGCTGCTTGAGGCGGTCAGTGAAAAATCGATTCTCGCTCTGGCAGACCCTGCGGATGAGGATAAGGACGGGATTTCAGGACGCGTGCAGGTGGTGGCCGATCCCGAGACCGGCCAGATGAGGTTAGGGCGGTTTGGTTACAAGGCTGCCCAGGCCCGCGTCCGGCACCAGGTCGCCAGCGCCCTGAGCAGTGACATGGGAGTCACGACCGCGATTTTCAACGGGCTGGATGGGAAATCGGATTCCGCAGAACCTGAAATGGCGGCCGAGGCCCTGGGAAACCTGACCCGCTATATCTCCATGCTCGGTGTCAGTGCCCGACGGGCCCTGGACGATGCCATGGCACAGCGCGGTGAGCAGTTGTTTGTCACAGCCGGCTGCGCCAGGTGTCACCTGCCGCAGCTCACAACCGGCCCTTACCATCCGCTGGCCGAGCTTCGCAACCAGCAGATCAGGCCCTATACCGATCTCTTGCTGCATGACATGGGACCCGGACTTGCCGACAACCTGGGCGAACATGCTGCCTCGGGATCCGAATGGCGCACCGCGCCGCTCTGGAACATCGGCCTGACGGCCGGCGTCAGCGGGGGCGAAGCTTATCTCCATGATGGCCGGGCACGCACGCTGGCCGAGGCGATTCTCTGGCATGGCGGAGAGGGAGAGTCCGCCAGGGATGCATTTCGGGCAATGCCGGCCGCGGACCGCGCGGCACTTGTCCGGTTTCTCAAGTCACTCTAGAGAGCTAATCCAGATCCTTGATGCGGACATTCCGGTACCAGATTCGCTTGGCCTCGTCCTGGAAGCTGATATAGCCCCTGGCCGGCCGATCCTTGAGGGGCGATGTGCTCAGGTCCAGGTCCTGGATCTGCTCGCCATTGAGGACCACCACCAGGCGACTCTCACGGAGAGTGATGGTATAGCGGTTCCACTCACCCGCGGGTTTGACCATCATTTTCGAGGGGGCCGAGGCGCTGATCACGCCGCCACAGTCATGGGCACCGAACTGCTTCTTGCCGTGGGTATCAAGGATCTGTACCTCGAAACCACTTTTCACATGATCCTTCAGGTCGCCGACCCGCATGAAGACGCCCGAGTTCCCCTTGGCGTTGAACTTGAACTCCAGGTCCAGGACAAAGTCCCCATACTGCCGCTCAGTGGTCAGGTAATCCTTGTACCGTTGCCAGCCAGCCTCCCCCGGCCGTGGTTTCAATGTGACGATGTTCCCTTTTTCCACGACCCAGTTACCGGTCGTCTTCCAGCCGGAGAGATCCTTGCCGTTAAACAGTGGTTGAAATTCCCTGTCCGCTGCTCCTGCAGATGGCGTGAACAACGCGACGGCGACCAGGAGGGTGATCGTTCTCATTTTTTTCTTCCACAAAATAACAGGGAAATTTACAGGTCAGGTCAATCCTGTATTCTACCGTCCACAAGATGCGCTTGAGACCCCTCGTGACTCGAAGCAATCCAGACCGTAAAGTGGTTCTAGATGACTCCTCTCCACATTTCCGACGAACGAAGGATACAGTACAAATGGCACGAGCAAGCGCACGGCACATCCTTGTGGCAGATGAAGAAACCTGTGAATCTCTCAAAAACCAGATCCAGGAGGGTGCCGATTTTGCCGACGTGGCCCGGGAACATTCGCAGTGTCCCTCGGGGCAGGAGGGCGGGGCACGGGGTGAGTTCAGCCCCGGACAGATGGTCCCGGAGTTCGACCAGGTTGTCTTCAGCGGCGAGGTGAACCAGGTCCTCGGCCCGGGCAAGACCCAGTTTGGTTATCACCTGATCGAGATTACCGACCGCACCGAGTAGGGCTCACGAAAGTGACCGGGGATTGCGGATCTTGGATCCATCTCAATTCGACTCGCCGCCAAGCAGGCCATCGAGTTTCGGCGGCTGGAAGCCAGCGTCCTTGATACCTTTGCCGGCGCCCGACGTGCCCCCAGCGACCTTGGAC
>CAYYZW010000141.1:0-3020 GCA_964476375.1 uncultured Pirellulaceae bacterium
TCAATTGCGGGTGCCAGCCAAACAGCTGGAAAGAAGCAAACCGGCAGGCAAAAAGAGAAATCCAGATCCAGGAAAGGGCCTAGTTGAGACACGATCCAGCTCGAATGTTGCCAAACCCCGGGCCACGTGAACGGCCTGGTAAAGAGCAAGAAAAATCCGTCTTTTCCCGGGTAAACGGAAAAAAGGAGCGTCAGGCAATCAGATCCTTGGTGACAATCCCGTGGACATCGGTGAGGCGGAAATCCCGGCCACTGTACCTGTAAGTAAGCTCCTCGTGGACAATTCCCATCAGGTGCAGGATCGTAGCGTGCAGGTCGTGGACACTCATCCTTTTTTCCACGGCAATTTCGCCCACTTCATCCGTGGCACCATGGATATACCCCCCCTTTGTCCCGCCACCGGCAAGCCAGACCGTAAAGCCCGTGTTGTGATGATCACGCCCCTTGGCGCCCTGTGCCCCCGGGGTTCGACCAAATTCACCACCCCAGACGATCAGCGTTTCATCGAGCAGCCCGCGTGCCTTGAGATCCGTGATCAGCGCCCCAATCCCCTGGTCGCTCTTATCTGCATCTCGCTTGTGGTCCATGATATTTCCGTGGGCATCCCAGGGTTGGCCACTGCCGTAATAGAGCTGGACCATGCGGACCCCACGTTCCACCAGCCTGCGTGCAATCAGGCATCCATTCGAAAACTCACCATCCCCGTACATCTCGAGTGTCTCTTTCGATTCGCGACTGACATCAAATGCCTGCTGCGCCTCGGACTGCATTCGATAGGCAATTTCCAGTGACTGGATACGGGCCTCGAGGGCCTGGTCTTCTTTCCGCACACCCTGGTGCCGCCGGTTAATCTTCTGCATCAGGTCAAGAACGTTCCTTTGCGATCCGGGCGAGAGGTAGTTGTTGTTGATGTGGCCGATGACATTCCTGGGATCGATCTTGGAATTGTTGATGTGAGTCCCCTGGTAAATCCCTGGCAGGAAACTGTTATTCCAGAGGGCCGGACCGACAACCGGCTTTCCCGGACAGAGCACCACGAATCCCGGAAGGTTCTGGTTTTCACTGCCAAGGCCATAGGTCAACCAGGAACCGAGACAGGGCCGAATGGGCTGCTGGTGGCCGCTGTTCATCATCAGCAGGCCCGGCTCATGGTTTGGCGTGGTCGTGTGCATCGACCGGATCACGCACAGGTCATCGGCATTTCGAGACAGGTGCGGATAGAGTTCACAGATATCGATCCCGGATTCACCATACTTGTTAAACGTGAACGGGCTCGGCATGAACTTGCCACGTTTCCCCTGCTTCCCCTCGGGTGTCTTCAGCGCCGGCTTCGGATCGAACGTATCCACATGGGAGGGCCCCCCGTTCATAAACAGGAAAATCACGCGCTTTGCCCGGGCCTGGAAGTGGGGTGCCCTGGGTGCAAGTGGGTTCTTTCCACGTCTTTCTCGCTGCGTTTCCGCATGCAGGATGCTGGAGAGACCCAGCATACCAACACCGGTACCACAATGACGAAGCATCGCTCTTCGAGACAAGGGGGTTTGCGGATCGGGCATCATTTTTTCCCTGGTTTCGGTGTCCCACACAAGGTCCGTGGAACCGCTAGTCAATGTACAGGAACTCACTGGATCCGAGCAATGCAAGGGAAAGCTGCTCAAGGGGCGTCAGCTTGTCCTCCCCTGGATTGACATTCGATGTAAGCTCCAAAAACTCCCTGAAAGTAACGACTTCTTCTTTATCGGCACTGCGGGCGAAAAGAAGTTGGCAGACAAATTCTGCCTGCTGTTCGATATCCTCGCCGGCTTTTTCCTGGATCTGCTTTGACAGTGACCGTGCCCGGTCCATCATGAATTCACTGTTGAGGACAAACAGCTGCTGCAGGGGAACCGTGGTGGTCGTGCGGTTGGCTGCCGTGATATTGGGATCGGGAAAGTCAAAAAGACGCAGCAGTTCATTGAGACGATGACGGCTGACAAACCCGTAAATGGTTCGCCGCATATTGTTCTTGTCCGAGAGCTGAATGGAAGGACCACCGATCGCCAGGTCCAGTTCCCCGGTCACCGCCAGCACGGCATCTCGCCAGGGTTCGATCTCCAGACGCCGTCGGTTCATTTTCCAGAGCAACCGGTTTTCTGGATCCTTGAGGAAGGCTTTCTCATCATGGGTATTGCCCTGCTGGTACACGGCCGAAAGCATGATCTCCTTGTGCAGCCATTTCATCGACCAGCCATGCTTGATGAACTGGCTGGCCAGGTAGTCCAGAAGGTCCGGATGACTGGGACGGTCGCCCAGCTCCCCAAAATTACTTGTGGACCGGACAATCCCGAATCCAAAATGCCCTTTCCAGATGCGGTTGACCATCACCCGTGCGGTGAGAGGAACATCCGAAGAGGTGATCGACCTGGCCAGTTCCAGCCGGCCACTCCCCTGGGTCTCAAATGGCTGCTTCGTTCCCGCGGTGAAGATGGCCGGCAGCGACCGCGGCGCGTCCTCCCCAAGGTTTTCCGGGTTCCCGCTCAGGTACACCTTCAGGTCGGCCCCCTTTCCATCGGTGAGCGAGTGCGCCATCTGGATCTGGAGTGCTTCGGCTTCTTTCTTCATTTCTTCCTGGCGACGTCGAAGATCTGCAAGACCCTGCCGGGCCTCCTCCTGGAGCTTCCCTTCCACCTCGCCTCCAGGCAGTCCCAGTAATCCCTCGTCATAGAGCAGCCAGGAAAGCAGCAGCGCCGAGTCCCGCATGGTTTCCACCCCGGCAGCACCGGCCGGCTTCTTCTTCCCCGCCAGGGGATCCATAGCCGGTGCCGGATCCAGCACCAGCCGGGCCCCGGAAAACACGGTGTGGTCACTGTTAATCGGATTTTCATCCGCCCCGCCCCCGGCACCGGTGGTCACCAGCGTCAGGTAACGGGCATCGGCCGGCACCGGGATCTCAAAACGGACAAAGCGGCCATCCCCGCCCAGTGGGGCAGGAGGTGGATCGCCGAAATAATAGACCATGTCATTCTCGTCAACCTTGAGTGG
>CAYYZW010000142.1:0-5127 GCA_964476375.1 uncultured Pirellulaceae bacterium
GCTTGCGGGTCGCCTGGCAGATCTCCTCGGGAATGATCCGCAGTGGGTTGCCGGTCGATTCGGCCAGCACCTGGATCATGCAGGATCGCTCCAGGTAGTAAAGGTCGTCGAAGGCCATCGCGATGTCCGGCCCCGTGACCACCACCCCATGGTTGGCCAGGAAGAGAATGTCGTTGTCGGCGATCAATGCGGCCATCCGCTGTCCCTCGGCCGCATCCACCGCCAGCCCGTTGTAAGCGTCGTCGTAACCGATCCGGTCATAATAGCGAAGGGCGTTCTGGCTGCACCAGGCCACCCGGCCCGGCTGGCTGCAGCAGAGTGCCGTCGCATGGGGCATGTGCGTGTGCATCACGCAACGGGCCGCAGGTTTGGCCAGGTGAATCTGGGAGTGGATGAAGAAAGCGGTCGGCTCGGCCTCGTGCTTTCCTTTAATACGGTTGCCCTCCGGATCGACGACCAGCAGGTCACTGATCGTGAGTTCCGACCAGTGCAGGCCCTGCGGGTTCAGCAGGAACTGGTCGCTGGTACCGGGAACCAGCACGCTGAAGTGATTGCAGATACCCTCTCCCAGTCCCTGGACTTCCGCCCAGCGGAGCGCGACGAGCAGTTCCAGCCGGGCCTGGAAAACCGGGTCGGGGTTCGCCAGTGCCTGGCGTGCATCGGTGGAGAGATTCTCGGTGGAAGCGTTCACAGGGTAGTCGTTCCTGGGTGGTTGGGAAACGAGCGGGCGGGCACCCTAGCCGTCCCCGGGTAACCTGATCCGGGCCAGGTAGATCGAGGTCTTCTCCTCGTGCGAGGAATAATAACTCATCCAGAGAAGACCCTCGTGCCACACCATGCCCGGGTAACTGGTGTCGCCGCCACTGGGAAGCTGCAGAACCGGTTCATAGGACGTGGCTGTCATCCTGATCAGTCCCGTCTTGGCCCCTCCCGGGAGGTAGAGCCGGGCACCGGCCCACATCTGGCCGCCTGGCAGTCGGATGAAATTTGGCCCCCCCATTCGGTGCGGGACCTTGGTCCATGACCAGTCGGTGTAGGGCGGCCGGCTTCGCCCGATCCACTCCGGCCGGGTAAGCGCGATCATCTCGCCGTCCGGCATGAAGCGCAGCGTCGTCTCGCTGGCGTTCCAGGTGTTGTCCGGCAGTCGAAACTCGGTGATATACTCCCAGTCAATGCAGTCCGTACTCTTGTACAGTATGCCTCGTCGCGGATCCCGGCCCTCGCCCAGCTTGCTGACGCTGTAGGCAATTCCCTTGTGCCAGGTGATGCGCCAGAGCCAGTGGTCCTCGGCCAGCAGCTTCCGTGGAGCGGTCCAGGTTCGGCTGTCAGCGGAGAAACTCACCCGCGGGCTGCGGGTGAGATAGGTCTCCCCGCGATGCTGACTTGCTCCCATGATCAGGACCAGCCGACCCTTCGGGTCGAGGGAGAGTTTCGGATCCCGCAGGTCCCTCCCTTTTTCGACCAGGTGGCCGGTGCTGACCCATTTCTCACCATCGGCCGACTCGATGATGCGGATGGTTCCATCCGTGCTGGCATGGGTTGTGGCCTCGCGAAAACAGCAGAGCCACTTGTCCTGGAAGCGGATCAGGTCGGTAAAGGCGGAATGTGTGGCCTGGTCCCATATTTTCCGGACCTCGACCAGTTCCGGTTCCCCTGCCTCGATCGAACCTCCCACCAGATTTCCAAACACCAGCAGGGGAATGACGGACGCGCTGTATAGTAGCTGCCAGTTCATCAGGATCTCCACTACTTCGAGTCAGGTAATTCGGATGTCGCGCCCGTTGAGACCTTCTCCACGGTCAGCGTCAGGCTCCCTTTCTGCTCACGGTTTGCTCCTTTCAAGTCAAACTCGATGGCCAGCCGGGCGACGCCAAAAGGGACCTTTTCATGCACCAGGCTCTGGATGGTGGCGGTGAAAGTAGTTTCATCTTTTTCCTTGGAGTAAGTGCCACTGTGTCCCGTGCACTCGAGTTCTCCCAGTCCTGTCCTGAGGGTCGTTTTTTCCAGTGGCTTGGCACTCTTTAAAGGGCCCCCGAAAAAAAGTGGCACGGGGCCCTTGATCGGATCCGCTATCGCTTCCTTGGTGGTCTTTGTGGCTTCACCATTCCCACGCTTTGTATAGCTCTTTACCATCGTCGTGATCGGATCGCCCCCTTTCTTCAGCTGGTCCTCGGGAATCAGCAGCTTGAAGTACTGGGCACGCTTTGATTCATTCAGTTCCGTGAAAAAGCCAAGCTCCATCCAGCGGCATGCTTTTCCTTCATGCATGACCTTGCCGACAGAACTGAGCGTGACCGTGGCCTTGAACCCGGGGGGAGGGGCCGGGGTGCTCTTCATTTCGGTCTTGTAAGTCACCCTGGTGCCATCTTCAGAAAGCTTGTGAATCAAGCCATCTGCCAAAAGGGAGGGGCCGGCCAGGGATGCGGAAAGCAGCGTCAGGATACAAAGATGCGTGCTGGTGGTATAGCGAAACGTCATCGGGAGACTCCAGACGTGGTGGAGAGCAGGATTCCAAGCCGACAGTCTAGCATCTTTCTTTTTCTGCCGCAGCGAGTTTCGCCAAAGCATGCAGGGAGAGAGTGACCGTCACTCTCTGCTAGGCGAGCACGTCCTTGACCACCTTGCCGTGCACGTCGGTAAGCCGGAAGTCCCGGCCCTGGAACTTGTAAGTCAGTTTCTGGTGGTCAATGCCGAGCAGGTGCAGGGTGGTGGCCTGCAGGTCATGTACGTGGAAAGGGTTCTCGGCGACGTTGTAGCTGAAGTCGTCGGATTTTCCGTAATGGGCCCCTCCCTTGATACCGCCCCCGGCCATCCAGAGACAGAAGTTTCGAGGATGATGGTCCCGGCCATGGGCTTTCTTGTTGTTCATGTCGCCCTGGCAAAAGACGGTGCGGCCAAACTCGCCGCCCCAGATGACCAGCGTTTCATCAAGCAGCCCTCGCTGCTTGAGATCCTTGACCAGGGCTGCCGAGGGCTGGTCGGTGTCGCGGCACTGGACGGCCAGCTGGGTCGGCAGGTTCCCGTGCTGGTCCCAGCCGGCGTGCATCAGCTGGACAAACCGCACTCCCTTCTCTGCCAGCCGCCGGGCCAGCAGGCAATTCTGGGCAAAGGAGCCACGCCGCATCACGTCCGGGCCATAGGCATCCAGCACGTGTTGCGGTTCGGTGCTGACATCTGCCAGTTCCGGCACCGAGGCCTGCATTTTATAGGCCATCTCGTACTGGGCGATACGGGTCATGATCTCCGGGTCGCCAACCTGCTGGTACTTCATCCGGTTTAATTCGGCCAGGTCATCCAGCAGGCCGGCTCGTAGTTTTCTTCCCAGTCCGGCCGGGTTGGAGAGGTAGAGTACCGGATCCCCGCTGCCGCGGAACTTGACCCCCTGGTGCCGAGTGGGCAGGAAACCGCTTCCCCAGTACCACTCGTAGAAAATCTGTCCGCAGGACGCTTCCTTGTCTCGCGAGGTCATCACGCAGAACGTGGGAAGCTCATCATTCTCACTTCCCAGGCCATAGGAGAGCCAGCTTCCGTAGCTTGGCCGGCCTGGCATTTCTGAACCGGTAAGGAAAAAAGTGATGGCCGGGGCATGGTTGATTGCCTCGGTGTACATGCTGCGGACAATACAGATGTCATCGGCAATCGAGGCGGTGTGGGGCAACAGGTCACTGATCCACTGGCCGCTTTCGCCATGCTGCCGGAAGGGGGAGATGCTGGGCAGCACCTTCTGTGATTTCCCCTGGGTCATCGTGGTCAGCCGCTGGCCCCCCTGCACCGAGGCTGGCAGGTCCGTGCCTCTTAACTTTTCCATCTCCGGCTTGTGGTCGAACGTGTCGACCTGTGTCGGGGCCCCGTTCTGGAACAGGTAGATCACCCGCTTGGCCTTGGGAGCAAAATGTGGGATGCCTGGCAGGCCGGGGGTTTTTTTCCCCGCGATCAGATCGGGGCCAAGCAGCGAGGCCAGCGCAGCAGCCCCGATACCCGTACTGCTGCGGCCAAAGAAATGCCGGCGGGTGACAAGTCGGTCGTGTTCCGTGCGGGGGTCCATCGTATCTTCTTTCCTATTCCCTGGTCAGCGCCTCGTCGGTATTGAGAATCATGTTCATCACGTTGCCATAAGCGGCGACCTCGATCGCGTCGAGTCCCTCGGCCGGGGGATACTCGCCCGACTGTCGGAATGCATCGGCCTGCTCGGGGTTCTCCCGGTAGAAGGTCAGTGACCGCTCGAGGGCTCGCTGCAGGATGGCCCGTTCCGCCTCGCCCGGATTGCGGCTGGTGGTCATTCGAAAGGCGGTCGCCAGGCGATCGCCGGGAGTCTTGTGGCTGGTGAGCATCCGCTCGGCAAAGACACGAGCCGCTTCCACGAAGGTGATGTCGTTGAGCAGCGTGAGGGCATGCAGGGGGGTGTTGGTGCGGCGGAGGCGAACATTGCATACCTGCCGGTTCGCCTCGTCGAACATGTTGGGGGGGCCCAGGGACCGTCGCCAGAAGGTGTAGAGGCTGCGGCGGTAAAGGCTGTCTCCGGAATCACGGGTGTAAGTGATCTTGCCAAAGCTGAAATCCGCCCAGAGTCCTCCGGGCTGGTACGGCTTGACCGAGGGGCCCCCCACCTTTTCCTTGAGCAGGCCCGAGACCGCCAGGGCCTGGTCGCGTATCACGTGGGCCGGCAGGCGATGTCGTGGGCCCCGCGCCAGCAGCCGGTTGAATGGATCCATGTCACCAAGTTCCGGGCGCGCGGTGGATTGCTGCCGGTACGTGGCACTCTGGACCATCAGCCGGATCATCTGCTTGGTATCCCATCCGTTTTTCACGTACTCGGTGGCGAGCCAGTCCAGCAGGGCGGGGTGGCTTGGTAATTCGCCCTGGGACCCAAAGTCCTCGCTGGTGCGAACCAGGCCGCTGCCGAATATGGATTGCCAGAGCCGGTTGACGGCAACGCGAGCGGTCAGCGGGTGCCGGCCGGAGACCAGCCAGCGGGCCAGGGCCAGCCGGTTGGGAGGAGCATCGCCGGCAAGCGTGGGCAGGCTGGCCGGAACTCCCGGGTGGATCTGTCCCTCGTCCTTGCGAAGGGCGTCATAACGACCCACGGTCAGCATGTATGTTTCTCGTGGCGTGTCTCGGTCCCTCATG
>CAYYZW010000143.1:0-13119 GCA_964476375.1 uncultured Pirellulaceae bacterium
CGCTAGGAAAACAGCTGCCGGGGATTAATCCAGCAGTGCACCGTAGATGGCAATGCGGATCCGTCGTTTCAGGTCACAGTGCCAGTTGGGGTAGAGCTGGGTCATCATGACGCCGTAGATCTGGTGGGTAGGGTCGAGGAAGTAGGCCGTGTTGTAAGCACCTCCCCAGTAGTAGGTTCCCTCGGTTGCCAGGAAGGGCTGCTTGCCGACGTCCTCGATGATTCCGAAGCCCAGGCCAAAACGGTCCACCTGGCTGCCGTCGATATCCATGAAGAGATTGCCAATCTGGTTGCTCCGCATCGACCGAACCGTGGTGGGGCTGACCAGCCGGACGCCATCCAGTTCTCCTTCCCGGATCAGTAACTGGCAGAACCGAGAGTAATCACGTAGCGTGCTGTGGAGCCCTGCACCGCCGGAAAAGTACGTCCCGGCCGACTCGTGAGGCCGCTCGATCATTTCGAAGTCAATATGCAGCAGCCTGTCGGTGGTGGCCTGATCCAGCCGGCAGAGTCCCAGGGAGGGATCCGGCCGGTACGTGTCACGGGCCCGCACAAGGTCGATCGAATCGTAGTAATCGATGTCGACGGCCGGCATGTAGACAGGGCAGAGTCGATCGGCCTTTTCCTTGGGCGGATAAAAATGCGTGTCCTGCATTCCCAGTGGATGGAGAATCCGCTGCTCGAAAAAATCCGACAGCGTCATTCCCGAGATCATCTCGACCAGCAAGCCCAGTACATCGGTGTTGAGTCCGTAAAGAAAGTGCTTGCCAGGATCAAAGGCCAGCGGCAGGGAGGCCAGCAGGCGCATCTTTTCGCCAATCGTTGCCGTACCGATATGTCCCCAGTCAAAAACGCCTGCATCACGGTAGATGCGGTTCAGTCGCGGGGAAGTGAAGCTGTAGGCAATTCCGGACGTGTGGTTCAACAGGTGCCGGATCATGATCTGGCCACGTGCCGGGCGGGTGCCAGGACCCTCCTGCTGGTCCTCCGTGGGAAGGAGAACCACCGGGTCCGCAAACTCCGGGATGTAGTCGGCCAGCGGGTCGGTCAGCAGCAGTTCCCCTTCTTCCAGGAGCATCATCACTGCCAGGCTGGTGATCCCCTTGGTCATGGAAGCGATCCGCAGGATCGAGTCCTCGCCCAGCGGGATTCCCTGCTCGATGTCCTGCTGGCCCACGTACTGCTCATAAGCCACGTTGTCGGGCCCCCCCACGAGCAGGGAGCAGCCGGCCACGACGCCGGTATCGACATCCTGCTGCATCAGGCGGGTGAGCTGTTTAAGCCGATCCGGACAGAAACTCTTGTTGGAATCGGACATCGCGCATGCACTCCAGGGTTTTTGTTTAACTGCTATTTTCGCATCTGTTTGCTTGCTGGCAATTCTACCGCCGGTGATTTTTCAACCGACGCCGCTTTCCCCTTTTGCATGATGATTGCCTTTGTGAGAAGATCGCAGCTGGTGTTCTGCCGTCATTTTTCAATCCGCGAGGCCGAAGCATGCTCGCACGTTTTCTCTTCCTGGGCCTGGTGCTGGTGCCAGCCGCGATCGGTGTGGCACAGCGGCCGACCGACGAGGTGATCTCGAGGCCGAACATCCTCTGGATCGTGGGGGAAAACTTTGCCCTCGACCTGGGGTGTTACGGGGCCCGGAATGTTGAGACGCCGAACCTGGATGGGCTGGCCGAGCGAGGCGTCCGCTATACACGGGTCTATTCCACATCCCCTGTCTGTGCACCCAGCCGGTCGGCACTGATGACCGGCTGGTATGCGACCACCACGGACATGCACAACATGCGGTCCCACCGTGATGATGATTTTCGTCTTCCCGGTGGCATCCGTCCGGTGACCCACCTGCTTGCCGATGCGGGCTACCACACGGCCAATATCACCCATATCGGTGAACGGGTGGTCGGTACCGGCAAGCTGGACCTGAACTTTGTAAACGAGGGAGCGGTTTACGCCGGCAAGGAGTGGTCAGAGTTAAAGCAGAAGCAGCCGTTCTTTGCCCAGATCAACATGCCGGAGGCGGAATATGACATCTACGACCGCAAGTCGGCGGAGAAGCCACGCGTGAAGTGGGTGGGCGAGGAGTGGCATCCGCAGGTTGCCACCGCCGGGAACGTGACGCCCCCACCCTATTACCCCGATCACCCGGTGGTCCGACAGGAATGGGCTCGTTACCTGAATTCCGTCACCGGGACGGATGTCCGAATCGGCTGGATCCTGGACCAGCTGGAAAAGGACGGCCTGGCCGAGAACACGATCGTGGTTTTTTTTGCGGATAATGGCCGCCTGGAAGCACGTGGAATTCACTGGTGCTTTGACAGTGGCCTGCACGTCCCAATGATCATTCGCTACCCGGAAAGGATCCCGGCCCCCGGCCAGGTGGTCCCGGGCACGGTCAATAACCAGGTCGTCAGCTTGCTGGATCTGACGGCAACCACGCTCTGGATGGCAGGTGTCGAGAAGCCGGCCGGGATGCAGAGCCGGATCCTGCTTGGTCCCGATGCGGATCCAGTTCGCCAGTTCGCTTACGCGGCTCGAGATCGCATTGATGAGACCGTCGTCTGGCAACGATCAGTCCATGGATCCCGTTTTCACTATATACGCAACGGCACCCCGGGTGCGGGTTTTCCAACACTGAACCGCTACAAGGAGAAGTGCTTCCTGGTCAAGCCACTGATGCGCCAGTTGCTTGCCGAGGGGAAGCTCACGGGTCCGCCGGCAGACTTGATGGAGCCCTTTGCGATCGAGATGTTGTTTGATACACAGGCGGATCCCCACGAGGTTGAGAACCTGGCGGGATCGCGCAAGGCCCGCCACCGGCGAGTGCTGGCTGAGATGCGGACGGCACTGGACACCTGGATGGTAGAGACCGGGGATCGTGGACGCCTGCTTGAACCTGACGAGATTGTGAAACCCTTCATCAAAGAAATGCATGACTGGTTCGGAACGCCCGGCTGGTACAAACCCTCTTCCACACCCACCCCATGAAGGAATGGACCATGGTGAAAAAAGATCTTCCGAGGCGTTCCCTTTTGAAAGCCGGTACGGCCGCAGCATTTTCTTTCCAGTTTGTGCCCGCACATGTCTGGGGGGCCAACGAGCGACTCCAGGTTGGCTGTATTGGAATCGGCGGCAAGGGAGCCGGGGATGTTGCCGATGTGGCGGCCGCCGGGGGGAAGATCGTGGCACTCTGTGATGTGGACGATAATCGCCGCGTTCGAAAGGGGATGGATGCACGCGAACTCCATCCAGGGGCCAGCTTTCATAGGGACTTTCGTGTCATGCTTGACAAGCATGAGCGGGAGTTGGATGCCGTTACGGTTTCCACCCCGGACCATGTGCATTGCCTTGCCGCGGTGAGAGCCATGCGGATGGGCAAGCACGTGTATTGTCAAAAACCACTGACTTACTCAATTGGCGAAGCTCGGCTGATGGCAGAGACAGCGGAGAAACACGGTGTCGCTACCCAGATGGGAAACCAGGCCCACGCCGGAGAGCCGATCCGGCGGGCTGTGGAGTGGGTTCGAGCTGGGTTGATCGGCAAGGTTCAGGAGGTTCATACCTGGACCAACCGGCCGATCTGGCCGCAGGGCTTGCCCGCGGAGCCTCCGCTGCAGCCGACACCTGCAGGACTCGACTGGGACCTCTGGCTGGGGCCGGCACCGAAGCGGCCTTACAACGAGGCCTATTGCCCGTTCAAATGGCGTGGCTGGTGGGATTACGGTACCGGTGCACTGGGGGACATGGGCTGTCACATCATGGACATGCCCTACTGGGCCCTGGACCTGAAGTACCCATCACGTGTGGAAGCCGATTCGGACGGGAATACGGCGATTTCCGCCCCTACCGCCTCGACCGTTCGATATCAATTTCCGGCCGGCAAGTACAGCGATGAACTGGAATTCAGCTGGTATGACGGCGGCCGTATGCCGGCGGCCGACGTGCTGGCGGAAAGTGGGATGACAAGCAAGCAGGTCGCAGGGAAGTTTGACCTGGTGATGATCGGAGAGAAAGGCAAGTTGTTCTTCAATCGAGGGAACCTCAACTGGTTGATCACACCGGCCTCGGTGCTGGAGGATTTTAAGGCGCCCGAGCCCACTCTTCCCCGGGTCGCCAGCGAGGACGCGGAATGGATCGAGGCCTGCAAAGGCGGCCCTCCGGCACTTTCCCGTTTCCAGGATGCGGGCCCGTTTACCGAGACCGTGCTGCTGGGGAACCTGGCAATCCGGCTGGGGGAACCTGTCGAGTGGGATGGGCCGGCCATGAAAGCAGTCGGCTGCCCCAGGGCAGATCGTTATATCCACCGCACCTACCGCCGTGGCTGGAAACTGGGCTAGCTGCCTGGCGCAGGGATCAGAGCGGGAACTTCTGCCCCTGGCGGGCCACGGCCATCCCGGCCCGGCCCACCTGCCTGCGAGCGGGACTGCCCCTCTGAAGTGCAGGATTGGTGTGATTGAGGTGGATGAAGTGCACTTTTTCTCGTTGCCCGTCCGGCAGGACGGCAAACCGCTGGATGCTCTCGATGATAAACGGATGCGGGATCTCCGAGATGTCCCGGCCCGGAATTTCGTCGGCGGTGAAAAAGGTTCCATCCAGGTAAGCCCGGTCCGACTGGACCACCAGTTTTTCGATCTGCCGGTCCCATCGTTCCCACTTGTCAATGTCCGGGATAAATAGCACCTGGTGACGGGGTCCCTGGATCTGGAAGCCCACCGTCTCGGAAAACTCGTCGCGGTGGGGAACCAGGAGCGGAGTGACTGTCAGCCTGGAATTCAGCCGGGTCGGCTTTTCTGCCTCGAGGGCCTTCAGCTGGATATTGCCAAGGGACACAAGCTGGCTCCAGGGTCCCTGGCTGCGAAGAAAGTCGGTCATCCGGGGCATGGCAAATACCGGCACGTCCCGTGTTCCCATCACCTCCCGTCCGAGATGGAGCAGGCCGCTGTAATGCCCGATATGGGCATGGGTCAGGAAGATGCCATCAAGCGGGGCCGGGCCCCGGCGAGCCGGCTGGAGCCGGCCCAGTTCCTTGAGCTGGAAGCGAAAATCCGGGGTGCAGTCGATGATCCATCGCTGCTGATTGTCGGGATCCACGATCGCCAGCGAGGAGACATGGCGTCCTCGTGCCGGGTTGGTAAATGCCTCCTGGCAACAACTGCGGCGACAGCCAGCATGGGGAAATCCTCCATCCTGCGCAATCCCCAGTACCACCACGTAGGGACCCGGTGTGGCGGCCGGGAGGGTTTTCATGGCCCCGCCGAGCAGAAGGCCAAGGGCGGCCAGGAGTGGTGAAAGGCGTGGCATCTTCTAGTCCAGGGGGGTTAGGGACGAGGTTGAGGGTCTGAAGCAGGGTCTCTCAGTTGCCTGCGTTGTTCTTCGGTGACCTCCGGTCTGACACGGTCCAGGACACGCCGGCGGAGGTCATTCAGTTTTTTCTGCAGTTGCTGGACGCGAGCGTGCAGTTCCGCGGGAATGTCGTCGCCGCTTTCCTGGACTTTCTTCCTGGCCTCGGCAAGTTGCCGGGTTAGAGCCTGGCCCTCGGCCTGGGTTGCCCGTATGGCCTGGGCAAAGGACGCCCGCTGTTGCTCGTTGAAGACTCCTGTGCCAAATGGTTGCTGCCGGTTTTCTCCTCCGCGTGGGGTGCTACTCCCTGCCGTGGCTTCCGCTTGTGCTTCACGGATGAATGGTCGGCCACTGCTGGCGACCGTGCGTGCCGTCTCGATCTGCTCGTCGTTCAGCCCCGTGCCCCGTTCGAGGCCGCGTGTGTTGGGGCCGCTGGTCATCAGGTTTCCGGCAAGTCGCTCATGAGCCAGGCTGAGGGCATGTCCGAGTTCATGGGCCATCACCTTGGGGGCCACACGTCGACTGCCGGTCAGACCCTGCTGGCGGGCAGAGCGGCTGTACTTGGCGTACTTGATTTGAGGAAGGACCACGACCCCCTGGTCAGGCAGGTACCGGCCACCAAACCCGTGGGGCATGGTGTGCAGGTAGACAATATGAAAGGTCTTTTTTCCTTCCTTCCGTTCCGGCAGAAGCCGTACGAATTGCCTGCCCCCCTCGCGCCGGAAAGCCGCCTCGTCCTGAGTGAAAAGTGCTGCATAACGTTCTTCAGACTGTGCGTTTTCCACCCGGTAGGTGCTGGTCCGCTTGAGCCGGAACTGGATCGCCGAGGATTCCCAGATCTGGTTGACCTCGGTGAGAAACGCCTCCAGGTCGATGTTGTCCGGGGGGGCATCAAGCAGGGGCTCGTCGGACTGAAGGAAATGGACGTGCAGCTTGAGCGTGATCGTCTCCCGGTCGGGTTCCTCGGCGGCGAGCATGGGCGTGGCCATCAGCAGGGCCAGGCAGGCCATTCTGGAAGCGGGCTGCATTCGCAGTCTCCTTGTCGAAAGCGAAGTTGCTCGATGCTCTCGACATTGTACCAGTATTGGGAAGTGGATTTGTCATCGGTCGCTGTGACCGCAGACGGCTTTTTTACTGGCATCCCGCTTCCGGGGCACCATAATGTTGGCACGGTCTCATTTGCTATTGAAGGGATGTCCAGAATGCTTACCAGTGAAACCCGTGCTCGTGATTTTCCGCACCTGGAGGGCAAGGCCTACCTGAACACGGCGGCCGAGGGGATACCGCCCCTGGCGGTGGGAGAGGCGCTGCAGCAGTACGTGAATGACAAGCAACTCGGCATGCATGGCCGGGATGCACATTTTGCACAATGGAATTCTGCCTGCACGCTGGTGGGTGAAATGTATGGTCTCTCGGCAGACGAGGTGACGATCTGTTCCTGCTCCTCGGAAGCCTTTAACCTGGCGGCCCGGGCTGCCGACCTGGAGGAGGGGGACGAGGTGATTATAAATGACCTCGATTTCCCTGCCGGTTCCACCGCCTGGCTCCAGGATGGCTGCCCGGCCACGGTGAAGGTCTGGAAGCACCGGGACTGGTCACTCAGGATCGAGGACCTGATCGCCCTGCTTGGCCCCAGGACGCGTGTTGTCAGCACGTCGCTGGTCAGTTTCTTTAATGGTTTCATGGTTCCCCTGGAGGAGATGGTCGCGGCAGTCCACCAGCATAGTGACGCGCAGGTCGTGCTGGATGTGACCCCGGCCCTGGGCCGTATCCCCCTGGATCTTTCCCAGGTTGACCTTGTGATCAGCAGCACGCACAAGTGGATTCTCTCCAGTCATGGGGGGGGGCTGGTGGGTATCCCGTCCCGTAGCGCCGATCGCTGGACGGTGAAGGCAGGGGGCTGGTTCAACCTGCAGGACGCATTCGGCAATCAACGCTTTGAGCAGGTGGTGGTCAAGCCGGGAGCGGCTGGTTTCACGGTGGGAATGCCCAACTTTCCTGCCATCTATGCGATTCGAGCAGGGCTCTCTTATATAAAGGATGTCGGAGTGGAGGCGATTTGTGAGGCAACCCGGCCACTGGTGGAAGCCTGCCTGGAAGGGCTGTCCGGTTTGCCGGTGGAGTTAATCTCGCCGCGAGATCCGTCGCACCTGGCGGGGATACTTGCCTTTCGCCACCCGGATGCCGAACTCGTTCACCAGAAGCTGCTCGAGGAGAATATTCACGTGATGGCCCATGCCGGGCGTCTGCGGGTTGCCATTCATGGTTACAACACGATGGAGGATATTGAGCGGCTACTTGTGAAACTGCGTGAGGTGCTGGCCTGATCCGATCAGGCCTGGAATAACTTTTGATCTGGACGGCAAGGTGGAATGACGGCCTCCGGAAATCAGGGAGATCATCATGTTTGTCCGTCGTCTCGTCACCGTGCTTGTCCTGGTTTCTCCAGCGCTGCTTCCCGCCCAGGATAAAGCCCCGGTCTTTATTCCACCGGAGGACATCGCTCACCGCACCGCCGATATCATCAGCGAGGGAACGCGGATGCACGCGGATGTCTACTCGCTCAAGACGCTTGCCGAAAAGAAACTTCCCACCCTTGTGCTCTGCCATGGCTGGGGCGGGACGGCGGCCGGACTTCGGCATACCTCCCTGACATTTTCCCGGGCCGGTTACCTGGTGGTGACTTTTGATTTCCGAGGCTGGGGCGAGAGTGACTCGCGCGTGATTCTTGCCGGCAAGGCTCCCAGGGAAAAGAAAGAAGGTCGGTTTATGGCCGAGGTTCGTGAGGTTCGCGAGGTGGTCGACCCGCTCGACCAGGGAATGGACCTGCTCAACGCCATTCACTGGGTGCATGGCGACCCCCAGTGTGATGTCGAGCGGATTGGGCTCTGGGGAAGCAGTTTTTCCGGCGGGCTGGTGATCTATGCCGCGGCCCGTGATTCACGGGTGAAGGCCACGGTCAGCCAGGTTCCAGCACTGGATGGACGGTGGACGACCAGGACTCCCGAGGGGCGGCGAACAGTTTATGGCCAGGCAACCGGCCGGGCGCGAGGCACAATAAGTTACCCGGAGCCGGGGGTTCGTGCTGTCGGGAATCTCAAGGGAGCCCCGATCATGGAGAAGATGGCGCTCTATGCACCGGTAGAGGACGTTACCAGGGCCCCCAGGTGTGCGATGATGTTTATCCTGGCAGGGAAGGAGGAACTCTTTGACAACAAGGATCATGGCATCCTGGCTCACCAGCGGGCAAAGGGTCCCAGGAAGATCGTGACGATCGAGGAGATCACCCATTACGGGATCTATGGTGTGGCTCGTGATCAGGCAGAGAAGCTGGCGGTGGAATGGTTCGACGAGCACCTCAAGCCGTGAATGAGAGGAGGGGCGTGCCATGGACTCCACGTTGCCTCGTCGTTCTGGCTGCGTTACGATGAACTTTCCGGTTGAAAGGGAAAGGGAAACACCATGCAGTGGACCAAGCCAGACTTCCAGGAAATCACGCTCGGTGGCGAGTTGACCGCCTACGTCAATACCGACGAGATCATTCGCCCCTCGGATGACCGCAATGCCCGGTGTGAGTCAACCACCTTTTCGGACTCACCTCACGACAAGACTGCCTGAGCAGCATGCAAATCCGCATTCTTGGTTCGGCAGCCGGGGGGGGCTTACCCCAGTGGAATTGCCGCTGTTCGAATTGCCAGGCGGCCCGCGAGGGATCCACCGCGGTTCGTCCACGCACCCAGTCATCGGTTGCAATCAGTGTGGATGCCCGCCACTGGTTTCTGCTGAACGTGTCGGCGGACGTGCGATCCCAGCTGGCTGCCTTCGAAGGACTCTGGCCACCCTCCGAGAGCCTGCGTGGCACAGGCATCGCCGGCTGCCTGCTTACCGATGCCGAAATTGATCACACCAGTGGCCTGTTGCAGCTCCGCGAGGGATGCAGCTTCCGGGTCTTCAGTACGGCACTGGTCCAGCGCTGGCTTTCCGACCAACTGCCCGTGCAGAAAGTAGTCGGCAGTTTTGCCGATCGCCCCTGGGGCCTGCTTTTACTGGACGAGGAAATGGAACTACCGCTTCCCTCGGGCGAGGGAAGTGGCATCCGCGTGCGCGGATTTGAAACCGGCCAGGATCAACCTCGCTACGTGGAAGAAAACGAAAAGGATCTGAGCGGCTCGGTGATCGGGCTTGAAATCCAGGCTGGCGGCAGCACCCTGGTTTATGCTCCGGGCGTTGCCGAGATTAGCAGCACC
This sequence comes from uncultured Pirellulaceae bacterium, assembly GCA_964476375.1. Classification (GTDB taxonomy): domain Bacteria; phylum Planctomycetota; class Planctomycetia; order Pirellulales; family Pirellulaceae; genus SAT2750. The sequence continues at coordinate 9,593 of CAYYZW010000143.1, forward strand.
CTCACCGACGTTGCCCGTCGGGCAGATTGCCTGCTTCTTGACGGCACCTTTTGGACAGACGAGGAGCCGATCAAGATGGGCATCAGCTCGCGTACGTCACTCCAGATGGGGCACGTGCCGGTCAGCGGAGTCGGCGGAAGCCTTGCCTGGCTCGGGGAGATGGAGATGGCGCATCGCGCCTATGTTCCCATCAATAACACCAATCCGATGCTCGACGAACAGAGCGATGCCTGGCAGAAGGTCAATAGCCTGGGGATCCGCGTTGGTGCCGACGGTGATCAGTTCGTGCTGTAAACTAAACGGGCAGGAGAACGCCCCGCGAGAAGACTCATGGAACCCTGGTCAGCCGAAGAATTTGTCACGCAACTCCGCCAGGTGGGCCAGGACCATTACCACGACAAGCACCCCTATCACGTATCCTTGATCGAGGGTCGGCTGACCCCTGATCAGTTCCAGCTCTGGGTTGCCAATCGTTACTACTACCAGAAGAGTATTCCGCTTAAGGATGCAACACTCCTTTCCCGCTGTCCTCTCAGGGAGGTTCGTCGCGTCTGGGTGCAGCGGATCCTGGACCACGATGGGTATGGCGATGACCCCGGGGGAATTGAGAAATGGCTTCGGTTAGGGGAGGGAGTGGGACTTGGCCGCGAGGCCCTGGAGGGCGAGGAGTTGGTGCTTCCCGGCACCCGCTTTGCTGTCGATGCCTACGTGAACTTTGTTGCCACGCGTCCATGGATCGAGGGAGTCGCCTCCTCCCTGACCGAGTTGTTTGCCCCGGACCTGATGACCCGGCGGCTGGCTGCTTTTGAACAGCACTATACCTGGGTCAAGCCGGAAACGCTGGTCTATTTCCGGGGCCGTCCTCCACTGGCAACGCGAGACAGCGAACATGGACTCTCCCTCGTCAAGCAGCATTGCCAGAGCCGGGAGCAGCAACAACGGGCGGTCGATGCACTACGGTTCAAGTGCGATCTGCTGTGGTCCCAGCTGGATGTTCTTTACCAGCACTCGTTGGATTCGACCCGTGAGCCGCAGGACAACGTATGATGATGCATGGAAGCCAGGTCGAACGTCCCCGGCTTGCTCCCGGCGTGCGATATCGCTGGGACCAGATGCGGGAGCAACACCAGTTGCTTTTCCCCGAGGGTCTGCTGGTACTGAATGAAACGGGGGCGGCGATTGTCCGACTCTGTGATGGAAGAACAACTGACGAGATGATCCGTGAGCTGGGGCAGCTGGTCGACGGAAGCGGCAACCCGGCGGATGACGTTCACCCGTTCCTGGCTCGCCTGGCGGAAAAAGGTTTGCTGTGTGATGGAAACCCCTAGTCCTTACAGCCTGCTTGCCGAGCTGACGTATCGCTGCCCGCTGCAATGTCCCTATTGCAGCAACCCGGTGGAGATGAGCCGATACGCCGGGGAGCTGGAGACCGACTGCTGGAAGCGTGTGCTTGGTGAAGCCGCGGCGCTGGGGGTTGTCCAGGTCCATTTTTCAGGCGGCGAGCCATTGCTGCGCGATGACCTGGAGGAGCTGGTGTCCCATGCCCGCGCAGAGGATCTCTACTGTCACCTGATTACCAGTGGTGTGAAAGCGGATCATCAGCGACTCGAGCAATTGAAAGAAGCCGGGCTCGATGCGATCCAGGTCAGCCTGCAGGATTCCCGCCAGGTTCAAAACGACTGGATGGCAGGGGCCCGGTCTTTTGACATCAAGCAATCGGCGGTCCAGGCTGCCCGCCAACTTGGTTTTCCCGTGACCCTTAATATTGTTCTTCATCGTCACAACCTTGGGCAGCTTGAGGAGATGATTGAGCTGGCCCGGCAGTGGCAGGTCGACAAGCTGGAGCTGGCGCACGTGCAGTATGCAGGCTGGGCCCTGCGGAACCGGATGGCATTACTGCCGACCGCCGAGATGGTTGACGATGCGGCATCGATTGTGGGACAGGCCAGGGAGGAACTGGCCGGAATAATGGAAATCGTCCATGTGCTGCCGGATTACTTCCAGGAATTCCCCAAGGCCTGCATGCATGGCTGGGGAAAGGTGTTTCTGACCGTGTCACCGGATGGGGCGGTCTTGCCCTGCCAGACCGCTCGCGAGATTCCAGGGCTCCATGTTCCCACGGTTGAAACCGGGTCGCTCACGGAAATCTGGTTTCGGGATCCGCTTTTCCAGCGTTTCCGGGGAACCGACTGGATGCCGGAGCCGTGCCGCAGCTGCGATCGCCGCGAGATTGATTTTGGCGGCTGCCGCTGCCAGGCTTTTCTGCTCACCGGGGACCTGGCTGCAACCGATCCGGTCTGTCAGCTCTCACCACAACGTTCACTGATCGATGATGCGATAGCTGAAAGTGAAATCACCGAGAAGGATCTCGTCTTTCGCAGATAACCCGGGGTCGCTGGCAGACTGAAAATGAGTTGTCCTGGGGGGTGTTGACCTGTTTCTTCATGGGTCACAATAACCGCCGCATGCCCTGTTTGAAAAGGAATAGTGAATACCGATGGCAACGATCGAGATTCTTGACAGCGGCCGCATCGACGAGAGGGAATCGGCTTTCCCGATGGCCGTGCAGTTGCCTGCCGGTGACCTGCTCTGTTCTTTTGGCGTCGGAGGCGGCGCGCTGGTCACAGGACATACCGAGTGGGCACGATCGACCGATCGAGGGAAGAACTGGTCGATCGAGGGAACGATCCTGCCCCCGGACGATCAGCAGGGACGAGCGAATTTCCTCAAGCTCACCGTCTCGGAGGATCGCCAGACGGTTTTTGCCTATGGTGCCTGGATTGATGCGAACACGGACGAGCAGTTTGGCCAGCGTGATAGCCGGGCGCTGCTCTGTCGTTCCCTGGATGGAGGCCTTTCATGGACCGACACGACGGAGGTCCTCTTTCCGGAAGATTGTCCGCTGGAAGTATCCCACGGGCTGCTGGCGCTGGAGCACGGCCGGTTGCTGGCACCGGCCGCTACCCTGCCGGCTGCCGATCGGCTGGGGGAAAAGGTGTTTGTGGCCCTCTCGGATGATGATGGAGCCAGTTGGCGTCACCAGGTTCCGTTTCATGATCCGGCTGGAGGGCGGGGGTATTTCGAGCAGAAGTTTGCCCGGCTGCCAGGCGGCTGCGTGATGGGGGTGGCCTGGACTGTGACGCTTGGCGACTACCTGGACCAGGAAAACAGTTTTGTGATCTCCAGGGACAACGGCGCGAGCTGGGGGCCGATCCAGCCCACCGGGAGCCGTGGTCAGACCATGACGCCACTGTCACTTGGTGAGGACCGCCTGCTCGTGTTTTATAATCGACGGCATGGTGACCAGGCGATCATGGCATGCCTGGTGACATTTTCCGACCACGCCTGGACGGTTCACCAGGAGCAGGTGATGTACGATGCCAAGACACACTACGTGCGGCCCGAGAGCGTGCAGTCGGGAGTGGATGAACTGGATGATTTCGCTTTTGGTTTTCCTACAGGGATCGTTCTGGATGATGGATCGATCCTGGCCACGCACTGGTGCGTGGAGGGAGGGTCGTGTGGGA
>CAYYZW010000144.1:0-50941 GCA_964476375.1 uncultured Pirellulaceae bacterium
ACGACCAGTGGATTGTCTACGAGGGCAAGGACGGCCCGGGCAAGGGGAAGCACATCGTGTTTGTCAGTGGGGACGATGAATACCGGGGGGAAGAGGCGCTGCCCATGCTGGCCAAGATCATGGCGGTACACCATGGTTTTAAATGCACCGTGCTGTTCGCGATTAATCCAAAAACTGGTGAGATCGAACCCAGCCACCAGACAAACATTCCTGGTTTAGAGGCCCTGGAAACTGCCGACCTGATGGTTGCCCTGCTCCGTTTCCGGGATCTCCCTGCCAAGCAGATGCAGCATATCGTGGATTACACGAACTCCGGGAAGCCGATTATCGGAATGCGAACCTCGACCCACGCTTTTAACATCAAGAACGCCGAAAGCCCTTTCCGCAAGTACACCTTTAATTTCGGGGCGGATTTCAAGGGGGGCTGGGGCCGGCAGGTCCTGGGGGAAACCTGGATCAATCACCATGGACACCATGGACAGGAAAGCACGCGCGGGGTCATTGCCGAGGACCGCAAGGACCACCCCATTGTCCGGGGCTGCCCCGCGGGCAGTATCTGGGGGGATACCGATGTGTATGGTATTCGCAGCCTGGAAGGAGACTCCAAGCCTCTCGTCTACGGACAGGTTCTGGCCGGCATGACCCCTGACGCCAAGCCGGTGGAAGGAGACAGGGCCAAGAAGAACATGCCGATGATGCCGGTCGCCTGGACCAAGACCTACAAGGGAGAGTCCGGAAAAGTGTCACGCGTGTTCAATACCACCATGGGAGCAGCGACCGACCTGGTATCCGAGGGAAGCCGCCGGATGATGGTCAATTCCATGTTCTGGGCCCTGAAAATGGAGAGTGTCATTACAGGCAAGAACAAGGTCGACATTGTTGGTGAATACAAACCGACACGGTTCGGCTTTGGTGGATTCAAGAAAGGACTCACGCCGTCGGATCACAAGCTGCCTTGAGCCCACCGACGAGACCCAGCCACCACGTCAAAAAATTACCCCACCCCCGATGAGGACTGACCCAATGCGACGATCTTCCTGCCTGACCCTGGTTGCCTTTTCCCTGCTTGCCTCCCTCGCTGGAGGCAGCCTGCTGGGGGATACCCCGGGAGTTATCTACGAGGGCAAGGACGGCCCCGGCAAGGGCAAGCACATCGTCTTCATCGCATCCGATCATGAATACCGCGGGGAAGAGACCTGTCCGGCTATCGCCCGTATCCTGGCCTATCGCTATGGCTTCAAGTGCACCGTACTGTTCGGGCTGGACAACGAGGGTTACGTCAAGCCGGGATCTTCAAACATCCCGGGGATGGAAGCCCTGGGGGAGGCCGACATGATGTTCTTGTTCCTGCGATTCGTGGCTCCCAATGATGACTCGATGAAACACTTTAGCGACTACCTGGCTCGTGGCGGGCCGGTCGCCGGACTGCGTACCACCACGCATGCGTTCAATGGCCTGAAGGGAGAGAACAGCAGGTACAACTTCAATTCCCAGGATGAAAGCTATCACCTCGGCTTTGGTCGACAGGTGCTCGGTGAAACCTGGCGGCCGCCAAATGCTGGTCATTACGGGAGAAATCACAAGTTCAGTACACGGATGATTGCTGTGCCGGGACAAGCCAAGCATCCCGTCCTGCAGGGTGTCAAGGTGATGCACGCCATGGCTGGAGCCTACAGTGCTGAGCCGCTGGACAATTCGGTTGTGCTGGCAACCAACCAGGTGCTGAAAACGATGAAGCCGGACGCTGAGCCGCTGGAAAACAAGCCGCCCAAACCGGCTGTCTGGGTACGAACTTACAAATCGAGCTCGGGAAAAGAGGGGCGTGTCTTCACGACCACCCAGGGGGCCTCCGAGGATATTGTCAACGAGGGCACGCGGCGCTGCATCATCAATGGTGTTTTCTGGTGCATGGGCCTGGAGAAACATATCAAGGCAAAGATGGATGTCGCCTTTGTCGGCCCGTATCACCCAACCACATTCAGTTTTGGCGGGGGTCGCAAGAAGGTCAGGCCAGCGGATATCGCCGGCTGGGATACACCAATCTGGAATCCCCAGGCTTCCACCGATAAATCCGAATAGGGTTTTACCCGATGTCCAGGCCATGAATTGGCCTGTGGTCACCAATCACGCTCATCAGTTCGCGTGGCACATCGACCCGCAACCTCAGTTGCGGCACGTCAACGAGCGTGTGCATGATCGTGGAAATCAGATTCGGAGAGGTGACCGGGGTCGATTGCGGTGAACCGCCGTCACTCGTTGACTGGCCAATCACCCGGCCGCGCGGGATACCGGCACCGTAGAGCAGCAGTGGCGTGATATTCCCCCAGTGATCCCGCCCACCCCGGTCGTTTATTTTCGGTGTGCGGCCCATCTCACCCGTGCAGACCACCAGGATATCATCCTGCAGTCCACGGGCCTCAATATCCTCGATCAGTGCCGAGACGGAATGGTTGAAGGGACTTCCGACATAGTTCATCCCTCGCACCATGCCCAGGTTATTCACATCCGCATGCATGTCCCAGACAAAGCTGGTGGTCACAGTGACAAAGTTGCATCCGTTTTCACAAAGCCGCCTGGCAAGCAAAAGCAGCTTCCCAAGTGACTGGGAGTTTGCCTTGTAGTGGTTCTTGTTATTCTTGTCCTTCCACTCTTCAAAGCGAGTCAGGTGGGCAGTGTCATACCGCTCTACTGTTTGGGGATTTTCCCCGGCAAGATCAAAGGCATTGGCAACACCGCCCAGGACCACATCGAACGCCTGCTGCTGAAAACGATCTGTTCCTTCCAGGACACCTGTCGCATCCACGTTGCGGCGGATGCGGTCGAGACCCGACAACAATTGCTTGCGATCTCCCAGTCGCGTGCGATCGATGCTGAGCTGCATGTTTTTTTGCAGTTCTCCACCACCCCCCGGGACAAATGGCGAGTACCCCTTGCTAAAGGGACCGGAGGAAGCGAACACGCCAAACTGGTTGAATGGGCCGGGCTCCTCGTCATCCACCGCGTTGGGAAAAACGGCCACGTTGGAAGGCATCCCCGTCTGGGGATTGTTTGTCCCCACCACGCGTGCCATCAGGGAACCGATATTGGCATTGAGTGAATCGGCACTCACGATCGGCTGGATCTTGTGAGCGCTACTTCCGCTGCGATAAGAGCGGACAATGGTCATCCTGTCGGCCAGTGGCGCAAGGCGGTCCATCGTCCCGCCAAAGGTGATTCCCGGCAGCGAGGTGGGGATCTCACCCGTCATGCTGCGAACCCCGGACGGGGCGGTCATCTTCGGATCGTAGGATTCATACTGGCTCGGCCCCCCGTGCTGGAACACGAAGATCACCGACTTTCCCTTGAGAAGAGACCACGGATCATCCGTTGCCGCGGACAACAGCTGGGGCAGGGCAAGGCCTGCCATGCCCGTCGCGCCCACTTCCAGGAAAGCCCTTCGGCTGGCGAGGCGGTCAGATTCAAAAAAACGCAGCATGATCCACTCCAGGGAGATGGGGAAGCCTGTCCACTGGACATTATCGGCGTCCAACCCGTCTCTCCATCATACCATCGATAAGAGCCCTGGTGAAACACAGAACGCGACCCCGGCGGTGTAGAATGAAAATCTGCAAAAAATGAACGCCACTTTATCCAGATCAAGGTCAAGCCGGATGGTTGATATCGACAGCCGTATACAGCAGAAACGTGACAGGATTCACCAGTCCCATCGCCTGGACGAGGGCCAGCCAGCCCTGATCGTTGTGGACATGCAACATGGCTTCCTGGACGAGGGAGCCTCCCTGGAGGTTGCCGCAGGGCGGTTGGTGCTACCCAATATTGTCCAGATTGTAGAAGCCTGCCGCGCCCAGGCCGTCCCGGTGATCTTCACCGAGTTTGTCTATGCAACGACCATCCCCTGCCTGCGTGGGGAGCCGTTCGGCCCCGAACACCTTCCCCACGAGGAAGGGGAGCCGACAGGCTATACGTACCCGTCGAACAATTGCCTTGTCGGGCCGGGCGCCGGCGAGGGGGTAGAATCGGCCGATACCGTGGAGCAACTCGCCCCGGCTGCCGACGAGCTGGTCATTCGAGGCCATACTTACGACAAGTTCTATGGAACCCATCTCGACCTGGCATTGCGATCCTTGCATGTCGATCGGTTGATGCTGACCGGCATCACAACCGATGTCTGTGTGAACAGCACCCTGATCGCCGCCTCCACGCGGAATTACCGGGTCACGGCGGTCACCGATGGGATGGCTGCAATCGAGGAACACATCCAGCAGGCGTGCCTGGATATCTGGCAGAACAAGTTTGCCCGACTGGCGACAACCACCGAGGTCGTGGATGAAATTCACCAGCGATAGGCAATCCTACCTGATCGTCGGTTCACCCTTGAGGTAGCCCAGGGATTCAAGGAAACGGTCCATTTCCGTCACGGTCTTGAGGAAATGCTCCTCGCTTTTGCGACGGTTAAAGAAACCATGGGGCTGGCCCTCGTAAAGGTGCAGGTCGCAACGGCTGCCGGCCTGTTCCATCAGCTTCTTGTACTTTTCTGCTGTCGCCACCGGTATCAAGCTGTCATTGGTTCCCAGGAATACGATCGCCGGCGGCGTTCCCTTGTGAATATTATGTATGGGAGAGATCTCCTTGTAGCGTTCTTTCACCCTCTCATGCCCAAACCCTCCTGGCCCGTTGTCATAAACCGGGTTAAAGAGCAGCAGGGCATTTGGCCGGCAACTCACGCTGCGATCCTCCCCCTCCTCTTCAAGGCCGGGCACCGTGGCCGTGGCGGCTGCCACGTGGCCTCCTGCAGATCCTCCGCCCGCCGCTATCCGGTCCGGGTCGATACCGAGTTCCACGGCACGGGATCGCACCCAGCGAATCGCTGATTTGCCATCCTTGACACACTCAAAGGGGGATGTTCCCTGCCGCTTGTTAACACGGTAATCCACCACAATCCCAACCATTCCCCGTGATGCCAGGTAGGACGCATGTTCTGCAAACTGCCCCGGGGTCCCTCCGTTCCAGCTCCCTCCAAAGAAGAACAGGGCCGCCGGGCGGTTACGTTGCCGTCCTTTCTGTGGCAGAAAAACATGGAGGTACAATTCTCCTTCTGCTGTTTTCTTGTAGCAGTGAGGTGTGGCCCCTTCAAATTCCTCGGGTGCCTTGCCTTGCTGCTGCCCGGAAAGTGGGCATTCCGCCATCACAACGAACACCACGCCCATCACAAGCTGCCTGAAAAAGCTCATGCCTATTCTCCGTTCTTTCGATTCGTTTGCTTCGCCAGCGTGTCCAGCTCCGCGAGCTTCAGCCGAACGCTGACAACAAAAGGCTCTTCACCAGCAATCCAGTGCCCATAGGTTGTGGTCACAAGTGTCCCGTCAGGCAACACCTCGACTCCCGGGTAGGCACAATCACCGCCCTTGTGGTTGTCCATCAAGCGAACCCGGTACTGACCCTCACGACCCCTGACGATGTCGTTATAGGTCCCTACCCAGGCGACCCAGTCTCCCCTGGTGGGGCTGACCCGGGTTGTATCCCGAAAAGAGATGAAAAGCCTGCCGTCGGGGGCATATTTCCCGGTGTGTCGGTCACCCGTGAGGGAAGCGGGCAGTTCACGCGGTGGGGACCATGTTTTTCCCTCGTCCCCAGAAAAAATAACAAACGAGTTATGCTGTCGTGAGTTTTCCCGCAGGAGAACGGCAAGCTGTTTGCCGCTGGGGGAGCGGATAATGCCCGGTTCACAGAGATGTGCCGACGCATGAGTGGCAACCACCTCGGGCTTTCCCCAGGTCAGGCCGCCGTCGGTGGAGAGCGTCTTGTAGACAAAGAATCTGCCGGCCTTACCACTTCCCTTGAAAAACCGTCCGTCATCATGGAAAAGGGCCATGTAGTGTCCATCGCCGGTCTCCAGGCCTTCCACGCAGCCCATCGTGACGATCCCGCCAAAATCACCGATCGGGTCAAGCTCCGACCAGGTTTGACCATCATCCGCACTGACGGCCATGCGGACCGGGTAAAGCCCTGAAAACATGATCAAACGCTTCACGCCTTCTGCATCCATCACGCGGTGAATCGTGGGAACTTCCCTTGATGTCGCCCAGGTCGCCGGCGTGGGGAGCCGCTCTGACCAGGTCTTTCCGGCATCCAGACTGCGCTTGTAGACGATGGCACCACGGCCATGGCCCTTGGGATACACGCATAGCATGGTCCGGTTGTCTTCCAGCAGAACGGTTGTTGGATGACCCAGGTACTGCCCCTGTTCTCGATCCACCACCACCTGGCGATCCTGCTGATCGGAAAGATCGATCGTGGGAATAGTATATGCAGCTGGCTCCGGGGCCCGACGATCCACGGAATTGCCCTGGAAAACAAGTGATTCCACCTGCATTGTGCTCCGCATCGCGTTGAAACCGAAGCTGCCAAATTCTGATAATGTGCTCTTTACCCTGGAAACCAGCCGGCCGTTGACCAGGAAGCGAAACTCGTCCCCCCGGTGGATAACTTCAAAATCAATCCAGCTCTCCCGTTCGAAAAAATCATTGGGCGAACCAAGTAGCTGAAGGCCACCAAACATCGGGCCATTGAGATAGAGGGTCTTTCGTGCTCCCTCAAAACCAAAATGGCTTGCGCCCAGGAAAAAAGAGGCCGCACTGGCCTCCTGGTTGATCATCCTCAACCGGGCCCGGATCTGAAAGTCCCCCGCTGTAATTGACCTTGTGGCCAACAGCAGGCTGCCATCCGAACTTTCCAGGTAACCCCTGCTGGACTGCCAGGGAGCCGCCGAGAACGAGACCCCGATGTTCTTTCCGTCCCGCACAAGATCCGGTGAAAGTTTCCTTCGCAGCCTGGGGGCCCCTGCAGGCTCCCTGACGGCCGCTGCCGCACTTGCCAGTTGTTCTCCCTGCTGTGCTTCCATGCCCCTCCAGGGGGCTGTGAGGGTCACCAGGCCCACTGCAAGCACCAGTGTCAGCAGGAGAGTACGAATGCGTTTATATACCACGCTTTATTTCCTCGTTGATTGCCCGTAGCAGGGAACCCGGCCCTGTCACATCCTGTGCTACCTCCCAGATCATCACGCCGGCAAGTTTGAACTCCCGGGCCATCTGCACTTTCCGCTTGACTGTCCTGGCGCCGTTAAAATAAATGCCGGCAACCTCGTCGACTTCTGCCGCGGGAGCATGTCTGGCAACAATTTCTGTGTAGGTCGACGCCCGCCTTGTTTCAATATGACGACCATAAAACGGGATCCCAAGAAGTATTTTCTTCGCCGGGGCGCCACTGGCCATCAGCTTCTTCAGCTCTCCCCGAACAAAATCCATTGTCGCATGACGACCGGGGCCGTCATAAGACATCAGGTGGATCCCATCCATCGCCCGGTAGGTCGCCTCATCAAGCTGCAGCCAGCCCGGCAGTGCAACCGATACCGCCAGTCCCTGATCATGGAATATCCCAGCAACCTGCTGGAGCAGCAGCCCGTAGTTGGCCAGTTGCTCTGCGCCGCTGGGGTGTTCCCAGTCCAGATCTACTCCGGCAAACCCGTGGGAGCGACAAAAACGGGCTAACTGCTCGCCAAGCCGCTGTCTGGAAACGGGGGTCGCGGACGCCAGGAGAAACCCTTTTGATCGCTCCCACCCACCAACACAGAGATGAAATGGCTTCTTCACTGTCTTTTTCAATTCCTTGAAGCCCTTCACCTTTTGCGCGGCAGCTCCGGAAAGTTGCCCATTTGCCTGTAGCTGGACTGAAAAGCACACCAGGCTGGTTAACGACTGGCACCGCTGGGCCTGGAAACCGCCCAGCCGGTAATCTGGCAGGTACCCAACTACTCTCGGCATCGGGACAGTGGTGGCAGCGCCTGCTCCCGCCTGGCTGGCAAGCGTGCCCAGTGCTGGAGCAGCAGCCGACCCCAGGAAACAACGACGGGTGAGATCGCTAGGATTGCCGGCAAACCAATTCAAGAGAACTCCTCCCATAACTGCTCAAACAACCTCGCATAACCCTCGATAAATCGCGGGTCTCCAGTCACCAGGAAGTTCTCCCTGTTTCGCTCTGCAGCCGAGCGGGTCCAGTTATAGCTCCCGTTGAGCAGCAGCTGGTGATCAAAGATCGCAAACTTGTGGTGCATATGGTCATCGGTTCGATCAATTCGGACCGGTATTCCCACATCCGCAAGCCGCTCGACATCGGAACCCGGGTCTCCGGATTTATCGTCATCCGAGATAACCCGAACCACAACGCCCCGCTGGTGGGTTTCAATAATTTCCCTGGTCACGCGGTTATCCGTGATCGTGAAGACACAGATGTCCACCGTGTTTCTCGCCCTGCCAAGAAGCCTGGTGATCCTGGCTGGACAATCCTCGTCAGGTGCAAAACTGTATTCAGCGATCGGAGGGGGGGTCTCCTCACTGCCGGATGCCTCCAGTAACCGAATGACCTCCTCAAGCCATTCGAGCCTCTCCACCGAATGGGGGTCCGTCAGTGACTCCCGGGCCAGGTCAAATGCCACGCTCCGGTAAAGGGCCCGTTGCTGCCGAGTGGGCTCCAGGTGCGCAAGAATGCGATCCATCGCCTTTCTTTCGCTGCGCGTGAACTGGCGATCCTCCAGTGTTTCATGGAGTATTTTTCGGATCTGCTGGGGGTTCATGCTCCCGCTCCTCGTCATCCAGTGCCTCCTGATTCTAGCCCATCCAGACCCGGCCCGGGCTACGCCCGCCGGCGTGATCTGCTATTCTTGCATGGAAATTCCGAGGACAGAAAACACATCCTGGAGTACCTGCAATGCGCGTGCCCGCTGTCATTTCCCTGATTGTGCTACTACTCGGAGGCGCTGTCACCGCCGAGGATAACCAGCTAACAGAACAGGAAATAAAAGCCGGCTGGATTCTGCTGTTTGACGGGAAAACACTTGACGGCTGGATGACAAGCGATCAAAAGCAAAGCCAGCGGGCAGTGGAGCAGGAAAGCATCAACCCGCACCGCTGTGGACATTACATGATGGTTCACGAAAAGACATGGCACAGTTTTGTCCTTCGGCTGGACTTCAAGATCAGCCCGGGCTGCAACAGCGGGGTCTTCTTCCGCACCTCTTCTCTTGAGCCACAGCCGGGAAAAGATGTTGGATTCAATGGCCTCGAGATTGCTATCGATGACACGACCGGCGCCGGATATCACGACACCGGGGCTATTTATGACCTCGTGAAACCAAGCGAAAACAGGATGAAAACTGCCGGACAATGGAACCAGCTGGAACTTCGCTGCAGGGGAAACAAGATCCGGGTTGCGATCAATGGCGGCATGGTGGCACGGATGAACTGCCGGGAATTCAACCAGCCCCACTTGCGGCCAGACGGCTCCAGCCACAAGTTCCCCATTTGCTATAGCGAACACCCCGAAACAGGGTATATCGGTCTCCAGGACCATGGCAGCGACTGCTGGTTCAAGAACATCAGGCTGCGTGTCTTGCGGCCCAGCCCGAGGGGGCTAGCCCCCCCAATAGGCAACTAGACGTCAAGGTTCTGGACATCCAGGGCATGCTTGGCAATATATTCCCGGCGGGGCTCCACCTGGTCACCCATCAACTTCTGGAACAGGTCGCTGGCCCCCTGCGTGTTCGGCATAAGCACCCGAACCAGCCTTCGCCGCTCCGGGTCGAGTGTTGTCTGCCGAAGTTCCTCGGCATTCATTTCCCCCAGGCCCTTGAATCGTGTGACCTGCAGCCCTTTTTCTCCGGCAGTCCGGATGGCCGGCAATAACTCCCTCAGGCTCTCAAGGGCTTGTCTGTTTTCACCCCGCTGTAACACATACCGAGGCTTATCGCTTCCGGTTCGCTCCTGGGTCATGAGTGCATCAATTCCAAAACCCACTTCAGCAAGCCGGCCGAGTGCCACATTGATAGCCCGCACCTCATAGAGCTCCATGACCGCCGCATGCCGTGCTCCCTGGGAAGCTTCCTCTTCACCGTTCTCCACAGCCGTGTCCAGTGAATCGATGATGAGCTCCTCCCCGCCTTTTTCAGATTCCTGCCGATGAAAGTCTGCCATGGCATCACGGTCAACAAACCAGCGGGCCTGGTTCTCCAGCGAAAGCCGAATCGCCGGGAGCTTTCCCGTCGCCGGGTCCACTCGTTCCGCATGAGCTGGCAGGCTGATCCCACGCCTTTCCAGTGCAATCAAAGAGCTTTCCAGCGATATCAGTGTGTCACAGAGGTCCTGGAGCTGATCTGTCGCAACCTCCTGGCCGCCATCCGGAAAAAAGACCGTATCCTCGAGCCCTTTTTCAAGAAGCTGTGACTGCATCTCTTCCTCGGAATGAATGTAGTAAGCGCGCTTCCCCTTGCGAACACGAAAGAGTGGTGGCTGGGCCACATAAACATGCCCCTGCTTCACCAGCTCAATCATCTGTCGGTAGAAGAAACAAAGCAGCAGCGTGCGAATGTGCGAACCATCCACGTCAGCGTCCGTCATGATGATAATCTTGCCATAGCGTCGCTTGGAAACATCAAAATCCTCGCCAATCCCACAGCCGATCGCCTGGATCATGCTCTGGACTTCCTCGTTGGCAAGGACCTTGTCCTCACGTGATTTATAGGCGTTGATGATCTTTCCTCGCAGCGGCAAGATGGCCTGGTGCTCCCGAAATCGCCCACCCTCCGCACTGCCACCGGCCGAGTCCCCTTCGACCAGGTACAGCTCGCACTGCTCCATTTCACGGCTGATGCAGTCCCGCAGTTTTCCCGGGAGCCCGCCACTTGTGAGCGCCCCCTTGCGCTGCCGCAGCAACTGCTTGGCCTTGCGGGCTGCCACGCGAGCCTCCGCAGCCATCACCCCCTTGCGGACAATCATCTTTGCTGAAGCAGGGTTGCGATCAAGATAATCCTGGAGGAACTTACCGAAACTCGTGTTTAGCAGGCCCTCCACCTCACTATTGCCGAGCTTGGTTTTTGTCTGGCCCTCAAATTGCGGCTCGGGAATCCTCATCGAAATCACCGCCGTCAGGCCCTCCCGAAAATCATCCCCCTTGGGAACCAGGTCACGGAAGATGTTGTTCTGCTTGCCGTACTGGTTCAGTGTGCGAGTGAGGGCTGTTCGAAAGCCGGATACGTGTGTACCCCCCTCGGTGGTGCTGATGTTGTTCACATAGGAGTGGACATTTTCAACGTATTCGGTGTTGTATTGCAGGGCAATTTCATAGCCAACTCCCTCGGCCTCACCATTGACATACAGCACGTCGCCATGAATAGACTGCGACGTTTCGTTTAAATGCTGAACAAACTCCACGATCCCGTTTTCATACTGAAATTCTTCGCTTTCCTTGTTCCGCTCATCCGCGAAGGCGATAAGGACACCTCGATTCAGGAAGGCGAGCTCCCTTAGCCGGTCACGGAGAATGCCATATTCGAAGTTCGTGGTAGAGAAAATAGATCCATCCGGCTTGAACGTTGTTCGTGTTCCCGTCTGGTCCGATGCGCCTGTTTGCCGGAGCGGCGCTTTTGCAATCCCGGCCTCATACTCCTGGTGATAGACGTGTCCACCGCGACAGACCTCCACCTCGCACCAGGTGGAAAGGAAGTTCACCACGGTCACACCAACCCCATGAAGACCGCCCGATGTCTGGTAAGCACCCTTTTCAAACTTCCCACCAAACTTCAAAACCGTCATAACGCCCTCGACCGTGGAGACCTCCCGGTCAAGTTCCTCGCTCAGCTGGTCATGCGTTTCGAACGGGATGCCCCGTCCGTCATCTTCCACGGTCACTGAGCCGTCATTATTTACCGTTACCGCCACCCGCTGGGCGTGACCGGCCATTGCCTCATCAATCGAATTGTCAACAACCTCGTATACCAGGTGATGCAAGCCGCGGCTGGAAATATCGCCGATATACATGGCCGGGCGCTCCCGGACATGGTCCCGGTCAGAAAGGTGCTGCAGGTCCTCGGCCGTGTAGTCCGCACCGGCTGCGGGCTGGCTCTTTTTTTTCTTCTTCGCCATAAAATTTATCCTGCGTATCCGCAGCCCTTTAGCCTTCTAGGGGGGCTACGCGAAAACGAATGTCGCGGACCCTTTGCCCATCCAGAAGTTGGTTCAGGTCATTGATTATTTTCTGCTTGGAAAAAGCAAGCTCCTGGAGAGCCGTCGAATTTTCCACCTCCACGTCAAGCAGCCCCCGTGACAATTTTCCCGGACATGTAAGCTCACCAAGGCGGGCGGGCACCGACTGGCTCCAGGCCGCCAACAACTCATTATTGGAAAAAACCCTTGCATATCCGCGCCGCGTCATCAGGTCGCTGAGGATCCCGTCAATCTTCTTTGGCCCGCGGCGAAATCGCTGTTTTTTTGCCAGCTCGGCCAGGATGTCATCACTCCTGTCTTCCATTTTCAGCCCCTACCGGTTCGTCGCCAGCGGCATCACAACATAAGCGTAGCCATCGCTGGTCGTGAAAAGAGCGGGCGACTCGCTATTCTGAACCTCCACCGTGAAGGTCGACTCCTGATCAAGGACTTTAAGAAAATCACCCACGTACCGGTGGTTCATGGAAACGGTGATCTCCTCGCCGTCATAGGGGATGGGAAACTCGATCCTGGACTGGCCTGTTTCTGCTGTTATCCCCTTGAGGACAAGTGATCCGCCGCCAAAGCTGAACTCGATACCACGACTTTCATCGCTGGCCACAATGGCTGCCTGCCGGAGCGCGGAATACATCGGGCCCACGGTTACTTCAACCTGCGGAACATCCGATCGACTCGGCAACGCTTCTCGCCACTTGGGAAACCGGCCTTCTACCAGCCGGGAATAAATCGTCGAGGCGCCCGTGCGGACCAGCACATCATTGGTGTGCGGCGATATAAGAACCTCCCCTTCTAAATCCAGCATCGCCCGATCCACCAGCTGCATGGATTTTGCGGGCACAATAATTGGAGCATCGCTGAGCTGAATGTCTCCAACAATCTCAATTGGACCAGCCATCTTTGCCAGGCGGCGACCATCCGTGCCTACCGCCACGAGGACCCCCTCGCTTCCCGACACGTTCTCTACTTCCAGCAAGACACCCCCCAGGGCATACCGGCTGCTCTCATTGTCCGTTGCAAAAAGTGTGCGTCGTATAAGCTCCTTAAAAAGAAGGGCTGGAAGCTTCAGGTGGGCCCCGTCACCGAAATCTGCTACCTCGGGATATTCCTCTGGGTCCTGGTAGGGGAGATCATATTTACTGTGATCCCCCTGGACGCCGATCCCCTTGCTCTTGGTTGTTATCTTCAGCTTTTCATCACACCCTTCTCGCAGGATATTTCCGAAAACCTGGACAGGGAGGATCACCGCCCCGTCGCCATCTGCCTGGACCCCCTCCACCGCTATCCGCACTCCAACCTCCAGGTCCGTTGCCATCAGCGTGGCCACCGAATCCTTTACCTCCAGCTTGACACACTGGAGTATCGGCTTGGGACTTCGGCTCGGGGCAACGGTTGCCGCCACCTGGAAGGCACCCAGCAACTTGTCCCTTTCACACGTTAACTTCATAAGATCAACCCTCTTGCTTTCTTCCCTGATTAACTAGTTAAATATTTAAATAAGTAGTCGTATTAATGGTGAGTTGTTTTTTGTCGATAAGCTTCTTTCAGAAAGGGGCTACCCCTGTGACACCAAGCACTTAGTGGGCCAGGCAGATTGTGCGAAAACACTCGGCTTCGCGTTCCCGGTCTGTCCATATCCGGTCAAGGAGACTTCGTCAGCCCGGACCTTGCCCCCGACCCCCGACACCATCGCCAGGCAGGGACATGTTATTGACAGGTTATCCACGATCACTTTGAACATCGAAATTCACTTTCCTTCCCGGGCTAATCGGTGGAAATGGTCTCCAGCAACTGGTTCTCCAGGGTGCTCAGCGAATGCTGAAAACTGCTGTCTTCCTGTGCTTTTGTTTCTATTCGGCGGCAGGCATGGATAACGGTGGAGTGGTCTCGCCCGCCAAAGTACTTTCCGATTTGCACATAGCTTAGGCCGGAGTGGCGCTTACCAAGCAGCATGGCCACGCTGCGAGCCCTCACCAGGCCCTGCTTGCGAGAAGCACCCTGGAGCTGTCCTAGCGTGACGCTAAATCGCCGACCCACCAGGGAGGAAATAAACTTGAGCGTCGGCCTTTTTGCCTGGAGAAAATGAGCCAGAGCCGCGCCAGCGGCCTCCACATCAAGCCGCGCGTACCTGGCGGCAGCGAGCCAGAGGATGGCCTGGCGTAGTTGGCGGGGGGTCTTGAAAACAGGGCCGCTGGCCGGACTTCCAGCCAACAGCAGCCTGCACCCATCCCCGTCGACCTCCATTCCCACGCTGTCGGCAAGCTGTGCCAGGATCAACTCCAGGGCCCGCTTCCCAGGGAGCTCCAGGGGAATAGAGAGCCCATTGAGAAAACGCCCGGCCAGTCGCTGTGAAATCCGCTCATGACCAGCAGGTGACTGGTCAAGCGAAATGAGTGTTGGCTGGGACGCAACCCTTCGCCCCTCCAGGACCCCACAGAGAAACTCCTCGGCTGTTCCGCGGCCTGCAATAACATGGACATCGTCTATGACAAGCAGGTCGGCCCCGCCGAGCCTGTTTTTAAACTCCTCCACGCCATTCACCTGGATAGCCTCAGCAAGTTTGTGGAGCAGGTCTACACCGGTGAGCTGGACAACCTCATCCGAGGGATACTGGGATTGCCAGCGGGTAGCCACGCCAAAAACAAGAAGCGACTTCCCGCTTCCACCGGGCCCAAAGAACACGATCGGGTTAATGGAATCCGGGGTTACTCGCCCATCGATGTGGTTGCTTGCAAAAAGCGTATTGATGGCCGCCTCAACAAGGCGGTTTTCGTCGCTACCAACATATTGCCGCGGCGCCCGTGTGGGGACCTCCACGGGCCCTGTGCGTGCCTGGTCAGCACCTGCACCCACGGGGAGGGGTTCCTCTGTGGCAGCGCCGAGCGGAATAGTAAATATACTGCGAACCACGCAGGATCCACCCAAAAGAAAAAACAAGAAAAGAGAGCCGGGAACCCATTTCATGCTCCCAAAAATGGGCTAAAAAGCGGCACCTCACACCGCTCTCCGGAGGCCCGGATTATACCCTTTTGAGGGGTTCGATGCGAGCCACAGGAAGCGAAAATCAGGCCTGTTTCTCGTGTCTTAAGCTATTGATAACACTGGAGATGCGCTGTGCCGCCTGGGTGGCATGGGGTGTTCTGTCACTGGTGCTGAAACTAAACCGGACAGCACTCTGAACAAGCCTGTCCTCCAGGCCCATTTCCAGCAGCACGGGAGAGGGGTCGCTCGACCCGCTTGCGCACGCCGAACCGGTGGAACAAGCGATGCCAGCCAGGTCCAGGGCCATCGCGGTAGCCTGCCGGTCAAGCGACGGAAATGCGATACAGGACGTCTGGGGCAGTCGTGTCATGCCTGTCCCAACGATGATCGCGGAAGCGACCTGCTCCACGATCAACCGCTCAAATAAATCCCGCACCTGGCGAAGGGTGTTTTCCCCTTCCTGCTGGCACTGGCGAGACAGTGCTGTGGCCATTGCCAGGGCAAGGCACACCGGCTCGGTGCCCGGACGAATTCCGCGTTGCTGGGGGCCTCCTGTGAGCAGTGGGGCCAGGGTCGTTCCATGACGAACCAGAAGCGCCCCAATTCCAGGCGGGCCATGGAATTTATGTGCGGCAACTGAAAGCGATGTCACACCAAGGTCACGAAAGTGGACAGCGATTTTGCCAACAGCCTGTGCAGCATCACAGTGGACAGGCACACCCCTGTCCTGGCAGATATCGGCGACCTGTCGAACGGGCTGAATGACACCTGTTTCGTGATTGCCGAGCATGACCGAGACAAGCCTCGTGTCACCGCGAATCCGGTCCGCCACAAAGGAGGGGTCAATAGCACCACCGGGCGTTACGGGGATCCAGTCTATTTCCAGGCCACGCGACTGGAGAATCCGGGCCGGCTCGACCACACTTGGGTGTTCTATCCTGGAGAGCATGACATGGCCGCTTGACCCGGCGAGCCCCAGGATCGCCGCGTTATTTGCTTCCGTGGCCCCACTGGTAAAAACCAGTGTGTCTGCCTCTCCATGCTCCAGTGAAGCACCAAGCGATCGACATACATCATCACGAGCGTCCTCCATCACCTGTTTGGCGCGGCGGCCATCCGAGTGCTGGCTGGCAGGGTTCATGTACCAGGACTGGTAGCATGAAGTGAGCTGCCGGGCCACCACCGGATCGATGGCGGTGGTCGCATTATTGTCGAGATATATTCTTTGCATGTCCGCCCCGGACAAGCCAGGCCTGGTGACTGGCTTGTGGTTATTGTTTGTGGAGGAGGGCTACTATTGTTGTCGCAGAAGAAATCCACTGGCAAGCAGGGTAAGGAGCGTTCGTACATTATGGTGAAATTGGCGCATGGAAGCTGTAATTCATCTTGATAGAAGCTGAAAACTATTGGACTATCTCCGGAAAGGACTACCCCGGAGTGTTGCTGTTATGCGAAGCAGGTCACCAAAGCCGGCAATTCAACTGCGAAGCGTGGCTGGTCGCTACCGCATGGATAATGCCCACCGC
This sequence comes from uncultured Pirellulaceae bacterium, assembly GCA_964476375.1. Lineage (GTDB taxonomy): Bacteria > Planctomycetota > Planctomycetia > Pirellulales > Pirellulaceae > SAT2750. Next base: position 16,559 of record CAYYZW010000144.1, read on the forward strand.
GCCGGTCGGCACACGAAGCGATGGCGCCAGCGTGGTCCGGAGACCCGGCCTGGTGAGCCGGTACCCCTGCTTGCCAGCCTCTCCTCAGAGGACCTGGACAGCAGGATCTACCAGCTTGAAGGGATCTTGTTTATTGCCCGGGAGCCTATTTCCAGTCGAAAATTGAGTGAAATGGCAGGACTGGCAGATGGCACGGAAGCTCGCACGCTTATTCGTTATCTCAATGAACGCTATGACCAGCAGCAACGGGCAATTCGACTGGAGCGGGTGGCGGGGGGTTACCAGCTCATGACCCGGCCAGAGTATGCCTCGTGGTTGAGGTCCATGAACCACATCCCGGCGGCTATACGGCTCTCGCAGCCAGCCCTGGAAACACTGGCGGTGGTTGCGTACCAGCAACCTGCCATGCGAGTGGAAGTGGAGGCAATCCGCGGCGTTGCCTGTGGAGAAGTGTTGCGGCACCTGATGGAGCGTGGCCTGGTGCGTATAGCCGGACGCGGCGAGGAGCTTGGTCGCCCGTATCTCTATGGGACGACAAAGAGTTTCCTGGAGGCATTTGGGATGGCGGATATCGAAGATATGCCACCAATGGATCGTCGCTTGCCGCTTAGTCCTTCAGCCTGAAAAGCTGGATCAGGGCATCAAGCAGGCTGCTTTGCTCTCCCTCTGTCGTTCCGTTGCGGAGAGATTCAAGTGGGGGGTGGAGAAGCTTGTTCACCAGCCGATCAAAAGCAATCTCCAGTTCTGCTTCAAGATGCGGATCCACGCCACTCCCCAGCTTGTTCTGCAATCGCAGGAGTTCTTCGCGTTTTGTCTTTTCGGCCTGTTCTTTCAGTTGTCGAATCCAGGGGCCAGTTAAACGGCGTTGAGATTCGCTTACAAACCGGGCTGTTTCATCGTTGATGATCTCCTGGGCTATTGGCCATTCTCGATCACGGGCTGCTTGATTAACCTGGCACGCCTCCTGGAGATCATCCAGTGAATAGAGGTAAACGCCCAGGAAATCACTAATTGCCGGCTCAAAATCTCGAGGAACGGCGAGATCCAGAATAAATAGAGGCCGCTGGAATCGTCGCGAAGAAATGGACTCGAAGTGACCTTTCGTCACAACAGGATCGGTGGCGCCGGTTGTGGAAATGACCAGGTCCGCATCTACAAGCAGGCTGTCGAGTTTGTCCCAGGGGTACGCTTTACCGGCGGTTCGTGTAGCCAGCGACTCGGCGCGCTCCTGGCTACGATTGATGATCTTGATATCGGTCGCCTGCAGGTCAATCAGGTAGCGAAGGGTTTCCTCGCCCATTTCACCGGCGCCGATCACAAGGATATTCTTGTCATCAAAGCGTTCAAAAAAACGACTTGCAAAGTCTCCCACGGCGACACTGGGAATGCTCACGCGCTTGCGGTGAATAGCTGTTTCACTGGCAACCCGCTTGGCAACGTGCATGGCGGCCTGAAAGGCGGCATGGGTTAGCGGCCCGGTACAGTTGTCCCTGTTGGCAGCTTCATAGGCCTGTTTGACCTGGGACAGCACCTGGGCCTCCCCAACGACCATGCTCTCCAGACTCGCCGCCGTGGCAAACAGGTGCCGAACAGCATCCTCTTCACTTTGCAGTTGTAGCTGGTCGTTCACGATCTCCGCATCGATCCCATGAAAACCGGAGAAAAACTGCACGATTTCAGCCTTTCCAGGGCAATCAGAGTCTTCTGCTGCGGCGGCATAGAGTTCCACCCGGTTGCAGGTGGAAAGCAAGACCAGTTCGCTTAGCGGGTAGAGCTTGCGGAGTTGCAGGAGGGCTTGCTGTGTCTGTTCAGGGCTGAAGGCCAGTTTCTCCCGGAATTCAAGAGATGAATCCTGGTGATCACAGCCGACCATTTGAAGCATCATCAGGTCACCCCCCACTTCACCAGCAAGGATGTAAGTGGATCCAGGGATCCGGCCGGGGTAGCGGCAGCATGGCGACCCAGGATGACAACAACCAGCACCAGCGCAAGGAAGATAAAGCTGGCGACTGTCAGGTAGGCCACCTTTCGTCCCTGTCGAGCCGGCTTGTAGAAATACTCAAAAACCATGACTGCGATCAGCCAGCAGAACAGGATGGAAGATGAAAAAACAACACCCTCCTCCAGCGGCAGTTGCCGGATAATATTCATGGCAATGCCGGCCAGGAGCCCGATTGCCAGCAGGATAGTGGAAAGAGAAAGGCAGCGGCTGCTTGTGCGCTGCAGCCACTCCAGGCTTGGAAGGCGCATGCCACGGCGGGGGGAGAGTTTCTGTTTCAGGCGGTGTGATTGAACCAGGTACATGACCCCAGCCGCACACCCCAGGGCCATCGTGACGGTTCCAGCCAGCAGCGAGAGCCCATGCAGGATACCCCACAGGGAGAGGGCATCGTTGTCGGTAAAGCTGCCCGCATCCCTGATCAGCCAGGCCGTCATGGTAAGGCCAAGCACCAGGGGCAAGAGAAACAGTCCGGTGCTGTTCAGGGGGCGGCGGACGGAAAGGATAAAGTAATAAACGGCAATTGCCAGGGCGGCGACGACACACCACGCGTGCCAGTCGGAGAGGGGGGTCGAATGTTCTGCCAGGCTAGACTGAATTCTCAAACAGATGTAAACGAGGTGGGCAAAGAGACCCATCGCCATGACCAGCAGCATCATTGCCCAGCGCACCGCAACCCGCAAGAAGAGGCGAGAGATCTCCAGAATCAACGTCAGCAGATAGCTGAAGGCGAAGCAGGAGAGAGATATTCTCGATAACCACTCGGCAATGGCGGACACGGGGCAGGATCCTCGATCAGTTCGCTATCATTACCGGGAAAGCCTGCTGGCGGGACAACCCCCAATTGTATCCTGCCACCGGGGACCCTGTAAGAAGCCCGGGATTTCCTTGCCATCTGGCGATGTTTGGAGAGGGAATAACCGGTACAGGTAGCATGACCGAATCATACCAGCCCGCTGTTTTACTGGCTGTCCAGTCCATGCTGCTTCAATTTCTTGTGCAGGGTATTTCGATTAATACCGAGCTGGGCTGCTGCCTGGGTTTGGACGTTGTTACATGCTTTCATCACCTGGGCAATCAATTCCCGCTCGACCCGGTCGACAATCTTCGAGTAAAGCCCTGCCTCGCTCGCGTCCATGGTTGCCAGCCCTTCCTGGACAACCTGTCGAGCAAGGGACTCCAGGGCAGGGGCCCCCTGTGCGGAAGCGCGGTCAGATGCCCCCCCGACGACCGCCGCGGGCAGCAGGCTCAACGACAACTCATCACTCTCGGCCATGACAACGGCACGTTCCACATAGTTTTGCAGTTCGCGGACATTTCCAGGCCAGTCGTAATCCTGCATGGCTTCCATGGCCGAGCGTTCAATATGAACGACGTACCGGTCGTTCGCCTCGTTGTATTCATTGAGAAAGAACGCCACCAGATCCGGAACATCTTCTCGGCGCTGTCGTAATGGCGGAATCTCGATCGGCACGACATTCAGCCGCCAGTAAAGATCTTCCCGAAATTTCTCCGCTTCCACCTCGGCCATCAGGTTACGGTTGCTTGCAGCAATGACCCGCGTGTCTACCTGGATGGTCTCCGTGTCGCCAACCCGTTCAAATTCCTGTTCCTGAAGCACGCGCAGCAGCTTGACCTGCAAGAGCATGGTTGTGGAGTTGATTTCATCCAGGAAAATGGTGCCGGTGTGGGCCGCTTCAAATCGCCCGGTGCGGTTGCTCGTTGCACCAGTGAACGCTCCTTTTACATGACCGAACAGCTCGCTTTCCAGCAGGCTTTCGCTCAGCGCACCGCAGTTGACTTTGACAAATGGGCCGCTGGTTCGTTCGCTCAGTTCATGGATCGCGTTGGCAATCAGTTCCTTGCCGGTTCCGGTTTCACCAAGCAAGAGCACGGATGCAGAGCTGCGTGCCACCTGCCTGGTCAGCTGGTAGACCTGCTGCATGGCCACGCTGTTGCCGACAATTCCAGGCAGCGGGCCAGGTTCGTACGAACTCGTATTTAGGGAGCCGGACATGCTCGTTCTTTGAATTCTCCACGTACGGATAGTGCCATTTCCGGGGATTCTTTCTTGTTTTCCCCGGTTGTGACGCTTCCATGCGTCGAGAAGGCAGGCCTGGTCATTTTCCGTTGCCAGCATCATTCCTGGTGGCGGCCTGCTGTCTCCTCCGGAAGGGACCCTCGATGGCATCGAGCATGTCCCCCAGTAACTGTAAAACGTCATCCTCTTTCACGTCCAGGCTGGCGTTATACAGGTCATATATTTGCTGCACCTCGGCCTTGTTCAGTAACAGTCCGCGCTTTTGGATCGCCTGATCCAGGGCCTCCACGGCGGCCCGCCGGCTTTCCAGGGTCTCGGTATCCAGGCTGGCAAAATTCACCAGTGCCTGGGTACTGTCCGGTGTGGCAATGTGACCTAGGACCGGGGCAGCATGTTTGCCAAGTCGTGGTTGGAAAAGTGCTGCGATCAGTGTCTGCTCGTACCGGCTGATATCATAGTAGCCATAGTCCTCGGGATTGGCCGCAAAATGAGCCATGGTCTGCAGGGCGAATTGTGCCTGGGAGAGGCGATCTTCCGTTGTCACTGGTTGCTCGCCGGCCATCTCCAGCAGGGTTCGAGCCTGGATTGTCATGGACTCGACCGAGTGTGGATTGACGAGCAGGGAAGCACGATCATCCAGGGCCACGATCCGTGCACCGACACCACGCTCGTTAACATCCGTCACGATTCCGATGGGGATATTTGCCGTTCGAGGGTCTTTTCGAAGAAGAGAGACGGTTTCCGCGACGCCGGGATGATAAATCGTGTCGCCGATCAGGATGAATTCATAATCAGGATTACTTGCCGCCAACTGGAAGAGGTTCTTTCCGGAGGATGCCCGATCGCTGGCAAAGCCAAGATCTGCCAGCATCCCACCCCAGGATTGGGAGCGACTGGCGATCCCGTCGCCGGTAAGCACCCGTGGTTCGCTGCGTGAACCGGCAAAGTATGCAAGCGTTTCAAGTACGAAACTTGATCCAGGGTACGGCTGCCGGGGGTCCATTTTCACGATCGCCTGAAGGGCCGCATATCGCAACCAGAGATTCGGGTGCCGGATGGCTTCTACGAGCAGGCTGGGGCGGCCACTGGGTGATTGGAAAAGCTGTTCGTCTCCCTTGGTGGCGAGGATTTCAAGGGCACCGATCGCCGCCGGCACATGTTTGGTCTTGATGGCATTGCGGTAGACAGCCAACAGCATGCCGGCATCCACCTGGCCGTGGTCGACCAGATCGACCAGTGGCCTCCCTATTCCATGAAGTTCTTTGCTCTCCTCCAGGATGCTTCGCAGGTAAAGGAGCTGATAATCCTTGTTTCCTTGATCCATGGAGTAAAGATCCCTGGCTGCCTGGGCAGCAAGGATCAGGCGGGCAATACGTGGGGGTCGCTCCTGCCTGGTCAACGCGCTGTCTTTCCCCCACCGCCAGAGGACTATTTTTCCATTCGGACCGGTTGGAATCATCAGGTCCCCCTCGAGGTATTTCCTGAGTACCTCCGACAGAAACCGCTCCGCGTCGCGATGCGTGGGAATCTTTGTATGTGTATATCGTTTCAGGCCTTCCCGGGCCTCTGCACCAAGGCGCTGTTCCCTGGGGACCACGAAGGCGGGGGCGATCATGCGCAAGAATGCCCGTGGGTTTTTTCGCTGCGAGAGGACAATAAACAGCTGGGCGCGGAGATCTTCGTTGGGGGCGTCGAGCATGCCGAGCAGTGGTTCATCCGCAGAAGGCCCAAGCCGGACCAGGGTATCACGAATTGCGTCATGATCATCGAGCCATTTATCGTCTCTTAGCCTCATGGCCAGTTCGATAGCAGCCCGCTCCCCGTGTTGCCTTAGTTGATCCAGGGCAATAACGCGAGCGTCCTCGTCGTCCCCCAGGCGCTGATCGATAAAGCGATTAATCCGGTCAATATCATCCAGTTGTTTCTTGGCGGCATTCAGCACGAGCGTGGCAAACGCTCCGCCGGCTGGCTGCAGTTGTGGATCTCGCAGAATGCTAAGGAAAAAGGCAGAGCCAAGATCATCCTGTTCCATCAGGTCGGCCAGTTCGTCGTCACCCGGATTGGCAGCGATGACTTTCTCCATCAACAGGATTGCCAGCTTGGGCCGATCAAGGTCGACCAGCTGCTTGGCCGCCGTGGATAACTCCGGGATTGTCTGGGGATTGCTATCCAGGATGGCCAAGACCGCCGGGTTCGTTTCCTTTTTTGGCTGGTCTTTCAGCAGGTTGGACTGCCGCGCGGCAGGGGGAGCGTCAGGATTGTTATTTCCAAAAGGATTCTGCTGGGCCAACAATTCTGTAGACACCAGTGCCAGGAGGAAGGCCAGGCAAAGCATCCCGGCAGAGACTGGGAAGCGGGGGCAGGCTGGGGATGTACGAGTGGTGGTCGTCATGAAGTGAATCCTTGAGGATTACGTCAACCTTGCCGACATTTCAGTAAGTTGTTTCCTGTCAACAATTACGGCCACCGGTCGAGTCGGACATCCTGGCCCGCCAGCTTTCGATCTCCTGGGCAACCCTGTCCGGGGCCGTTGATCCCCTGCTGGAAAAGGCACGAATAGCGTTTTCCACACCGAGGACCTCATATACAGTATCGTCCAACTCGGGGCAAAGCTCCTGTAACTCCTCCAGGGGCATTTCCTTCAAGGGGAGCCCTTTTTCGCTTGCCATGCCCACCAGCTGCCCGATCACCTGGTGCGCTGTCCGCTGCGGAACTCCTCGCTTGACAAGCTCTTCCATCAGCGTGGTGGCATCCAGGTAGCCATGTTCCAGCTTTGCATGGATGGATTCCACTTTCAGCGTCGCTCCGGCGACGACCGGGACAGCAATTTCCAGGCATGCCAGGACGGTGTCGACGGCATCAAACAGGGCCGGCTTGTCCTCCTGCAAGTCCCTGTTGTATGCCAGTGGCAGCCCCTTGGTGAGCACCAGCAGCGTTTGCAGGTCACCGATGACACGAGCTGATTTGCCGCGAATCAACTCGAGCACATCGGGGTTGATTTTCTGGGGCATGATCGAAGAGCCGGTACAAAACTCATCGGGCAGATCGAGAAAATCAAACTCCGTGGTTTTCCAGAGAATCCACTCTTCGGCCCAGCCACTCAGGTGGATTGCCAGTAACGAGAGAACAAAAACAGCCTCCACCACGAAATCACGGTCACTCGAGATATCCAGGCTGTTCGCAGCAACACTGTCAAAACCAAGCCGCCGGGCAACATCTTCCCGGTCAACAGGGATGGATGTTCCAGCCACGGCAGCAGCACCCAGGCCACAGACATTCACCCGGCCCCGGCAATCGGCCAGTCGCAGCCGGTCTCGCTCGAGTTTTTCACAATAAGCCAGCCAGTAGTGAGCCGCCAGGACAGGCTGGGCGCGTTGCAGGTGGGTGTAGGCGGGAAGAATAACCCCCTTGTCCTGCTCGCAGCGGTCCAGGAAAGACCCCTGGAGCTGCCGGAGAAGCGTGTCGACATGGTCGAGTGCATCTCGCAGCCAGAGTCGCAAATCGGTATTTACCTGGTCATTGCGGCTCCGGCCAGTGTGCAGTTTTCGGCCAGTATCACCGAGCCGATCCACCAGGGCCTGCTCGATGTTCATATGAACATCCTCAAGCTCCACCTTCAGGAGAAGCTCTCCCTGCTCAATTTCCACCCCAATAGCCTCCAGGGCGTCGACGATTTGGTGAGATTCCTGGCTGGTGAGGATGCCAGCCTCGGCGAGCATTTGAGCATGCGCGACCGAACCCTTGATGTCATGGGCGGCAAGCCGGTGGTCAAAGCTGACGCTTTCAGTAAAGGTGTCAACGCGGCGATCTGTCGCCTTGCTAAAGACTCCTGAGCGCGATGGACTTGACAAGGAGTGCCTCTTTTCCAAACAGGGGGTGGCCGACACGACATCCAGATGACTTCGGCTACCACAGGGTATGTATGCTAAATGGCTTATAAATAGGTGTCAACGAGCACGGTTTTCCTGTTGCCTCATTATGAGGCATGATCCGTTACTGTTATGGGAGATGGTCCGCCGCCGGACATGAATGGAATTCTCGCGCTATTTTCTTGAGCAGTTTGGGGATCCACAGGTTCACCCACAGTTCAGGCGATCCAGCCCCTTGTAAGAATAGTACCCTGTTGGTTAAACTCGGGAAATTTTGCACCCAGAATCTGCCCATCCACACTTTTTCATGGACTCCACCTGCCGTGCCACGCCGAGATGATCTGAAGAAAATCCTGCTGATTGGTTCCGGGCCAATCATCATTGGGCAGGCGTGTGAATTTGACTACTCGGGCACGCAGGCCTGCAAGGCTCTCCGAGAGGAGGGCTATGAAGTGGTGCTGGTCAACTCCATCCCGGCGACCATCATGACAGATCCGGAGCTGGCTGACCGGACATTTATTGAGCCATTGACCTGGGAAATCGTGGCCAAGGTGATTGCAGCAGAGCAGCCCGACGCCCTGTTACCCACGCTGGGAGGCCAGACTGGCTTGAACATCGCCATGGACCTGTCCAAGCATGGCGTGCTGGAAGAGCATGGCGTGGAAATGATTGGTGCCAGGGCGGATGTGATTGCCAAGGCCGAGGAGCGCGATCAGTTTAAAGCAGCCATGGAGAAAATAGGCCTATCGGTGTGTCGCGGTGAGACAGTGCACTCGATTGGGGAAGCACGCGAGGCGATGCAGTCGATCGGCCTGCCGGTTGTTGTTCGCCCCAGCTTTACACTCGGTGGATCGGGCAGCTCGATTGCTTACAACCGGGAAGAATTTGATTCGCTTGTCCGCTCCGGGCTTGACCAGTCGCCAGTCAACGAGGTGTTGATTGAGGAATCGGTGATTGGCTGGAAAGAGTACGAGATGGAGGTCATGCGTGACGTGGACGACAACGTCGTGATCATCTGTTCCATTGAGAATTTTGATGCCATGGGCGTCCATACCGGTGACTCGATCACGGTCGCTCCAGCCCAGACACTGACCGACAAGGAATACCAGCGCATGCGGGATGCAAGCCTGGCGGTCATCCGGGAAATAGGAGTGGAGACCGGGGGGTCCAATATCCAATTTGCGATCGACCCCAAAACGGGCCACATGATCGTGATTGAAATGAATCCACGGGTGAGCCGTTCCAGTGCACTGGCGAGCAAGGCAACAGGCTTTCCGATTGCAAAGATCGCAGCCAAGCTGGCGGTCGGCTACCGGCTCCATGAGCTCCCCAATGATATCACCCGCGAAACAATGGCCTGTTTTGAGCCGACGATTGACTATGTCGTGACCAAGGTGCCACGTTTTGCTTTTGAGAAGTTCCCGGAGGCAGATGCCACGCTGACCACGCAGATGAAGAGTGTGGGTGAGACCATGGCCATCGGCCGCACTTTCAAGGAATCATTTCAGAAGGCACTGCGGGGGCTGGAGGTAGGGAGTTTTGGTTTCGGCTGTGACAGCAAGGATGAATGGAATACGGAAAGCCAGCCAACAGAGGACGAGATTCGGGCACGCCTGGCAACCCCGGGGGACCAGCGCGTCTGGTATCTCCGCTATGCCATCAAGAGTGGTTTCTCGATGGATGAAATCTATTCCCTGACCGGAATCGACCCGTGGTTTCTTGATCAACTGGCCGAGATCGTGGAGCTGGAAGACCAGCTGGCAGCGATCGGCCAACTCGATGGCGTCGATGATGTGCTCCTGCGAAAGGCCAAGCAGTATGGTTTTTCCGACCGGCAACTGGCCACGCTCCTGGGAAGCAACGAGATCGAGGTTCGGGCCTGGCGCAAGCAGCTGGGGGTGGTGGCAACATTCAAGTCGGTAGACACCTGTGCTGCTGAATTTGAAGCTTACACGCCTTATTTTTACTCGACCTATGAACAGGAAGATGAGACGCCACCGCGCGAGGCAGGCAGGAAGCGGGTGATCATCCTCGGTGGCGGGCCAAACCGGATTGGGCAGGGAATCGAGTTTGATTACTGCTGTTGCCATGCCAGTTTCGCCTTGCGGGAAATGGGCATTGAGTCGGTGATGGTGAACTCGAACCCGGAGACGGTCAGTACGGATTACGACACGAGTGACATGCTGTTTTTTGAGCCGCTCACATCCGAGGATGTGCTGAATATCTGTGACCGGCTGGAACCCGATGGGGTGATCGTGCAGTTTGGCGGACAGACGCCACTGAATCTTGCCCGGGCGTTACAAAATGCTGGTGTGCCAATCATTGGCACCAGTGTCGATACGATCGAGGCGGCCGAAGACCGGGAGCAGTTCCAGCAGCTCTTGGATCGGCTTGGCCTGAAACAGCCGGCAAACGGCATTGCCCGCACCCTGGACCAGGCTCGAGCGGCGGCCCGCAAGATTGGCTTTCCAGCCCTGGTGCGGCCAAGTTATGTGCTTGGTGGCCGGGCAATGGAGATTTGTTATGACCAGTCCCAGTTCGAGCGGTTTGTCGCGGAGGCATTTGTTGTTTCCCAGGGCCAGCCGGTGCTCATCGACCGGTTCCTGGAGGATGCCACCGAGGTGGATGTGGATGCCATTTGTGACGGCACGCGGGTCGTGGTGGCTGGCATCATGGAGCATATCGAAGAGGCAGGTGTTCACTCGGGGGATTCTGCCTGTTCCATTCCACCCTATAGCCTGCCAGGACTGGTTATCCAGGAAATTGAAAGGGCAACACGGGAGATGGCCATGCACCTGCAGGTGGTGGGGCTGATGAACGTGCAGTATGCCGTCAAGACCGAGGATGGCGAGATGAATGTTTACGTGCTGGAAGTGAATCCACGAGCAAGTCGCACGGTGCCTTTTGTGGCCAAGGCGACAGGGTTGCCGGTGGCAAAGATTGCCACCCAGGTGATGGCCGGGCGCACTCTTGATGAACTGGGGATTGAAAAATTTCCCATTCCGTCCAGCGTCTCGATCAAGGAAAGTGTCTTTCCATTTCGCAAGTTTGCCGGTGTTGATATTGTGCTGGGGCCGGAGATGCGGAGCACGGGCGAGGTGATGGGAGTGAGCCAGCGGTTTTCAATTGCTTTTGCCAAGAGCCAGCTCGCGGCGGGTGTGGTGCTTCCCGAGACAGGGAATATTTTTCTCAGCGTGACCTTGCGACACAAGCAGATCATCAAGGGCCTGGCTCGCCGGCTGGATGAGATGGGCTATGGCCTGATGGCAACCGAGGGAACGGCTCGCAGTATCGAGGAGGATGGTATCCCGGTGCAGCGGGTGAAAAAAATCGCCGAGGGGCATCCCAACTTGATTGACCACCTTATTGACGGCAATGTTGCCCTGGCGCTGAATACGCCAAATGGAAAGGGAGCCCGGACGGACGAGGGAAGAATCCGGGCCGCGGCGGTACAGCATGGGGTTCCCTGTATTACCACGATTCAGGCAGCCGAGGCGGCGGTCACCGCAATGGAAGCGCTTCGGGAAGAGGAGATGGCTGTCGAGGCCCTCCAGGACAGGACGATGACCTAAGGGCAGGGCATAAAAAAAGCCGGGCTCCAGGGGGAACCCGGCCTTCTGTGGTTTCGATTCATCAGCCAAACAATCGCGTGATCGGTTCTGCTTTGACCAGTTCACGAGGCTGGTTCAGGTGGTTGTAAACGATCGTGGAGGGATTGATGCCGATCGCGTGGTACATGGTTGCCAGCAGGCTTGTCGGATGGACCGGATCGACCTTGGGAGCCGAGCCCGTTTGATCGGATTCACCATGGACGTAACCGCGCTTGATGCCGGCACCGGCAATGCAGCAGGTGTAGCAGTAGGGCCAGTGGTCACGCCCGTCATCCGAGTTGTTGTTTCCTGAAGTGCTGACCCCACGCTGCGGGCTGCGGCCAAATTCGCCAATCGCCACGACCAGGGTATCTTCAAGCATCCCACGCTGGTCCATGTCGTCGATCAGGCTACTAAGGCCAGCGTCGAGCATCGGACCAGACTGGTTTTTCATGCGGCTTGACAGGCCCGTATGCACATCCCAGGAATGATTATCCGAGTTGGCGACTTTCGGCCAGATGAACTCGCCGACACGGGTTCCAGCTTCGATCAACCGCCTGGCAAGCAGGCAGCTTTGGCCAAAAGTATTCCGACCATAACGGTCTCGCATGGCGTCCGATTCCAGTGTCAGGTCAAAAGCGTCGCGTGCCCGCCCCGAGCTGATCAGGGTCATGGCAGAGGTGTAATACTCGTTCAGGTCAAATTTTTCGACGGCCTTGTCAATTTCAGGCATGCCCGCGGTTAGCAGGTTTCGCAGCCGGGCTCGACGCCCAAGTCGGCTGGTGCTCACCTCGGGACGAAGCTTCAGGTCGTCCGTCTTGACCCGGTTCATCTTGGCCATATCCATGTCGCCGCCTGGCGGAAAGAGGTAGTAGGGGTCATAGGCCCGACCGAGAAAACCTGCGGTACCAGCCTTGTTGACCACGTTACTTTCCTGCAGCGGGCGTGGCATCATCACGAAAGGCAGCATCGGTACCTCGGGCGGCTTGAGGCGGATAATCTGGCTGCCAAAGTTGGGAAAGTCCTTGGGGCTGGGTGGCTCAAGTTGCCCGGAGGGACTTACCTTGTCGGTGGTGTAGCCGGTATGGAGTTGGTAGATGGCGGCGGTGTGATTAAACAGTCCCACCGGGGTGTAACTCAGGGAGCGAACCAGGGTCAGCTTGTCTGTCACCTGGGCCAGCTTTGGAAGATTCTCGGTGAGATCCATGCCGGGAACCTTGGAGTTGATCCTCTTGAAAACACTCTTCACATTGTCCGGAACATCATCCTTGGGATCCCACAGGTCGAGATGGCTTGGGCCCCCTTGCAGGTAGACAAGGACAATGGATTTGGCCTTGTTCCAGCCAGGACCGCCGGCGCTGGACTCCGCTCCGCCCGCCTTGGCCTGTAACATACCTCCTAGCGTCATGCCCATCATTGTGGATCCACCCACCCGCATCAGGTCACGTCGAGTGATACCAAGATGCTTGTCACAAAGATCCTTACCTGGCCGCCCGGGGATGATCAGCATTGTTTTCTCCGATATGTTGGAAGCCCTTCAGAACCCTGAAGCGGGCATAACAAGGGGCACTCGGCTTCAGTATAGAGAGATCGTGGAATCCATGTCAATTCAGCCGTTCTCTTCTCTTTTTGTTATATCGGGTCTGCAAGCTAAATACTTCGATGATGGTTCCTATCCCTGTGAATCATTGATCTTTCCCAGTTTCTGCGGATCCCCGGTTAAATTGGTCTCCGAAGACAAGTTATCCCGGTTTGTGGGCTTATGATCGCCACCTCCTGCCAGGCAAACGGACAATGGCCTTGTCTGCCACCCTCTTTGCCTGCTAAAAGTCCTCCTGCACCAGGCGGGGGTCATCCAGTTTCAACCGGGAAAATCATGCGCTGTGCCACGCTCCTCTGCTTTCTTCTTTTGTTCAGTGCGACCCTGCTGACTCCCTCCCGGGATGTCCCTGGCGTGGATGTCGCAGACCTCAAGGATCAGCTGAAAAACGGGCTGCGCGTTCGTCGTCCTGGGGACCTGGCATTTATCGACAAGGTGGTAGAGCAGGTCGAGATGGGCCGGCTTCCGCTTTCGCTGGTAAAAAGCACCTTTCAGTGGGCACGCACCAAGATGACCCGCTACCCTTTCCCCTACTTTGCCAAGGCGTTAAGAATAAGGGCCGACAAGCTAGGAATTAAACTCTAGGTACCGCCCAGGCGCCACGTGCACCTGCCTGGGTCCGCGTGATAGCCATGAAAACACTCATCAAGAACGCCACGGTCATCCTGCCGACAGGGCGAGCGGATGTATCGGTTGTTATCGAGGACGACCGGATTGCGGATATTGACGCGGCAATTCAGTTGCCGGTGGACCAGGTCGTGGATGCGTCCGGTCTGTATCTGATTCCTGGCTTGATCGATGACCAGGTTCATTTCCGTGAACCCGGACTGACGCACAAGGAGGACCTGGCACATGCCAGTCGAGCCTGTGCCAAGGGGGGGGTCACCACCTTCCTGGAAATGCCCAACACGAAACCGAACACGATCTGCGTGGAGTCGCTGGCAAGCAAGCTGGAACTGGCATCCAGCCGAAGCCTGGTGAACTTTGGCTTTTATATCGGCGCAACCCCCGGGAACATCGAAGAGCTCAAGGCAGCTGAGCGCACGCCGGGCATAAAGATTTTCATAGGATCCAGCACGGGAGACCTGCTGGTGGATGAGCAGGATGCGCTGGAACGGATTTTTGCTGAAACCACGCTACCGATCACGGCTCATTGCGAGGATGAAACGACGGTGCGAGCCAACCAGGAACGCTATGCCGGGACGACCGATGTTCGTGACCACTCGCGGATTCGTGATCATGAGGCAGCCATGATCTGTACCCGGCGAGCACTGGATCTTGCTTTTCGCCACAACCACCGGTTCCACGTGCTCCATGTCTCCACGGGAGCTGAAACAGAGTTGTTTTCTGATCACCGCGGCCTGATTACAGCGGAAGCCTGCCCCCATCATCTTTTCTTCCACGTCGGCGATTACGATCGCCTTGGATCCCTTGTCCAGATGAACCCCTCGATCAAGGAGGTCGAGGACAACCGGCAGATCTGGCAGGCCCTGCTTGATGGCCGCATCCAGGTGATTGCTACCGATCATGCGCCTCACACGCTGGAGGAAAAAAAGCTGCCCTATCCCCAGTCTCCCTCCGGGCTTCCTGCTGTGGAGAATGTCCTGGCCCTGATGCTTAACCAGGTGCACCAGGAGCAGTGTAGCCTCGAACAGGTCGTGCAATGGATGTGCGATGCGCCCGCCCGAGTCTGGGATCTGGTAGGCAAGGGGCAGATTGCCGTGGGCTATGATGCGGACCTGGTGCTGGTCGACCTGCAACGTGAACAGGAAGTCCGAAATGAACAGCAAGAGACCAAGTGCGGCTGGAGCCCATGGCACGGCGAACGGCTGACCGGCTGGGCTGTCCGGACCTGGGTGATGGGGCACGAGGTGTATCGTGACGGCCAGTTTGACCTGTCACAATGTGGCCAGGAAGCAGTTTTTGACCATTCGCGGGGTGGGTACTGGAAGACCGCGGATCACTGATAACCAGGATCATTTTTCTTCCAGCGGCAGCGTCGTGAGCAACTGGGCATCGACCTGGTCACCGACAACCGCCAGCATCACGACCTGGGACCCCGGTTCAATGTCGATCAGGCTTCCCAGCGTCAGTGAACCATCCTGGCTGCTGCGGCTTGCGCGAATAGGTCGACCATCCAGGCTGCTGAAATGCACATCAGCAACCGGAAGAGTCTTGATTTCCGGCAGCCTGCAACTGGCCGCCCGGCCGGTAGCGTCCAGCCTGATTTCTGACCACCCGCCCCCACGTGGGATCTCATCGGGAGGGTCAATCAGGTTGCGTATTTTCAGGTTGATCGTCCCTTCCTGCCTGGGATCAAATTCCATTTCCAGGAAATTCCAGTACTGGGGGCCGGTTCGGGGTTTCATGTCCGGCGACTCAAATTCCTTGTGATAGAGGGCGATGACATCCAGTTCACGGTTGTCATAGTCCTTCATCCGTCGCCCGAACATGGGTTTGAGCTTGCGTCCTCCGGTCCGTCCGATTGGTCCGAAGGAGCATTCATAAAGCTGATGCTCCCGGTTTTTCATGATGGAGCCATTATGGACATCCCCGTAAACACTCACGATCCCGTTACGGCTGCCAAGCAACTCGATAACGCGGTCACAGCCGGCCTTCACCCATCCCGCATAATCCGCTACCACGCGATCCCGCTGGAGCTTGGGGGAAGGTTCCCAGACCGTGTGCAGGCCGTTAATACCGGAGAGAGCAATGAGTGGGGAGCTATCGGTCTGGATCAGGTTTTCAAGCCAGGAAAACTGTTCTTCACCAAGCAGACTCCGGGTCGGGTCGGTCCGGTCGTAGACATCCTTGCCTCCCCATCCCTCGGTCGCCCAGATATGTGTGTCCTGGGATGATCGCCAGAGTCGGGCATCCACCAGCACCAGGGTGAAGTCCCTGTGAGGCATTTTCCAGGCGGTCCATCGGCGGGGATTTGTTGTTCCTGACGGATTTTCATCCCCCCGGACAAGATGCTGGACAATCTGGAAATTCCGCCGCATGTATTCTGGATCCTGCCCCAGGTCGCCACGGTTCCGGATTGCCAGCTGCTCGGGTCCCTTGACATCGTCCATGCCATGGTCGTGGTCGCCCGGGTTGAGCGTGTTCCAGTGCCGCATCATCTGCCATCGCGTGGTGGGCCCGGCCATGGCAGTCATGATTTGCAGGTAAGCATCATCGACACTGGTCGTATACAGCAACAGCTCCAGGTACCAGATATCATCTTCCCAGACCATGACCTGGAAGTTGTACTCATCGAGGAACTTGTATGCATTGACAGCCGGCTGGTCATGGATCCAGTTTTCCTGGAACTTCCCGGCCCGGCCGCCATCGAATTGTCCATGAATGGCATGGCAGCTTAAACCAGCAAGGCGATAGGGTGCCGAGAGCTGAGGCAGTCGTCCCACGTATTGCTTGGATCCCAGGAATCCGGACCGCGGATCTCCGGTCACATCTTTACCGTCTTTCCAGACGGTATAGTACATCGCTGTGTCCCCGGGGCTTTCCGGCAGTACCACATCGATGGCAGCGGTCGCCCGTCGAAAATTATTGGTAACGATGGGGGCCTGGCCTGCAGCAGGCACGTTCTCCCATCCTCCCTGGGGTTTTTCCTCGGTACTTACACGAACCTCTGCCAGCTCACCCTGGTCCCGAAAAACTGCCATCATCCGACAGGTCCAGCTTCCCTCTTCATTCTGCCGGAGAGTGTTTCCAAGAGCATAAGCAACCCGCAGTTCGTTGACCGGGTCGTCGATGGGCTCGTTGTCCTCGGCAGCCAGCCGCACCCGGGTTACTTCAAAGTCAAGCAAGCCCCTGCCGACGATCCCAAAATAGCCCTTGGTGATCATCTCCTGGTCGACCCCGGTACAACGGACCTGGACGGACTGGTCCCCAAATAAAAACTCTGCCGTGATATCTGCCTTGATAGCATCGGTCGGTTTAACCTGGAGAAAAATCTCCACCTCGTCCCCGGCCTTGAGTGCCGGGGCTGCCTGTTCACTCTGCTTGGTTGCGGGGGTTGGCTTATCCTTGGAATGGTCGTAAACACCAAAGGTCTGGTTGTCGCGCCAGGCGGCCATCCAGCATGCCTGTCCAGGCTGGCTTCCTCCAAGCCAGCTTTCCATTCGGGTTTTGGCCCCAAAGCAGATTCCCATCAGGGCATCCCCGGGGGTGATAACAAAACCCTCCGTGGGCTCTGGAAGCTGAACAACGCGGAGTTTGATGGCAATCGTATAGCCACCGCTGAGGGACCAGTCACGCCGCCAGAGCATCCCGTAGGGGTGGGAGCTGAGATACTCCGTGTTCATCACCCCGCCGTTGCGCTGGTGGGTGGAGTAGTGGTAAGGAAAGCCAGTTTGCCGGGCACGGTCTCCCCGGGTACGAATCCGTCTTCGAAGGGCATTCTTCTCGATCTTCCAGTAGCCCGGGTTAAGGGATTCCCAGCCGTCACCGTGATAAAAAGTGTCCTCACGCAGAAAATCATCCACCAGGACAGCGTCGCCACCAACCGTGTCGGAGGGATCCGCTGCCTGGACCGTCGAGCTGATGAGGGATCCCGCCACGGCAGCGGATGCAGCGTGCCCATGAAACTGTCGCCGGGTTATCGCCCCTGGCTTGGGCTGACCGGAAGGCTTGTCGCGAGAGGAATCGGGATTGGTCATCTTCGCTGAATGCTCGGGCGTGATGGCATGTCTTGAATCCATTCCCTGTCGAATCCTCCAAGATACTGCATAGCAAGACCCGCATGCAAAAGGGGAGAAGACCCGGAAGCTGAAATAGCAGGGAAAAGAGCTGGTAAAAAAATGAAAAAACCGGTGGATGGAGGCCCGTTTGCCGTTTACTGGCAGGATTGACGAACCAGATCCGGATCCACGCCCTCGACAAGTTCCACGTGCCCCAGGCGGCTTGGAAGTACAAACCGTACTTGACCATGCTGGGCCTTCTTGTCGTGTTGCATCCGTTCCATCATCTGCCCGGGGTCCAGTGATGGCATCTCAACGGGCAAGTGAAACCGGGTCAACAGCTTCCGTTGCCGCTCGATGAGCTGGTCATCGATGCGGCCCATGCTGGCAGCCAGTCGGGAGGCACAGATCATGCCGATCGAGACCGCTTCCCCGTGCAGGAACTGGCCATAGCCGGTCAGGCTTTCAATGGCATGGCAGAACGTGTGGCCATAATTCAGCACTGCTCGCTGGCCTGTTGTTTCCCGTTCATCTTCCCCCACCACCTTCGCTTTCAGTTCGCAGCAGCGGGCCACGACACGTCGCAGGAGAGCCGCATCCCGGTTCCAGATCGCCTCGGCGTTTTCTTCCAGCTCAACAAAGAACTGCTCGTCAAGAATGACCCCGTACTTGACCACCTCGGCAAGGCCGGCACTGAATTCGCGATCGGGAAGAGAGCGGAGCGTCTGGGTGTCACAAATCACTGCCGAGGGCTGCCAGAACGCCCCCACCATGTTTTTGGCAGAGGGAAGATTAATCCCCACCTTTCCTCCCACGCTGCTGTCGACCTGGGCGAGCAGGGTGGTGGGAACCTGTAGCAGCCGGATTCCCCTTGCATAGGTGGACGCAATAAACCCTGCAAGGTCTCCCACGACACCTCCTCCCACGGCAACAACCACGGAGGTTCGGTCCGCTCCGGTTGCCAGCAGATCCGCCCAGAGCTGCCCTGCTCCATCAATAGATTTGCTGCTTTCTCCCGGCTCGATAACCAGCAGATGGGACTGAATGCCGGCCTCCTCGAGTGAACGTGCCACGGGTTCAGCATGGAGCGGGCGGACATTCCTGTCGGTGACAATGACTGCATGCCTGGCTCCCGCCTGGTGGGAAAACGTTTCTGCCACCTGGTCCAGGATGTCCGTCCCAATCTGGATCGTGTAAGTCTGGTGAGGGAGCGTGACTTCGACTTGTAACAGCTCGTCAGCCATCGACCTCTCCCCGCCAGGTCGTTACTGGCCGATGCGCGAGATATCTTCCGATGTTACGATCACGGTCCGGCAGAACCCGGAATGGATGCGGAAATATTCCAGTTCGCTGCAGTTCTCCGGGTCGGCATGGAGCGCGACCTCAATGCGACTTTTATCGGCTGGTTCCAGGTCATCAAAATCCTCCGACCAGCTTGTCCTCTCTTCTCTTACCAGTGCCTCACGGTAAGGATCGAAACTGTCAGCCACGGTAAAAGTCTCCTCTCGGGATACAGGAAGACAGGCCAGGGCCCGTCGCCAACTGTTCTACGCTGTTCGTTGGAACTCCGATCACCCAGTATACTCGTGGCCATGGATGTGGAAAACATGACAGTCGATGAACGGCCGACGGGATTACCGGAACCCTCGATCGACCACGCGGGCGTGAATCGCTGGGGCGGGCGGTTGTTCATCCTCTTTATTCTCCTGCTGTCAATTTCCATGGGGGCTTATGCAATTTGGTTCAAGTACCAGCAGGGACGACAGTGCCTGGTGTTCTGGGGTTCAGTTAACGCCGGCATGATTCGACATGCACCGACCGTGGAGCTGCAGGTGCTCAGTCCGGACGCGTCGTCCAGCGAACTCCAGGAGGCCGTGGAGTCGGGCAGCCGGTCCCTGCCGGTCAAGGAGCGTCATGACATTTCAAGCCTGCCCGGGCTGGTTCATGCCCGGCACATGCTGATCGAGGACCGGAGCTACCTCTGGGGTGAATCGGCCGGTACCGAGGCGCCAGGCTGGAGTTTTGTGCTTTGTTTTCGAGAGGGAGAAAAGGAGATCCTGCTCGCCTTCGACAGCAGGCGACGTCTTGCTCAGCTTGTCGGCAGCACTCAGCCGATCGTGATGGGCCGGATGCTTGGCCAACTGGAAAAGTACCTGGGCCTGGGGACAATGCTACCGTCGGCGAATTGAGAGATATCCCATCAGCATGCCCGCTACCAGCCCGCCACCATGTGCCCAGTTGGCAATGCTGCCACCCACCAGGGAGTCCAGGATGCCGGAGAATCCCAGTACAAGCCAGATCATCATGAAGCCGAAAATGTTGCCCCTCAGTACCAGCCCGGATGCGGGATCACTCCGTGTCTTGACCCAGGCGAAACCAAGCAATCCGAAGACCACGCCCGACATGCCACCACCCAGGACTCCACCATTGAGTGAATCAAACGGCATCTCGTAGGGCATGCAACACTGTGCCAGCACCCCGACAATACCGGTAAACAGGACCAGTCCACCAAAACTGGCAGACTTGTAACGTCCCTCCAGGACTCCCCCCAGCTGGTAAAGCCAGATCATATTGAACAGCAGGTGCATGACCCCGAGGTGAATGAAGATGGGTGTTACCACCCTCCAGACCTGCCCTGCCTTGAGATCGTAGTACCTGTCGGTTGGTTTGCGACGACGAATATTCTCCAGCTCCTGGACTTCCCTGGTTAACGTTGCCGGACTGGAGGGTTCGGACAGGTTGATTGCTTCCGCCTGCCGGTTCACCTCGTCAATATGCCGGGAAAGTTCCTTCTCCTCCAGGACCAGCTTCTGGCTCAAAAATGCGATAGATCCATCGCCCTCAACCTTGCTGAACTCCTCTCGCAGTTTGTCGCCAAGATTCTCCGGAGGCTTCCTTTTTTCCCGCTGAGCTTTACTGATCATCAATTCATAAAGCAGCCTGGTGCCAATCTCTGTCGGAAAGACCTCGGGCGTATCCTGCTGCAGTCGTTCCTTCCAGTTCTGCAGTTTGTCTTTTGTCTCATTCAGATTCTGTAATTCCTCGGCAATTCCGATACGCTGGAAAGCTCTTTTTTGGGCTGCCGGAAGATCCACAAACTGCAATGCCCGCATGGTGGTGCCTTCCATGTCCTCCCCGCCTCCGGAAAACAAGAAAACACCAACACAGATCAGCAGCAGGGTCATCGTCAGTGGTCGTCCCGAGCTGGCAGGGCGCCGTTTCCACTGGCTCTGCATGTTGACCTGTTGTTTTTGAATCTGCTGGCGCTCTTCCGCCTCTTGCTTCAGCAGCTGGCCAGCCTGCTGAACTGAATGTGCATAGCAGGGGTCCCCGGGGTTTTGCAGGAACCGGTCGAGCTCCTCCTGTGCCTGCACCAGGTCATCCTCTTCAAGGATCCAGACCACCCAGCTGGACAGGGCTGGGGCCTCCGAGGTCGTCTCGACATCGATGGTCGTGGTGATTCCCATCAGGAACAGGTAGGCGGCAAATTGCTGGGCCTGGATCTCGCCGTCAAAGCTGCAGAGCTGACGCATGAAAATCCCCCATTATGCTCCGTGTGGATGCCACGCCACGCATGGACGTCTTGCCGAAAGGGATAGCCTTCCGACGAGTCCGTTTTAACGCAGAAACAGGTGGGTCAGAAAGGGGGCATGGAAAGACCGCGTGCCCGTAGCCATTTAACCCTGTGGGAATTCATCCGATGGCGCCAGCGCGAGCTGCTTGAGGGCTTCCAGGCTATCCAGGACAGATTGGCACGAGGCCTCCTGCCAGCCGGTTGACTTGTGACGCAAGATGGCCAGCTTGAATGCTTCCATCGCCTCTCCCAGGTCGCCGGGTAAATTATCCACGTTTCGAAAGGGACTGACCAGGTCCACGGGTTCCCCGGGAGGGGAAGGATCGATATCCAGCGCGGCAACAGGCTTTGGCTCCTGCTGGCTGGATACCATTTTTTCTTCACCGAAATCCGGGCCCTCGTGCAGGGGTCCCGACAGTGCCTGGTCATAAACGGGTGTGATTGTCGATTCGGGGGAATCAGGGAACCCCGGCCCTTCCGATTCAAAGTCCTCGTCCAGCTCCGCGATGACAATATCCTCGTGCCGGGGCTTGTCCGTCAGCCGCCCTCCCAGGGTTTCCCAGCGATGTTCTCGCATCTGGGTCACCGACCAGCTGCTTTGCAGCGCCCCTTCGAGCCACATCTCCGCATCATCCCAGTCAACGCCGGCGTGAAAGTGACTCCAGGAAAGATCACCAAAGCTTTCCTGGGTGCTGCCGAAACGCTGGTAAACTCGTCGCAGACGGCCGACATGCTGCCCGGTCACCGTGCCCACCCGACGTGCCCAGGCTTCGTCAGAATATTCCATGACTTGTGCATTCTCGACAATCAGGGCCTCGCGCCATTGCAGGATAATCCGCCCCTTTTCCCAGTTGGTCGAGCTGACAAGGCGTTGCCAGCGACCGACATAGGGATTTGACAGAATATCGAGCTGCCCGGAAGATGCGGCCGTGGCATCCAGGGATATCGATTGTGGCTCTTCGGACCGGACCGCTGGTTCTTCAGCGACCTGTTCTTCCAGGTTCGGCTCGTCAAGATCAAAGCCAAGCAGCCGCGGCTGGGAAATGTCGATATCGCCCTTGTCGTCCATGTTTGGCTGCCATCCAGTCCAGTGGAATGAGTTATATGACCACGAATTGCGCTATTCACGCAGAGGGGCCATTAACTTATCGATCCTGGCACCGGCTGCCAGCATGAGCCGGTCAGGATGACGGAACCTCCTGTACAGAAAGGAGGTGCGCCGAATCCGGCATGGAGAAGCAACTGGGGAAAAGTTGTCGACGGCTGCCGGGTTGCCTTATTCTGCAACCTGGATGATCAGCTGGATGACAATCTGGCCGGGTGCCGTCTCGCGTTTTCGGGTTGCCGCAAGGCCATCGAAACTCTTTTCCTTTGTACCGTTTCGCAGACCCTCGGTTTCACCATCCTTTTTCGATGGATCCTGCGCAGGGGCAGGAGCTCTTTTCTCCGCACCCTTGTTGGAAGAAGCACCACGGGAGGACCCTCCCCCAAAAGCCTGGTTAAGAACCCTGCCCCCAGGTTGACTCTTGTCGGCAAGGGACTCGTCACGGTAGGCGTTGGCATCGTATTTCAACCCCTTGAGCTGCGGCCCGGCCTGTTGAACCAGCTGGGAATCCTTGTGCTGGCCAATCTGTTCCCAGGCGGCTTCCAGTTCTTCAGGAGTCCCTTCCAGCAGCAGCAAGGAATGCTGTCTGTACTGGTTTACCTGTTGCCGCTGATCTTCTGCCGCGGCTTTAGGAGCAGGCTCTTCGTCGAGGGAACGTGCTACCCCGCCCAAACCTCCGCCCGGTGCCGCATCGGCATTGGGTCCAGGGAGACGGGCTGATTCTGCAAGAACAGCATTTCTTTCACGATACTGCCCGTTCGCCCGCAACCTTTCATTCAACTCGGCGGGACCGACTGACCGGATACTGTTTGCGGCCAGGATTGCATCGATATGCTCGACTGCATCCGCCGGAACGGTCACGTAGACCACCGGGATGCTCTCGTCGAAGGAACCCATTTCGCCTGCCGAGTCCATGGCCATTCCTTCCACCGCCATCTCAATATTGCCATTGAGCAGTTCGGATTCGTCGCTTTCTTCTGGCCCGTTGCTGTCTGTTAAGGCATCCCTGTTGCTGGCGACCTGGGTGGAATCCTGGAGCAGTGGGGGAACGATGAACAGCAGGGCAACTCCCGCTGCCGCTGCTACGACCCAGGAGACAATAGCCCTGACCGGGGGGGCCGGTCGTGTCGCAGCCTGCTGTAGCTGGTCCCTATCGACCGGATCGGCGGGGTGGATCTGTTCAAGCACGCGCCGACGAGCGTCGGCGGGAGACTGGTTTTCCGGCAGATCCTGGAGACACTGGCGGAGCTGCTCCATGTCTTCAAGTAACTGCTGGGCCCGGGGATCCTGCTGGACAATGTGTTCAACCTGGGCTTGCTCATCGCTGGACAGTTCTCCGTCAAGGTAACCGCTGAGCAATTCCTCGTTGAAGCTGTCCGGTTGGATTGGTGAATCGGTCATTAGATAGTATTTCCGTGGAGGACATCCATCAGTTGTTCTCGCAGCTGCATGCGAGCCCGGTGCAGGCGGCTGCGAACCGTTCCTGGTGAAAGTGCCAGGATGTCTGCAATCGTGTCGTAACAGCACCCGTCCAATTCGCGAAGCACGAGGATCGAGCGATGTTCTTCACTGAGCGATGCCAGGGCCTCGTGGACCATGTCAGCCCGTTCTTCCCGCAAGAGAGTATCCTCCGCTTGTTCTGTTTCATCTCGCGGCTCTTCGCCGAACGCTTCCTGGTGCTGGTCCGTCGACAACACCGGACGTTTCCGTCGTCGCCGACTCACTGAAGCGTTAAAAGCAATCCGGTAGAGCCAAGTATAAAAGGCACTCTTGCCCTTGAAAGTACTTAATTTTGTATATGCCTGGCAGAAGGCATCCTGCATGACGTCTTCTGCCTCGTGGCGATTTCCCAGCGCATGCACGAGAGTGTTGTACAGCCGGTCCTGGTATTTCTGGACCAGCTGGTCAAATGCTCCGGTATCACCCGCAAGGGTTTCTCGGATAAGCAGTGAATCTTCTTTCACGGCTGCTCCAGGTAATAAGACGCGGATCCAGGGCCATAAGTTCCAGAAGATTTGGCTTTCAGCAAGCCCTTCAAACAGGAAAGATCACTGGTGTAAAGTGCTTTAGTAAAGACGCCGTGCCAGGCGCCATTTTCTGTTCCTGAAAATCACCTGTCAAACAGGGTGCGTGCAATAAGTATGGTCGCATCCAAGTGAAAACAGGCAATATCACTTGTTACGTTTCCTTGTTGCCTTGGTTCACCTGGGATTCTTGAAGCGGGAGCGCCAGGGGTGCCGGACGGGAAGTGGCAATCAAGATCCCAAGGCCGGTCATTAATATGCCCAGGCTGACAGCCTGGGCGGGGGTAAAGAGTGAAAGATAGACATGCAATTCATCGGAGCGGATAATTTCCATCAGGAAGCGACTGGTCGCATAGAGGATCAGCATCAAAGCAAAAACCTGGCCATCCCGTGTCCTGTAGGGATAGATTGTGCAGAGAAAGAAACAGAGCAGCAGGGCATTGATAGAACTGAGCAATTGAGAAGGGTAAACAGGGATGGATCGGGGAGGGAGCTTATCCCTGTGCCAGCTCACCTGCCGAACCACGGCCTTCGCCGGCTCCCCAAGAGACAGCAGTACCCCGTCCTCGAAGTACTGGATCCGCTGGACGCTATCGTCTTTCTTGATCTTGGCCTTGCCAGCCAGGCTGTTCGGATGCACGTTGTTTGAGACAAGGTTGTTGTCATCAAGTTCCAGGCCCAGCAGGAGGCCCTCGTGGACTTGTGCCACGTAGGGGGGGGAGGATCGGGGAAACGCCATTCCCAGTGGATCATCGGGACAGATCCCGCCATAGCAACAACCATTGAGCAGGCAGCCGATCCTTCCCAGGGCAAGGCCAACGAGCATCGAGGGTGCCACCAGGTCCGCAAATGCCAGCTTTGGTAATTTATGGCGATGCAGGAAAACGAGTGTCGCAGCCAGTGCGCCGATCAGCGCCCCGTAGACAACAAGCCCCCCCTTGGTGAAATCGAGAACCCGGCCGGCAATGACCATGAATTGAAATGACTCCCCGGGGGGATGGAAATTCACACTCCAGTACTGGATGACGTAAAACAGGCGGGCTCCAGCCAGGCCGACGAGAAACATTGCCAGTGCCAGCGAGAAGATGATATCCGAATGAATCCCCATCCGGCGGCCCCGGTAAACCGCCAGCCCGATCCCGGAGACCACGCCCAGCATCATCATCACACCGTAACCGCGTATCGCCATACCGATCGGTTGGCCGCTCTCATCCCGGGGCTCCACCCAGGGCATGATGAAGACAATGACAACCGCAACCAGCACGATGACCGGAAGCTGGGAACGAAGCGGGGTAAACGACGCATGGCGTTTCCATGTGAGGATGGCCCAGATCACAGACCAGCTGAGCCAGGCGATCAAGATCCAGCCAAACCCAAAAAGGGGCAGGCCAGCTAGTTCGTGCGGAAAATGGACCAGTGTCTGTTTCATGGGCCGGGCTATTCCTGGTCTGCTGCGGCAGCAGGGCCTGCCGGGAGGGACAAGAGGCAATTATCAATCAGCCGGGTTGTTCCAAGTCGAGCAGCAATCATTAAACGCAGGGGTGTATCAATCTGTTCACGCGGCTGGAGTGTTTCGGGATCCACAATCGCCAGGTAATCCACCTGG
This sequence comes from uncultured Pirellulaceae bacterium, assembly GCA_964476375.1. Classification (GTDB taxonomy): domain Bacteria; phylum Planctomycetota; class Planctomycetia; order Pirellulales; family Pirellulaceae; genus SAT2750. Next base: position 42,649 of record CAYYZW010000144.1, read on the forward strand.
CCAAATCCTTCGGTTTCCAGCAAGTGAGAGAGTTCTTCCGTAATCACAGTGCTCCGGGTTTCTCCCTCAAAAACCATTGCCTGTCCTTGCTGCAGGCATTTCCAGAGACCGGTCGCCTGCTGTCGTTCTGCTGGAGAAAGATACGTATTGCGGGAACTCATTGCCAGCCCATCATGTTCACGAACCGTGGGGCAGATTTCCAGCTGGGTGGAAAGGCCATGCTGCCTGACAGACTGCTTGATCACGACAGCCTGCTGGTAGTCTTTTTCACCAAGAAAAACAACATCGGCGGGTAAAAAATGCAACAGGCGATGGATTACCGTACAGACGCCGCGAAAATGACCGGGCCTCTGCTCCCCTTCCCATTTCTCTGCTGCCGCCGGAGGTTCCATCCAGTCGGAAAAGCCGTCGGGATAGATATCTTCCTGGGCGGGTGCGTAAACCAGGTCGACTCCAGCCCCGGCAAGCAACCGGAGGTCCCGATCGATGTCTCTTGGGTATTTGTCCAGGTCCTGTGAGTCGTTGAACTGGGCTGGGTTGACAAATATCGTGACCGCGGTCATCGGGCACTGCTGAAGAGAACGCTGGACAAGGCTGAGGTGCCCGTCATGAAGTGCTCCCATGGTCGGGACAAGTCCCAGTAACCCGGAATCACCTTGAAGGGACTCCAGTGCCCGGGCAAGCTGTTGACTGTCGGTCACCAGGAGGGGGTGCGCGTTCATGGACCTGCTCCCGGGAGATGGCCGGCTGCAGCGATGGCAGCCAGGGTTTCTTCCACCTGGGTATCCAGGTCACCCTCGGGTAACGTCAGCACGGGTAGCCCATGGGGTCTTTCCATGATCCGGTGCCAGGCCGGCTGCTGGTCTACCCGGGAAGGCTCAATGGCCACCACGATTTTTGCAGCTGGTATAAGCTCCTGCTGATCGGACCAGGAAGCCAGGGATGCAGCGTCGCCCGGCGGGCACAGTAGCTCATCGACCCAGCCATCAGAGAACACGCATCCGGCAGGATCCAGCAGGAGGGCCTGCTCGAGACGGTCCGGGAACTGGTCGTCATATCCCGGCCTGCCGGATGCCAGCTGGCAGCCTGGCTGTTCGGCAAGGCGCTCTACGAGGACGGTGCTTCCCGGGCCCGTGACTGCCATGTAGTTTGGGGAGGAATGCAGGTGACGGTGAAGTTCATCCAGGGTCGCACCATTGACCGGGTGCCGAAAGGAACCGGCGACCTGGCAGGCAGGCTTGAGGACAAAGTTCCGGAATGTCATGCGAGGGTGAGGCAATTCCAAGTCGTCGGTTCGGATGACGAGGTTGTCATAAAGCAGCAGGTCCAGGTCCATGGTACGAGGACCCCACCGAATATCCCGCTGTCGACCCAGTTGGTTTTCCAGCAGACGGACTTTCCTGAGCAGCTGGCCCGCGGAAAGGGTGGTATCCAGAAGCAGGGCACTATTAAGAAAAGCAGACTGGTCGGCCGGTCCTCCCACCGCGGCTGTTTCCAGGATGGAGCTGGCAGCAAGCTGCTGGACACCAGGAAACTGCCCTATTGCCTCGCTGGCCTGGTTTATCAGGCTCATGGAGTCCCCGAGATTCGATCCAAGGGCAATCAAGCAACTGGCCATCTCAATACATTTCCAGGGAAAAAATGAACCACGGGGATTCTGCTGCGAAGAAAGCCAGTTCCCCGTGACTTTCAGCGCATAAAAATGGGCGGGAGATTATTGTACCCCGTGAAGGGACAAATCTCGCCGCCCTGTTTTGTGCCATCCATGCACAGTAAAAAGCCCGGGGGTGGCCTCCAAACCTCGACCGTGGTCGTCGACTGTCGTTCCGATCAGTCGCCAACCCCCAAAGCAATTATTTCTTCTGGCTCAAGTAAAAAACCCTTACCAGCTAATAACTCACTATCTCGGGTTGTTCCTGCCGTGCCGCATGATTGAGCTTTCCTGGGAAAGCCCTGTGCCCATGGCCACAGGAACGCGTCTGACGTTGTTGAAAACGGGACTGCTGAACTCATTCCTCCAGCATTCAATGCGCGCACCGGTAGCGGTGCAAAAACCACGTACTTCTTGCTGAATTATTGACGGCCAACCTCTGAATCGAGGAGCTGTCAAAAAGAGGAAAGGAACCTGAAATGAACTTTACAATCGAATTCATCAACTTCCAACGTCGTAACGTGACACATTGTCTGTGGCGCCAACAAATTGTCAAGCAAGCTGCCGCAAGTTTTTGCAGAATTGTTTTTTAGTGATTCTGTTGACTAAGTTCTTGACAACCAGATCTCTCGATTCCCCCGGTGAGCGCTGGCCGCATGGTCGCGGCTGTGATCTGGTCATCCTCCACCCGTCCGGTGGTCGATACAGAAAGTGAGCGGGGTGCCCGACAGCCAGCCGCCGAGGATGCGAGTGACAACAATGGTGGAATACCAATCAACACAGGGAAGGGAAGGGGACAGCTCCCTGCTCGGTTCCATGCGAGGTGGCACGCGCAATGTGCTGGCAGGGCAACTTGTCAGCCAGCTCGTTTCACTCTCGGCGCTGGCCGCGCTCTACCGTCTACTGAAGCCGGACGATTTCGGATTGCTTGGTATGGCGGTTCCGCTGGTCATGCTTCCCCGCATGTTGACCACGCTGGGCCTGTCCGTAGCGACGGTCCAGCGTGCGCGGCTGGATGATCACCAGCTGACACATGTTTTCTGGCTGGGACTCAAGCTGGCCACGCTGACAGCGGCAGTGACCGCGCTGCTTGGATACATGCTCGTGCCGGTTTATGGCGATCCGCGGCTGCTGGGGCTTTGCGCCTGCCTGGCGGGAACGTCCCTGGTTGTGGCCCTGGGCCTTGTTCACCAGGCACTCCTGGAGCGCAAGATGTTGCTGGGCCGGCTGGTCTCTGTCCGCCTGGTCGGGCAGGTGCTGGGGGTTGTGGCCGCAGTGCTGGCAGCCCTCCGGGGGTGGGGAGTCTGGTCCCTGGTACTCCAGCAATACGTGGAGCTGACAGTGATTAGCGTGCTGGTCTGGTTTGTGGAAAAATGGCGGCCGGGAGGACCGGGCGGCGGACGTCCTGCGCGGGGATTGATCGAACTGGGAGGGAGTTACTCGCTCAGCAGCGTCCTGTTTTACCTGGGACAGAACCTCGACAAGATCCTGATTGCGATTATGTTTGGTTCGACAGAAATCGGCCGCCAGGCACTTGGCATGTACTCCCAGGCATACCAGTTGATGATGAAACCGGTCAACATGGTCACTTCTCCCGTGACAGGAGTAATGCTTCCATCCCTTTCCCGTGCCTGGCCCGATCGACGATTGCACTCCATCATGGCAAGCGGTTTTTATTCCTTTGTTGCCATCATCCTGCTGCCCGCTGGGATTGGCCTGGCGGTTGTTGCGCCGGATGTGATGTCTGTGCTGGGTGGTGATACGTGGAAACAGGCTGGCTGGCTGCTGGCCCTCCTGGCCCCGGTGATTGTTGTCCAGGGCCTTGTCAATATCACGGGAAGCCTGCTGATTTCAGCAGGAAGAGCACGTGTTTTACTGTTCGCCTCGCTCCTGCTAACTGTCCTGCAGGCCCAGGCTATTGGTGTCGGTTTCCTGCTGGGGGGCCAGTATCTTGGAGATGAACCATGGGGCCAGGTGCGTGGTGTCGCCCTGGGGGTCAGCCTGGTAGCGATCCTGGTGATCTTTCTCCCATACATGTTCTTTGCTTTCCGGGCAGTTGGTGGGAATGGCTGGAACATGGTCCGGCGACTGGCTTTTCCCCTGTTTGCATCGACCCTGATGGGTGTCTTCGTCTACAGTCTTGGCCAGCTCCCGTTCATGCGGGAGCTCTCCCCACCCATGCGCCTGCCCCTGCTGGTGGTGGCCGGCATGGCACTCTATACCGCACTTGCTCGCAGAAGGATCAAGGAAACCTGGAGCCAGGTCGCCGGGCGGGATTCCTCCCAATGAATAAACGACAGAAGAAGCTCCTGGGATTCACTGCCGGCATTACCGGCATGCTGCTGGTCTACCTGGTCGCCTGGCAGGCAAGCGATCAGCTGGGAAGCTGGAAGTACGCGCTCTATGCCGCCGCTGTTTTGTTACTGCTGGGCATCACGGTGCTGGGGGAACGGGCCGGCCGCCGGGGGGAGGGGAGCGAGGATATGTCCGGGCAACTCGAGGCGGCGCTCCAGCAGCGAGACGAGTCCCTCCAGCAGCTGGCCCGGCAACTCGATCGTCGTGAGCAATCGCTGGCGAACAAGCTGGTGACTTTTCATGAATGGATGGAGTTTCCTGAACCGGTTGATCTGAATGAACTTCCCGGGGATGAGGAGTGTGAGGAGCTGGGCGAGCTGGTGGAAAAAGATCACCAGGTCATCGATCTGCTTGAATCCGAAACCGAGCGGATCTTCAACGCCATCCTGGAGAACCAGTTTGTCCGTGACGGCGATTTTCAGCCACAGCTATTGCGTGATGAGGTTTTTGAACTGGCGAATCGTGTGGCACGGATCTACCATCCGGATCCCGATGCACAATGGCCACTTCTGGAGACAAGTGCCGAGCAGATCATGGTGGCAACCAGCCGGGCCGCAATGCAGCTCCTGGTGGTCATCGACCAGCTGCCATTGAATGTCAAGCAGATGAATATCCGCAGTATGTACAGTTACGTGAGCCGGGCCGTGCAGGCCTACGGTGTCTACAAGGCAGCACGTCCCTACCTGGGGTTTGCCAGCGGAGCTTACTACGTGGGGCGTTTCGCGCTGGGAAGTAATCCGGCAGCCCTCGGCGCCTGGTGGATTCTCCAGAAAGCTGGCAAGCGGGCGACCGATGCAATCACCAGTCGCTTTCTTAACCGCCAGGCGCTGGGGCTTTTAAATAGTCTGGTGCGAGCGGTCGGGTTTGAGGTGGCACAGATTTATGGAGGTGACTTTCGTCATCGCGATGCCAATTGGATTTTTGCCGTCGAACTGGCCGAAGTGGTTGCCACGCTGCCAGCCACGGCGGAGAGCCTTGCCCAGGCCTTGCAGGAAACGGGCCTGCTCCAGCTCAGGAGTGAATATGACAGGATTTACCTCTACCGGATGATGGCTGCCGGTCGGAGCTGCCAGCCGGGCCAGTATCAGGCGGCGGCTATCCTGGGCAGAGAAAAACGCGAGGACATTGCCGGTCGCTTGCAGCAGTTTGTCGACAGCTGCTACGGCGAGGTGGATCTGGGGCAGCGGACGCGCTGGCGAGATAACCTTCACGCGCGGCTTCAGGTCACAGTGCAGATCCAGGACGGCGGGTTTGGGGATGCCCGGGAGCAGCTTGCCGCGGCAGTCACCGCACTGGCTCATTTCCTTGTGCATCACAAGCACGCCGATCCGGCAGAGGTCACCACCCGGCTGTCAACCTTACCCCTTGTGAGCCAGCTGGCTGAGGGGGATCTGGAGCAGTTGTTATCCACGTTCATACCCTCCCCCTCCTTCGAAACCCCTGTTCTTGAAACAGGTACAGCCTGGACGGAACTGTTCGTGGAGTCACTCGTGGATTTGCAGGTGAACCATACTCCCCGGGGGCCCGCCGACCCTGTCGTGGTTGCCGCCGGTCCCCATCTTGGGGTCAGCCGCGACGAGATGAGAGAGCGACTTGATCGTGCCTACCTGGATGCCCTCCAGCAGGTTTCGAGCAGGAGCCTTCCGGCCTCCCTGCCGGCCGGTGTCGCCAGCCTCGTTCTGGATGTTCTCGACCCGGATGAACAGGCGGCCTGTTTCTACCCGGTTATCGAGCTATCCCCCGAGGCTCAAGAGCCGCTCTCGTTTCAGCGGAACCAGGCCTGGCTTGTCGGAACACCAGCTCGACTGCTTGTTCTTGACCGTTCTCATCGCCAGGGGATTCTCTGGCAGTCGGAGGGGCGGGTCAGGCTGGAGAAAGAGGGGGGCTGGTTGAAAAATGAGTGCTGCCTGAGTGGAGGTCAGCTGGTGCTGGAGCCACCTGGAGATCCGGCCCAGATGCGACTGGCCGGTGAGCTGCTGGCCGGCTACGAGGGATCCTTCGGTCCCCTTGCCGCACTGAATGAAAAACTCCCGCAGGATCCGTAGCGGGACCGGGCCACGATGTTCTCTCAGCCCAGGTCAGCAATCTGTGGCAGGTTCCCATCCTCTCCCAGGGGCATGGGCCTCGGTTCGCTAAGCACTTCCAGGTCGTCTCGCTCGCGAGCTTCCTCGAGGTAAGCGTCGGAGCACTCGATCTCGGCAATGTCGAGCGTGTTGCGGGCCCACAGGAAACGGGCCTCCGGTGGCTGGGTCAGTCCAATCGAGACCAGCGCCACATCCAGGATCTCCCGGTCGGTCTCGTAATCGAGAGGCACCATGGCGCCGGTGGAATGGCCCCCGGTAATGCAATTGATGCGTGTGATGCGAGCATCCATTTCCTCGACCAGCTGGGTACGACAGAATTCCGCCATGCCAATCCCGGAGGCGTTGCCATGGGTGGCCGGGGTCAGCCCTCGCACGACGATGTTCCTGATGCGGGGCGTTTCGCCCTCCGCCGCCTGGTGGTCATAGTACTTGCGGCCGACCACGTTGGTATCCATTCCGGAGCCGCTGATATCCTTACCGATTTCATCCAGCACAAGGATATCCGCCTGATCGAAAGGGAGCTTTGGCATCCACTTTTTTGCCAGGACCAGGAGCTGCTTTTCCCGCTCCTCGAAATCTCCCGGCGCAATGGCCTCAAGCTGGGCCGTCTCGTCATAACTGTTTTCAACAATTGCCAGACCCGCCACGATCCGGCATTGTGCCAGCACCTCGCGGGCGACACTCCGGACAATCTGGCCAAAGCTGTAATCGGAAATAGCCCGGTGATAGATCTTGGCGCCGGCGTGTTTACCCAGGCCGATCAGCATCATCTTCATCAGCCCACTCTCGATGTCCCCGTTGAAATTCGTGTGCGGCTTGACACGTCCCACCACCACGACGTGATCGGCGCCATAAGCATGCTTGTCAAAGTGGACCGGGAAACCCTCCTTGGCGTCACAGACAATCACTGTTTCCATGCTGGCCTTGATAGGACATTGACAGAACTCCTCGGTGATCCCATAGCCCTCGATGATCCCCTGCTGGCCCTCGGCGGTTCCCCCGCCATGGCTTCCCATGGCCGGAACAATGAAAGGCTCGGCACCCAGTGATCGGAGGTGATCCGCAACGGCCTTGATGATGATGTGGATGTTGGCGATTCCACGACTGCCGGCAGAAATAGCGACCGTCTGCCCCGGCTGGATTTTTCCCGCAAGCTGGAGCCTGGAAAGCTGATTTTCTACTTCTCCGGCAATATCGCCGACCTCCGGGGCATCAAACAACTGGCGGAGACGAAAGATGTTCGGGTAATCTGACATGGGAGTCCGATCCAGTAACGGCTAGGGATAATGACTGCGGCGGCGTAAACGACCCGCCGTCAGTCTGAATACTCTATTATGACCAGTTCTCGCCCGGAGATGAAGAACGACTCGGAAAATCGACGATCCCCTAGCGGCTTTCCAGGGCGCAGATAAAGGACACCTTTCGATGCCCATCGATCATCCTCCTGAAATGAAATCAGATCGTGCAGTACCAGCGATGGGCCCCGTGGAAGCGGGCGGCTGGCGGAAGAAGTTTTACGAGATCATCTTTGAGGCAGATACGAGGCCCGGCAAGCTCTTTGACGTGTTGCTGTTGATTGCCATTCTCATCAGTGTGATCGCGCTGATGCTGGAAAGTGTGGAGGCAGTTGAAAAACAGTGGGGATCATGGTTACGCGGGATCGAGTGGACCATCACGATTCTTTTTACGATCGAGTACCTGTTCCGTATTCTCTCCGTGCAGCGGCCGTTACGTTACTGCACGAGTTTCTTTGGCATTGTTGACCTGCTTGCTATCGTGCCGACCTACCTGAGCGTGATTGTGCCCGGTTCTCATGTCCTGGGCGTGGTTCGGGTGTTGCGACTGGTAAGGGTCTTCCGGATCTTCAACCTGGGACGATACGAGCGAGAATCCCAGGTCCTGCTCAAGGCCCTCAAGGCGACCCAGGCCAAGATCACGGTTTTCCTGCTGGTCATCATCACGCTGGTGCTGGTGCTGGGTGCCCTGGTTTACGTGATCGAGAGCCCGCAGCCCGGGAGCAAGTTCACCAGCATTCCCCGCAGCGTCTACTGGGCGATTGTGACCGTGACCACAGTTGGCTATGGCGACATGTCTCCCCAGACCGTGTCAGGCCAGTTTCTTGCCGCCGTTGCCATGATCCTGGGTTACGCGATTATCATTGTCCCGAGTGGTATTTTTTCCGCCGAGATCATCATGTCCCGCA
>CAYYZW010000145.1:0-2105 GCA_964476375.1 uncultured Pirellulaceae bacterium
CGGCTCGGAAACCACCAGTGACAGCTTTACCTACAAGGTGAGTGACGGGGCGCTGGACTCGAATGGTGCCACGGTGGCCATCACCGTCACACCGGTCAACGATCCACCGGTGGTCAGCGATGGCGTCTTTGAGCCAACCGAGAACGTGCTGTTTGTGCGAGATGCAGCAGGCGGGCTTTCCACGCTGGTCCATGACGCCGATGGGGACGAGCTGACCTTTACCCTGGTTCGTCCTGCCCGGCATGGGGAGCTGGTCCTCGCCGCGGAGGGTAGTTTCAGCTACACAGCGGACGTCAATTTTAATCGCACCGACGACTTTACCTTTACGGTCAGTGACGGCACGGTCACCAGCGAGGTGCACACGGTCACGCTTGCCATGCAGACCAATTTTCCCGGGCACAACGGTGCTCTCTGGGGCGATGTCAACGATGATGGACGGGTCAATGTGGCCGATGCCATGGCAGTGGTCCGGATCGTTTTGGGTTCCGAGCATGCGGCACTGCCGGCCGACGAAAGCCTGCGGCCGATCCGTGCTCCGTTCTACGACACCAACCGGGACGGCGATATTTCGGCGGAGGACTTTGAGGTCCTGAAGGACCACATCAACCTCACCCAGTCACCGGTTGGCCGGGTCCGCGTGGTGCCGACCGATGACGGGGGGGGACTTCTCCGGCAGGTGCAGGTGGGAGAGAACTACTGGCTCTCTGTCCTGGTGATGGATGTCCGTCTCGATGCCAGGGGCGTGTTCGCATCTTACGTAAAGATTCACTATGACAAGGACACGGTCCAGGTCACCGGGGATCCGCTCTTCGTATCCCCCTATGAAACGAGCCCGCATTTTGATCGCAGTTCTGCTGGCCTGGTGGATGAAGTGGGGGCGGCAGCCAGTCTCGATGAGCTTGGGGCAGACGAATACGTCCAGTTCCGCCTGCCGATGAAAGCGACGGCAGAGGGGCTTGGCAGTTTCTCGCTCTCGCTGGCCCAGGAATCTCCAGATCACGATTTCCTCGTCTTCGGGTGGGATTATCCGGTTGCCGCACGGCAGTTGAACCTGGGCACGAGCACACTCCTGGTCCAGCCGTCATCCGGCGGAGAGGGCGAAGCGGCGCCGGAGCTGTATGCGTGTGCGGCACCTGCCCCCCTGCCCTTGCCTGCCGCTGCTGCGAGGCCGTCGCTTTTCGACTGGGTTTCCGACAGGTCTGGCAGCTTGGTGGGGTATCGACAGGCGGTGGATGACGCGATGCGAACGGTTGTCCAGCAGCCCGCCCCGCTGCTCGAGCGTTCCACGGTCCAAAGGATCGATGGACTGGAGCATGGCGAGGAGGAAGCGGATATGCTGGATGAAATACTGGTCGATGAAGTCTTTTCCGGGACAGGTCTCCCCGGTGCATAGGAGAATGCGAAAAATGAAGAAAATCTTGTCCCTGGTCTGCCTGGTACTGCTGATGGCCCTGCATGGGGCAGGTCCGCTTGATGCCGAGGAGGGGCTGGTTGCCCACTGGCAGCTGGCCACCGACGGCCAGGACTCCTCCGGCAACGGCCACCATGCGATCAACCACGGGGCCCGCTTTGACGGCAGCGGCAGTGCCCTCTTTGACGGCATCGACGCCTGGCTGGAAGTGGAGGCCCGGGGTGAGTTGCAGCTGGGACGATCGGATTTTTCCCTTGCGGCATGGGTTTTCACGGAGAAGCAGCTGGACGATGTGCTGGGAGACGTGCTCAGCTGGTACGACCCTGACTCGGCCAACGGTTTCACACTTGGCCTGATGAACTACGCCGGCGTGACCTCGGCCCAGTCCAACTGGCGAAATGTCTTTTTTGGCATCGACGCCGGGCAGCTTGCTCCTTCCTGGGTGGACTGCGGCCGGCCTGGCAACAACCACCACGTCAAGTCCCTGGTTGTTTTTGATGGTGACCTTTATGCATCGACCTGGGAGCCGGGGGCAGGCGATGCCGGGCATGTCTACCGTTATGCTGGAGGCACCGGCTGGATCGACTGCGGCGCACCCGGCCCGGCCAACTCGATCACCGGCCTGGCGGTCTACCAGGGACGGCTTTATGACGGCTCGGAACTCTACAGTGGGGCAGGTTCGTCGCATACCGAA
>CAYYZW010000146.1:0-2557 GCA_964476375.1 uncultured Pirellulaceae bacterium
CCAGCCATATCGCCATTTATAACGACCTCCGGGGACCGAATAACTCGCTGACCATGCGCGAGCCAGCTGGAAACCAGGCGATAACTGAAGCGTACTTCGCCATCGAAAGAGGACATGCCGATTACATGCTAGCCGGCTCCACCGGGACACGAATCCATCCCCTCAAGAGTGTCCAGGCATCCATGCAGGAAGCCTGTGCTGGCCCCGGAATGGATCCTGACAAGGTTTCCCGGCCCTTTGACCTGGATCGCCAGGGCATGGTCATGGGGGAAGGTGCCGGAGCAATCCTGCTTGAGCGGCGAGAAAATGCCGTGGCTCGGGGTGCCACTATCTACGGCGAGATCATCGGTTATGGAGCATCAACCGTCATTGATGCGGATGGAACCCCCCGGATTGACCGGGCTCTGGAGAATGTTGCTCGACAGGCCCTGGAGACAGCGGAGATCACTCCGAGCGACGTGGGGCACGTTCATGCACATGGGCTCTCCTGTCCAATGACGGATGCCCAGGAAGCAGCTGCCATCCAGGCTGTTTTCGGTGATCGTGATTCCGCAGTTCCCGTCGTGGCTGCAAAGTCCTATTTCGGTAACCTGGGGGCAGGGAGCGGCACCGTGGAACTGATCTCCAGCCTGCTCGCATTCCAGAACGATCACCTGTTCCCGGTTCTCAATTACGAGACACCAGATCCGGCATGCCCTCTTAACCTGGTTCTTGATACAACAACCTCACCCGGTGACAGCGTCCTGAACCTGAGTGTCTCTCCGCAAGCACAAGCCAGCTCGCTTTTAATCAAACGATGCTGAAATACAGGCCGGCGCAGATGGTTTTTTCCTGCCAAAGCCCTGCTGCTTGACAATCTTTGATGCCGCCATTAACCTATCTTGATTGCCTGTTATTGCACTGAGAAACAGGTAAGAATACCGGTTTTGAGGCGATCTGGAGCCCGTTTCCTGCATCCCTTCCAACCGGTCACGGTGCAATACTACATGTTGATCCGGCATACTTTGCGAGGGCCGGCGGCACGTGGCTTGAAGAGAACTCTTCGGAGAACTTTTCGAGGTGCGAGTCGACGGCAATTTTTTTTGCCATCGCCCCGCATGGTCCAGATCACAGAAAAAACAAGCCGTACCTTCCACGGACGAGATGACCATGAATCCGAACGAAATAATTCGCATCGTCGATTCATTGCACCGCGAGAAGAATATCGATACGGAAATCGTCTTCCAGGCGATCGAAGCTGCCTTTGCAACCGCAGCACGCCGGCAGTACGGGGAGGAATCAGATGTGGTAGTGAATATTGAGCGGGAAAACGGTCAGATTCACGCCACCATCGAAGGAGAAATACTGGATACCGAGGAGATGATTGGGCGCATCGGGGCGCAAACCGCAAAACAGGTTATCATCCAGAAAATCCGTGAAGCCGAACGCGATGCCTTGATCGCAGAATACACTGCACAAATTGACGAGACCATTAACGGTATCGTGCAGCGTAACGAAGGCCCAACCATTACCGTCTCCCTCGGACCGGTGGAGGCCATCCTCCCCCGGAGTGAACAGATTCCAGGTGAGATGCATCATCCCAACGAGAGAATTCGGGCAATGATATGCGATGTCCGACCCCAGGGCACACGCGTGAAAATCGTGCTTACCCGGTCACGTCCACGGTTTGTCCAGCGGCTCTTTGAACAGGAAATCCCGGAGATCATTGATGGAATTATCACCATCAATGGCCTCGCCCGTGAACCAGGTCATCGGAGCAAGGTAGGAGTCAGCAGCAGTGACGCGCGAGTTGACTGCGTGGGAGCCTGTGTGGGTGTTCGTGGAAACCGGATAAAGAATATCGTCGATGAACTGAACGGTGAACGGATTGACATTGTCCGCTGGGATGATGACCCCGAGATCCTGATCCCCAATGCCCTGCAACCTGCCACGGTAGAACAGGTGCTGCTCTGCGACATGATCGGCCGGGCCATCGTCCTGGTGCCGGAAGACCAGCTCTCCCTGGCCATAGGTCGCCGCGGGCAGAACGTGCGACTCGCCAGCAAGCTCAGTGGCTGGGACATCGAGATCATGACAGCCGAGGAACTCGACGAGCAAATTGAACGTGCTGTTGTCGGTTTTGCCAATCTCGAAGGAATCGAAGAAGAACTTGCACAGAACCTGGTCGAACAGGGGTACCTCTCCTATGACGACCTCTCGGTGATCGAACCGGATGCCCTGATGGAAATGGGCGGGATCAGCGAGGACCAGGTGAACGTGATTGTGGAACAGGCAGAAAAACTTGCGGAAGAAGCCGAGCGAATTGCTGCCGAGGAACGGCGAATTCGCCGAGAAGAAAAAATCGCTGCCGACAAGGCTGCCGCGCTCGAAGCCGTCGAAGAAAAGGAAAACGCAGCCACAGAAGAGTCTGCCGACGGTGAAGCAGCTACAGAAGAGTCTGCCGACGGTGAAGTAGCTACAGAAGAGGCCGTCCAGGAAGAAACACCTGCGGAAGAACCGGCCGAGGAAGAGACACCTGCGGAAGAACCGGCCGAGGAAGAGACACCTGCGGAAGAAC
>CAYYZW010000147.1:0-1779 GCA_964476375.1 uncultured Pirellulaceae bacterium
GCAGCAGGCGCTTTATCTGATGAACAATCGGTTCATCGCGGATCGGGCAGCGCGGTTGATCGAGAGGCTCGATCAACAGCTCCCCAGCGGGGAAAAACTTCCTGGAGCAGAATCGAGCGGGCGGATTGAGAAGCTCTACGAGTGGGTTTACGGCCGGCGACCAACGGCCGAAGAACGGAGTCTTGCCCAGAACTTTCTTTCCAGTCCGCCACTCGATGCTCCGCTGAACAGCAAACTCGACGAAAAACAAAAGGCGTGGCAGTACGGTTACGGCGTTTTTCAGCCCGAGCAGGAGCAGGTCCATTTCACTCCATTCGATCACTTTGACGGTCACTGCTGGAGAAGACATTTGCCCTCCAGCGAGGGTGAGTTCGCTTATCTCGATACCCGTGGAGGCCGCCCCGGTCCGAATCCGGCGACTGCCGTGATTCGCCGTTTCACCGCGCCCATCTCGGGGCTGTTTTTGTTCAAAGGGGTTTTCCAGGCCCAGCCCCTGGGCGGGATGGGTGATGGAGTGGAAATCCGTGTGGTCTCGTCGCGGCAGGGTCCGTTAGGCCATTACGAAGTGGGCGAGGAAAAAGAAAATATTCGCATCGAGAAAATTGAGGTTCAACAAGGGGATACGATCGACTTCATCGTTTCCTGCCGCGAGAACAATCGCTTTGACGAGTACAGCTGGCCAATCGAAGTCTGGGAAGTTGAGCCTCTGAAAAGTGGCGGCCGCAAGGGTCTGAATGCCTGGCCGACGGCGCCTCTTTTTAATTCGTCGGTCGCGCACTGGAACGGTCCCCAGTCGCCCTGGGAGCAATACGCGCATGCGTTGTTGATCTCCAATGAGTTTATGTTTGTCGATTAAAACCGTTGCCGAGAGACCCACAGAACATTTGAGTGGCGGCTTAATCTTCCAATTAAACCTGTCACGGACACCCTCGCATGGCTTTGTATTGTGATCGCCGCCGCTGGTTGCAGCAGGCAGGGATGGGGCTGGGGATGCTCGGCCTCGGTGGCCTGCTGGAGGCGGATACGGAGCCGCTCTTTACGGAATCGCGACGCGAAAGCCTCCCGCACCATCCGCCTCGGGCCAAACATGTGATCCATATTTTCTTCAACGGTGGTGCGTCACATCTGGACACCTTCGATCCCAAGCCGTTGCTGACCAAGTACCATGGCCGGCACCTGCCGGTGCGGAGCCCTGAAACGGAGAATATGACCGGCCACGCCTTCGGCTCCCCCTTCAAATTCCAGCAGTATGGTCAGAGCGGGATTGAGGTCAGTGAACTGTATCCACACGTGGGCCGCATGATCGACGAGGTCTGCGTGATTCGTTCGATGTATACCGATTCGGTGACCCACGCCCCCTCGCTGATGATGATGAACAGCGGTACGCTCACCCAATCGACCCCTGCGATGGGATCCTGGGTGACCTATGGACTCGGTACCGAGAACCGCAGCCTGCCTGGCTTTGTCGTGCTCTGTCCCCGCGGTCTGCCCGTGGCGGGACCCAATAACTGGCGGAGTGCCTTTTTGCCCGCGGTCTACCAGGGAACCTTGGTAGATACCGCGACCCAGGACGTGGAACGGCTAATCGCCAACATCCGTAACCGGCAAATCGGCACCCGGCAACAGCGGCGACAACTCGATCTTCTCCAGCAACTCAATGCCCAACATCGGGAGCGGCGGGGAGAGGACGATGCACTCACTGCGCGGATCAAATCCTATGAACTGGCCTTTCGCATGCAGTCGGCGGCCAGCGACGCCTTTGATATTTCAAAGGAACCG
>CAYYZW010000148.1:0-2055 GCA_964476375.1 uncultured Pirellulaceae bacterium
CAAACGGCTGGAGCTGCGGCGTCAACGTCGACGGCGGACCAGGCACCAGTTCCTTCACGGCTGACCAGTTCACGGTCTATGCGACAGGCGGCAGCGACGATGGCGAAAAGAGCCGCAAGAGCCACCGGATCGCAGAGGTCACGGAAGTAGTGGAAGGCGACCGCTTCGTGCGCCAGGTCACATTGTTCGACGCCAAAGGCAAGGTAGTCGAGGTCTACACCGTATGACCCCGAGTCCTTTCGACTCCCTACCTCGGGGCCTCACTGTTGATCTGTTCGCTGGCGGCGGTGGGGCGTCGAGCGGCATTGAGTGGGCGACGGGCCGGAGCCCGGACATCGCGATCAATCATGACGCTCAGGCGGTGAGCTTGCACAAGGCGAACCACCCAGGCACCAAGCATTATGTGAGCGATGTTTTCACGGTCGATCCGGTCCAGGCGACCAAAGGGCAGCCAGTCGCGCTGCTCTGGGCCAGCCCAGACTGCACCCACCACTCGAAGGCCAGGGGAGCGGCTGGCGTTTTTCGGGTCGTGAGCCAGGCGGCCAGCCGCGCGGGGAGTTGTTCCTGCTCGTGTTTTGTGCGGGCCGCGACCAGGGGATTGTGCGCGGCGTCGTATTTTTCCCTGGCAGCCTTGAATGCCTCGGGCTGGGAGTTCACCCCCCTGTCGGCAAAACCGACATCAGCAAATGCCGAGGCCATCCGGTAATAGTCATGCTGTGGAAGCGGGTCGAACTTGTGACTGTGGCAGCGAGCACAGCCGACGGTCAGGCCCAGCAGCGAGGTGCCGATCGTGCTGATCATGTCATCCAGTTGCTCGTAGCGACTGCGTTCCCGTTCTTTCTGCGTTTGCTGCGTGGTATAGGGCCCAGCAACCACGAACCCGGTGGCGGCGATGCGGTCAATCGCTGTTTTTGCCTGGTCGGTTGTCTGGACATTGATGTCGGTCAGCAGGTCGCCGGCGATCTGGAGCCGTACAAACTGGTCGTAGGGCATGTCGCTGTTGAGGGCACGGATGACGAAGTCCCGGTAGTGCCAGGCAAAGGGCCGGTCCCCGTCAAAGGCATAACCATGACTCTCGGCGAAGCGGACGATGTCCATCCAGTGCCGTGCCCAGCGTTCCCCGTAATGCTGGTTCGCAAGCAGGCTGTCGATCAGTTCCTGGTAGGCGATGGTGGGGTCTTTTTCAAAGGCGGCGGTGAAATCCTCCACCTGCTGGACTGTCGGGGGAAGCCCGATAAGGTCGAAGGAGGCTCGACGGATCAACGTCCGGGGGCTGGCGGTCTCGTTGGGAGTCACCCGGATAGCCTCCAGCCGGGCCAGGATGAAACGGTCGACCGGGTTTTTCACCCAGCGCCGGTTCCTGACCCTGGGAGGGGGAGGGCTGGTGAGGGGCTGGAACGACCAGTGTTTCTTCCCTTCTTCCAGGTCAATCTCCGAGGAGGCGACGACGGCCACCCCGTCACGTGGATCCGGGGCCCCCATCGTGATCCACTTCTCAAAATGGGCGATCAATTCATCGTCCAGTTTGCCCTTGGGGGGCATCTCGAATTCATCCTGTTTCAGCGCGCTGATCAGCAGGCTTTCCTCTGGTTTTCCGGGGACCACCGCGGGGCCGCTTTCGCCCCCCTTGCGACTGGCCTCGCGTGAATCAAGAAGGAGGCCCCCCTTGAGGTTTTTCTTGGCAGCGGCGCCGACCGAGTGGCATTCATAGCAGTGCTTGACGAGCATGGGACGGATTTTAGCTTCGAAAAAATCCAGCCCCTGGCGGTTTTCTTCCTGCGCCGGGAGGTGCGAGGCAGCACAGAGTGTAAGGATCAGGCCGAGTCGACGCATGATTGTTTTCTTGGTGGGATGGGTGCGGGTTCTTCGTTTCTGCCACTCATTCTAGTATACAAGGCCAGCTCCGAGAGGAGTATCCAAAAGGCAGGAGACTCTTATAGCTGGTACCAGTCTCCTACATCTTGTCCGGAAAGGGCCACTCGGGCAGCCGTGCCAGGAAATCCGGATGAACCCCCTTGAGGTAAACAAAATCCGTCGTGATCCGCGCCGGGGGGA
>CAYYZW010000149.1:0-3717 GCA_964476375.1 uncultured Pirellulaceae bacterium
GCGTCTTCATCAGGATCTGTTTTTCACTTCCGGGCTGCAGTGTCTCGAAATGGCCCCCGGCGGTTTTTCCATGCAGGCGATCGAGCGCGGGCTTGGGGTCAAACAGGTCCATCTGGGATGGACCTCCAACCTGTGTGAGCATGATCACCGACGTGATCTTTCCGGGAAAATGACCGTCACGTGCTGCCAGGGTCGTTCCTCCCGGCGCCGCATCCAGGACCTGGCGGGCTGCCAGCCAGCCAAAGGAAAGGCAGGTTGACTGGAGTACCTGTCGACGGGACAAGCTTGCGGGCAGAAATGGACTGGCGTCTTTATTCACGGTACAGGAACTCGCTGGTATTGAGGAGCGTGTGACAGATCTCGGCAAATGCCGCGGTGGACTCAAGACCGTCCTGGTGCTGCAGGTCGTCAAGGCTGGCCAGGCATGCGGTAAGTTCCGCTGGTAACGGAGGCCGGCAGAGTATCCGCAGGTAGGCCTGCTGGATTCTTTTCGCTGGGTCTGGCACCTCCCGGCTCAGCAGGGATGCCAGGCTGGCAGCCTGGTCAAAGACAAACTGGTCGTTAAGCATCGCCAGTGACTGCAGCGCCACGGCATTCACCTGCCGTTGGCTGCAGGTTGTTTCGATGCCGGGTTGATCGAAGACATCCAGCAGGGTGTGGTGGTAGCCTCGCCGTGTCAGCAGGTAAACCGAACGCCGCCACTGGTCCGATGACCTGCCGAGCCGTTGCTGGTCAATTGAAATTCGCCCATCGGCCTCGGTTCGCAGCATCACGGCAGGGCCGCCAAGCTGAAGGTTCAAACGATCTCCCGCTGCAAGCAGGCTGTCACGTATCGATTCGGATTCGAGTCGACGCAGTGGCATTCGCCAGTACAGCGTGTTGGCGGGATCGATCTCCTGGCCGGCCTGGGCCTGCTGTTCGGTAAGATGCGAGGCCTGCCGGTAGACATCCGATAGCACGATTGCTCGGACGATCGGTTTGAGCTGCCAGTTCTTCCGCTGCAGTTCGAGGGCCAGCCATTCAAGCAACTCGGGATGAGTGGGGAATGTGCCCTGGACGCCAAAATCGCCGGGCGTGGAGACAATCCCCTTCCCCAGGAGGGAACCCCAGATGCGATTAACGATCACCCGGCTGACGAGTGCCGAGGGTCGTGTTCCCGGTGTTGTCAGCCAGTGTGCCAGTGCCAGGCGGCGGCCACTCGACCCGTTGGCAGCCGGGACCGGTTCAAGGATACTCTGCGGCGAGGAATCCGAGAGCACACCGAGCCCGCCCGGGCGAACGGGTCGCCCGGGAAACTCGAACTGTCCGCGGGTAAGGATAAAGGCGTCAGGAGGCGTGCCGACGTCAAAAAGTGCCTGGATCCGTGCTGGGGACAAGAGCCGTGTTTTCTCGCCGGCGACCTTTCCGTCTAGTTCCGAGATTTGCTGTCGGTCCTCCGCGGAAAGTGCCTCGGTTACCTGCTCGTCGGTGATCTCCAGCAGGGATCCCAGTTTCTCGACAAGGTAGGTTTCCACGGCGTTTCGTTGGTCTGCTGGTTTCGCCCCTGCAGCAACCAGGTCCGAACGAATGACCTCGGGAATCGTTGCCAGCCGTTGGTCTGTGATCGCCGTGTGGGTACGGGTGCGAAGTGCTTGTTTCTCAGCCTCCCAGTTAGCGATCTGCATGTTTATGGTGTCGTTGTGGGCGGTGATTTCTGCCTGGCGCTGGGCCGACACGTCTGGCAGCGAACGGTCCTTTGCCGTTGCCCCTTCCTCGACGAAGGGAAACACGACCTTCCACGCGGTGGGGTTATAGGCAGACATCAGCACTGCCTGAAGCTGGTAGTAGTCGCGCTGCGTGATGGCATCGTACTTGTGGTCGTGGCAGCGAGCGCACTTGACGGTCAGCCCCAGCAGGCTGGAGGACACAATCTCGGTGGTGTCATGCAGGACGTTATAAAAATTCTCTGTGATCACGCCCACCGACTCGTGCGTCTGGTCGCGTGCCGTGCGAAGAAAGCCAGTGGCGACCAGGTTCTGGCGGATCTGGTCGTCGTAGTACCCGCTCGTCTTTTTCCAGTCGACTCGCTCGTCACCTGCGAGTTGCTGGCGGATGAAGAGATCGTACGGAAGGTCGCTATTCATCGCCGCGACAACATAATCCCGATATCGCCACTTTCCCTCCGAGACGATTATCTGTGTCGGGAGGTGGTCAAATCCGACGGTGTCGGCATAGCCAGCAAGGTCCAGCCAGTGACGGCCCCAGCGGACACCGTATTGGGGCGAGGCGAGCAGGCGATCGACGAGGTTGTCGTAAGCAGCCGGATGGGAGTCCTCGAGGAAGGCCTTCTGCTCGGCCGGGGTGGGGGGGATCCCCAGCAGGTCCAGGTAAAGTCGTCGCAACAGGGTGCGGCGAGCGGCAGGGGGCGCCTGTTCCAGGCCGGCGGCCTGCCGCGTGCGCCGGATAAACAGGTCGATCGCTCCACTCTCCTGCAGTTCCAGGTCCCTGTCCGGAAGGGAAGGTTGTGTCAGCGACTGGTAGGCCCAGTGTTGCCTGTCGTCATCGCTGATCGCATCGTTGATCCGCGGAACCTTGTATGCCGCGTCCGCCCTGAGGCCACCATCGATCCAGGCCCGGATGACCTCGACCTCTGCCTCTTTCAATTGACGGTCAGGCTGGGGTGGCATATTGCCCCGCGCGACAAGGTGAAAGAGGTAACTCTGGGCGGATTTTCCGGGCACCACCACGGGACCCGTGTGGCCCCCGTTAACAAGTGACTGGATATTACCGAGTTGCAGACCGCCCTTGCCTGTCGGGCCCTGGTGACAGCCAAGACAGTTGGCCCGGAGAATCGGCAGGATGTCCTTGTCGTAGGAGGGTGCCGGGTTCTCTTCTGCAGAGATCGGGCTCAGCAACAGCACGCAACCGAGCAATAAGGCGAGACTTCTCATGAGGCTCAGATTCCAGGCAGTTCTGAGGCGGCTGGTTGACCTGATTGTAACATCTCGATCGTGTGGATGGTGAAGCTTTGGAAACGGTGCGGGCTCGTGAATGATCTTGCAGTTGGGCAATGCTTTTTGCAGGTCAGCCGGCCACCCAAGCGGAGAGGACAGGACGAAAACAAGTTCCCAAAACGGGGCGAAAGAGGGTCCTGTTTCGGCAGGCGGCACAATTGGGGACGTTGACCTGGAGCTGGTGGCGGTGATCCAGGCCTGCACCCGCGTTCCCCGAGAGCGTGAAGCCGACCGTGATGGAGATGGTTAGGGGTTACTAACCTCTAACTCTTTATCTATGCCCAGCGTTCGGCAACAGTGCTAGGTTTGCCTCCGGTCAATTTGAGCAAGGATACGGCGGCGGAATTCCAAAGCGTCCATGAGATACTTGAATTTCCCGACTTTCCCACCACCAGTTCCTCTCACCGTCAGGCGGCCAATCCCAAACCACCGTTCTCGGAAAGTCTGGCCGTAGTTAACACTCTCAATCTTTTCCAGCTGGATTTCACGGATGACGGTACGCAAAAAACCCCATTTGGCAATCAGCCGGTGATTGGTCAACACGAATTCTGTTTTATAGTCCTTGTTGAAAGCCCAACGGTATTGCACCCAAAGAATAAACAGGGCGCCGCAGAACGGTAACCCGACGAATAAAAGGGCGTAAAACCAAAAAGGTTCTCGATGCAATTCTACGCTGTCGAGTTCTTCTGTTAAGGCCGCCCGCCGTTCAGACAGTCGGGACTCT
>CAYYZW010000150.1:0-7919 GCA_964476375.1 uncultured Pirellulaceae bacterium
CCCCTCAATAGCAGCGGCGTACTCCAGGACCCAAAGATCGGGCTGTTGATGGCCGTCTCCTTCGAGGACCAGACCGTTTCCCCACTGGTTTTGTCCAGTGCCATCATGTTGGCCGGGCCCCCCGGCCCGTGAAAAACGATCAGCAGGTCACCGTAGAGCACGGGACTGGGGCCATTGCCCCAGCGGTGCAGCACCGGGCCCAGGTCCCGGTGCCAGAGCTGCCTGCCGTCCAGGTCGTAGGCCACCACGCCGGCTGAACCGAGCTGGGCATAAACTGCCTTGCCATCGGTGATTGGTGAGGAACTGCAGGGGGGATTCTGCGGGTGCGTCGTCTCCTCCACCTCGCAGGAGAGTTCCTGCTGCCAGAGTTTCTCGCCACTGGCACGGTCCAGCGCGATCACTGCACGGCGTTTCCCCTTCTCGAGTCCCTGGGTCAGGAAGACCCGGTCTCCCCAGATGATCGGTGTGCCGTTACAGGGTTCGGCCAGGGGGACTTTCCAGAGCACGTTCTCCGTGGCACTCCAGGTGAGAGGCAGGTTTTTCTCCTGGCTGACACCGCGCCCATCGGCTCCCCTCCAGGCGGGCCAGTTTTCTGCCTGCAGAGACGAGGTGGCAAACACAAGGAGGATGGCGATCAGCGTTTTCTTCATGTTGGCTCCACTCGTGTACTCTTTGGTTGGAAAAATGGCCTGTCTGCAGTCCCGCCGCCTTACAGCCTGCCCAGCAGCTCCTCGACCTTGGCCTCGAAAATCGCCTGCCAGGCAGGATCCACGATGCAGTCACTGTCCTCCTGGGCGCCGCCGACGTTCTGAAGTTGCTTGACGGTCGGGCAGTAGTAGATGTAACCGTTCGTATAGCCCGCCACATAAGTATGTTCGTGGTTGGCACGCTCCTTGATCCCCAGGCCGATCTGCACGGTCAGTTCCCCCGGAAAGGTGACCATCACGAATTCGCCGATCCGGAAGCCCACCACCTCCACGTCAATCGTGCGCTTTTCAGCAGCCAGGTTCTTGGCCTGGTTCTTTTCCAGCAGCCGCAGATTGGTCCCGAGCCGGGTCAGTTCCTCCATCGTGTAGATATTGCGGAGGTAGGCCTTCATGTTATTCCGATTGGACGCATCCATGTACCTGATATCCTTGTGCCCAAGTTTGGCATCGTGCAGGTAACGGCTGGCATGGGCCGAGGGGAACTCGGGGGCCAGGTTGTACTTGGCCGTCAACGCCATGAAGGAACGCAGGTTGAGCGTCGTACCACCGAGCGACGTGAGTAGCACCTGCTGCTGGTTCTTGAGTTCCACGATCCGCTGGGCAAGGTCCGCCCGGGGCACCTCGATTGTCTCGTTAAAGATCAACAGCCGGTCATCCTTCTTGGTCTTGATCTTTCGCAGGGCCTTGAGCGTGCTGAGGCCGAGCATGTTGCCCAGCGGCTCGGCATGGCGAGGATGGTCCACGTCCTTGTAACTGATCGGGTTGATATCCCCACCACATCCCTGCACGAACAGGGCAATTGTCCCCTCGCTGAGGTTATCCTCGATAACCTGCGACGAAAATCCGGTGATATCGGCCGTATTGGCGCCACTCGACGTTCCCTGGATCGGATGGCAGGCAAAGTTGTAAACCACTGCCAGCGTCCCCCCGTCGATCTTGTTGAGCCTGAGGATACCGATCTCTGTATCGACCGGACCGGTCCCGACAACCTGGTCGTCTGGTGGAAGTGAATAGGCGTGGCGAACATCAATTTCCCGGCCATCCTTGAGCAGCATCCGCCGGTTCTCCATGATCCGGTCCTCGTGACCCTTGCCCGCGCCAACGGTAACCGGCTCCATTTTCTCCATCGCCATCGTGATCGCCTTGGCGGTGAGCGCCTCGGTGTCGGGACTGGGAATCCCGTGACAATGGCTGGTGTTGATGACGATGTTCGCAGGCTCCAGGCCGAGTTCCTTTTTCACCCTGGCCCGCACGTTCTCCAGGAAATCGTTCTTGATATGGCCGATCTCGCCGATGGAGACCACGTCCATGGTGACCAGGACCATCGTCTCGGCGCCGCTGCTGATGACCAGCGCGCGAGAATAGAGAGGGCTCTCCACCTCTTTCGAATCGGGATGTGTGATATCGACCTTGGCGGCGCCGGCGCGGAGCTGGGCAGCAGCTCTTTTGGCCGGCAGCAGCGTCACCAGCAGGCAGGCGAGGACAACAAACAGGAGAGATTTAGCTGGTTGAGGACGCTGGCTGATTCGCGTGAACCGGATCATGAAAAAACCTTGCCTGGAAGGAATGGGAGGAGAGAAAAACGATTGCTCTGACAGCGGATTGTATCATTCGCAGCCGACAGATTCCAAGCAGGTGGAAAAAGCAGTTTTCGCATTTCGCCTCTCGAGCCACTAGAATGACGGTGATCTGCCCCCCCTTTCCCTCCAGGACAACCACCATGTCTACTCGTTTTTTTTACCTCTCGCTGTTGTTGACCTGCCTGCTATCAGTCTCTGCAAAAGCCCAGTCCCTCAAGGCACCTCCCGGTGTCTTTAAGGACCTGGATGATTCGACCGTCGGTGATGCACTGATCCTCGAGGGGAAACAGCTGTTCATCGACGACCACATCATTGCCACGACAGAGGGGCTCAGGAAGGTACTCAACCAGCCAACCAAGCACCCCAAGAACCCCGTCCTGGTCAAGGACAAGCCGTGGGAAGAGAGTGGCCCCGGCTACGCCACCGTCTACTACGACAAGGACGAGAAACTCTTCAAGATGTGGTACACCTACTGGCGAAAAGTGGAGGGGACCTCTACCTCGATGCTGGCCTATGCGACCTCGCCGGATGGGATTGCCTGGACAAAACCGATTGTGGACGAGAAAGGACAAACGAACCTGCTCGGGCAGCCAGCGATCCAGGGATTTCAGTGTCCTGGCATTTTCAAGGACCACAACGAGCCCGATCCGGCTCGCCGCTACAAGATGCTCTTCAGCTGTAATCCCGATGGCACTTCCAAAACATGGATGACCAGTGCCGCCTTCTCGGCCGATGGCCTATCCTGGAAGCCGGCCACACCGACTGCCCTGATCCCTTTTAGCGATACTCAGATCTGTCCCTTCTGGGACTCGCGACGTGGACGTTACGTGGCAATCATGCGGTTCGGCCCCCCCAACACGCGGATCATCGCCCGCACCGAGAGCACCGATTTCCTGCACTGGTCTCCCAAGGTCACCGTCTTTCGCCGCACGATAATGGACGCGGTTCAGCAGACGCAGTTCTACCAGATGGCACCGGTCCCCTACGGGAATATCTACCTGGGCCTGATCGGGACCTACCACAACGAGTCCCTCAAGCCGATCCCAGCGGACAAGCCATGGACCGACAGGCAGGATCTGCAGCTTGCCTTCAGCCGTGACGGCATCATCTGGAAACGGGTTGGGGGCAACGGGGCAGTCACGCATGCCGAACTGAACAAGGAACAGGACTGGAGCAGCGCCACCCGCGAGGCGGTCTTCCTCCCGTACGGAGAGAAAGACAAGGACTGGGACTGGGGTTATATCACGCCCTACTACACGCCCGAGCCGATCATCGTCAACGACCGGATCTATTTTTATTACTCAGGCAGCAATGCCAAGCACTGGTGGACCTGGAGCGGGGACCCGCCCAAGCTCGATCCTGACGCCATCCCACCCAAAAAGGGTGTCGGACTGGCAACCCTGCGGCTCGACGGTTTCGTTTCCGTGGAGACTGCCGGGGAAGGCGTCATGACGACCCGCTCACTTCTTTTCCTTGGCGATACGCTGGTCGTTAACGCCAATGCGACCGATGGCGAAATCCAGGTCGAGGCGGTGGACTCCGGGGGAAATGTGATCGAGGGTTTCAGCCGCGCCGATTGTGCGGTGATCACCACAGACAGCGTGCGGCACGTGGTGACCTGGAAGGAGAATCCCGACTGTCACCTCCTGCAGGGTCGACCGATCCAGCTTCGCTTTTACCTCGCCCGAGCAAAGCTCTACTCGCTGGAGGCGACCAACCGGCACAATCACTACCTGCAGTCCTACAAGTAAGACGACGCGGGTCGCCCGGTCCTTACTCGTCCAGCCGGTAGGGGGACTCGTCATCATCCACATCCGGATCAGGCGGGACTTCCGGCTCGGATTCGGGGATCGGTTCAGACGAGGGGCCAGGTTCCGGCGCCGGGCCCGGTTCTGCAGCAGCAGGCTGGCCGGCTGGATCGGCCACACTGGTTTGGGGAGCTGGAATCGGTGGAACTGACGCTGTCTGGGCGGAGACCTTTTTCAGCCGGATGGCAGAAAGAACCAGGCCCAGGGTCAAGCCCAGGGCACCTCCAAGAAAACTCGCCACGATGACGACGGAAATAATTACGAGAACAAGGAAAAAAGCCGCTATGCCCTCGAAGAACCCGGTCGGGTTATGCTGAAGGGTGCCCGATGCATCCAGGGACATGTAGCCAATCATCCCTCCCAGCACGGCACCCAGCAGGGTCATGCCGATCGTCAGCCCCGAGGATGTGAGCGCCGCAACCACTGCCCGGCTGGAAACTCGCTTGACACCCAGGTCCTGGAGAAACTGGGCAACCTGCTGCTGCACGTCCCCGCTGGCCTGGATAACAAGCTGTTTCGTCCCGTCATCCACGAACACCCGTGCCAGTGCCGGGTCGAGTACCTGCCAGACCTGGGCGGCCACGGCCTGCACATCCAGCGGTGCCACCGCGTACGACTGCACCACGATCATGTTTTCTTCACCAACCAGGACACCGTCGACCACGAGCCGGGCGACGGCCCTGGCCTGCCGCCGCCGGATCAGCGAGACGATCATCACGATTTCCAGCGCCAGCCCCGACAGCAGCCCAATCGGTATGGCCAGCAGCTGGCCCCAACCCTCGGTGAACACCAGCACCGCCACGGTTAACCCGGCGGTGACCAGGACCACCGTCACCCCGGAAATACGGAGTGCATCCACATCTTTTTCAAACAGGGACGCCACGGCTCCCACCAGCCCGACCAGGACACCAATCGGTAACAGGATCAAGCCTTCTTCCCAGTCACCAAACAGACACAACATGCCGACGACGGACATGCCCAGGGCCACAATGTAACAGTACTTGCTCATGCCAAATATCCTTTGTCCGGGAGGGGGGGAGATAAAACGCCTTTCCCGGGAAGGCAAATATTTCAGAGCTTATCTTTTTTCTCGCTACTGAACCCAAGAATTCTCACGACGGAAAAAGATAAGACAGCTCAGTGTGTTCCACTCATCCGGTGAATTGGCATCTATCCCAATTACAGCAGGCGAAGCTCGATCGGCTGGGATTCTCTTTCGACCAGATTATTCGAGTCTCCCCAGCCAGAACCATCCACCTGAAAGGGGGGAGTAAAATGGGCCATCGGAAAAAATTTTAAAAGACTCTACACAAGTTCAATTTCCACCAATATACGGTAAAACAGCCATATTGAGATGCCATCTCAGGAAAATTTCATTGGCGACCACGTTTTTCGTGGGCTATTATTTCCACCAGGCCATTGTATCCACAAGGGAAATAGAGTAGCCTCCTGTTATTGAGACTAAGTCTTAATAGTACTTGGTTGCCTGACGGCGGCTATTGAGAATGGATATTAACAGGGCTCTTGGGCTCACTCGTGTTTCATAAGGATCTATCGGAAAGATGAAAAATCACAGACAGACAAATCGAAAAAACTCAGGTTTTACGCTGCTGGAAGTACTGATGGTTATCGCCATGCTGGCAATCGTCGGTGGTGCTATCATCACGAGCTACGGTGGCCTGGAAGATAAGGCAGCCAAGGGAACCGCAACACACTCAATCGCTGCCGTGGAAGAAGCCTTCCGTCTTTTTGCTGCGACTGAGGGCGGCCTTCCAGATAACCTGGAATCGCTGGTTGCCGCGACGCCAACGAGCCCCACCTACGTAGCTGCCCTGCTGGATAATTCAGCGACGGATGCTACCGGAGGCGTTTCCGCCGGCCTGCTTGGCAGTAAGATTGCTGGCAAATTTACCTATGTTGATACAGATCCTGCCAACCTTGTTGCTGCAGGCATGACGAAAATTCGTTACCTGGATCTCAAGGGGAATGGCGCAGGCGGTACGCTGGACATCAAGGATGCCGACGGTAACGCAACAACCGTTGGTAACATTCTCGATATCACGATTCCAGCTCATGCTTTTGAGGCGCCACGGCCCACAAACAAAAATCGTGGACGTGGCTACTTCGTCAACCTGGTCGCTGGCACAACCGTTCCAATGGCAGTCTGGGCCCCCGGAAATAACGGCTACAACAATGTTAAGGTTGGCGGCAATCCCGGAGCGGTCCTGGTTGGCCTCGGCCTCGGCAACGCCAGCTCTCTCATTGGTGACGGTGTTTTCACCAACCTCGGACACGCTCCGTTCTACGGGAATGTGGCCAAGCATGAGTACAACCATTACGTCGCCCTGGTTGATATCAGCGTCAGCCCCGCCAAGCTGATCGCTGTTTTGGATTCACGTGGAGATTTCCTCGATGAGGAGTTCGCTGAATCCACTGGCCAGAAGCGATAACTGCTTGGTCAATAATAGAACCGACGAATACTATCTGACAACAATGGAGGGTACCTGCTCAATTGCAGTAGGTACCCTCATGTTGCTTCTGGAAAGTTCCTTTGCCTCCCCAGACCGATGCTCCAAACAACCAACAAGACAATGCATGGCAACCGTATCAGGTCTGGATTCAGCCTGCTTGAACTGCTGACGGTTGTGGCCATCCTTGCCGTGATCGGGGGAACCGTTGTCTTCAGTTTTTCTAACACGCAAGATGATACGACCCAAAAAATATCTGCAGCAGAGATCGCTAACCTGGCGGCAGCAATTGAAGCTTTCAGACGAGATACAGGCTATTTCCCCAAACAGGGGCCATTTGGATTAACGACGAACGGAGGGGTGATCAATCCTGAAAATGCGGACCATTGGCCCGCGTTCCTGGCATCTGCAACCGCGAGCCAGCGTACTGACTGGTTCAACCATCCTGCCAACTTCTATCAACTGGTTTTCTCGACCAGTCCACTGGCAAACACGGGGCATTCGCTGGAGTCCATGCAGATATCCTCGGGGCGAGGATGGAATGGCGCCTACCTCAAGGACGCAGGACATTTCGTTCAGGCAGGAACCTACACACCCTCTGCACATTCCCACACTCCGGCTACCTGGACAGAAGGAAGATGGGACCCTGCATCCGGGCCGTTCATCGAAAAAATACCGGGTATTTTTGACCCTCATATTCAGGATATTGGGGTATTTGTTGTCGAATTAACCAATGGAACAACTCCTGTTCACTGGGGACGACCTTACCTGTTCTTTTCTGCTGGCGATTCACACTGGATCGTAAGCATGGGCCCAAACGGAACCTATGAAGGGGGAGGGAAGGAGGAAATAACCGGTGGGAAAGATGACATTGTCCATTACATCACAAAATAACCACACCGACCAAAGGTGCCGGCAAGACACCCGTGTTCGTTCTGCGCAGGGCGATCGCCGTGGCTTTACCCTGTTAGAATTGCTGCTGGTTGTATTCATCATGTCGGTCCTGGCAATCAGTGCCGTTTCTCTTACCGATAACCTTGGCACGGCACAGGACCAGTATCGTATTGAAGCCTCCAAGAACCAGGGCATTGGATTTCGTGATGCCTTAATACAAGTCAGCAATAATCGCCAGGCAATCGCAGGCTTTGTCTCTGACATGGGAGCACTTCCATCCAACATGATGGAATTATCCTATGGCATTAGGGACACGACCCCAGCAACACGTTTTCCTGCATTTCAACTCATCACTCCTGTTTTTGACCCACTCCCAACATCGGGTTTCAATGATCTCTCGGGCGATGCTATTCACCTGCCATCGATTACTGTCGGTAAGGGTTTTCGTGGCCAACTCACAAC
>CAYYZW010000151.1:0-56898 GCA_964476375.1 uncultured Pirellulaceae bacterium
CGAATGAGGTTGCGGCGGCTGCCTGCCGATTGCCAAGTGGCCACCCGGAAGGATTCTTCGAGTGTTTCGCCAATGTCTATCGGTCTGCTTTTGACAGCATGGTCTTGCGTGCTGGTGGGCAGGAATTTCCCACGATCGATACGGTCTATCCGAATGTCCATGATGGCGTGGACGGGATGCACTTTATCCAGCAATGCGTGGCCAGTAGTGAACAGGATGGTGCCTGGCTGCCGGCAAGTCACTCGCGGGCACGCATATGACAGGAATGGCAGCTACTGCTTGTTGTCCTGCTGTTTCAAATGCTCACAGTGGCGCAGTAATTCCTCGCGCAACGTGCCCTGGCATCGATTGGCGGCCTGGCGATAGTAGATTCGGGCGACCCCCTTCTTTCCTGCGATCTCGGCCTGCTGCCCCTCAATAATCAAGTCGTAGGCCTCGACCAGCCGTTGCCGATCCTGCTCGGCCAGTTGCTTGCGGATTGATTGCAGGCTGTCATCCCCGCGATCGGCCGAACTGGAAAACCGTGGCACCACGGGAGGTGTTACCTGCTTGCCGAGAACCAGGTCCGGTTCCGTGGCCCTGGGTGACGCCGATTTTTCCCTGGAGTCATCAACGCGGCGGAGCTTTTCACGCAGGTGTGCCGTCCCATGGCGATACGGTATGACCGGTTGAACGGACCAGCCCTGCCCCACGACCGGAACCCATCCAGTGACAAACGGCCTCACGGATCCGCTGAAAATAGACCCCCCATAGCCATTGGGAACGGTGATGCTGGGGGCCACCATGGTCATGCTACGGGTGTTTCCCTGGGCCATGACCATGGTGACGTTGAAGCGGGACTTTCCATTTCTCGAACCGAAACCAAACCGTGCACCGCCACCGGCCCAGCCACCGAAAGGCGGAACGGCACCGTGGATGCTGTTAAAATCAAAGAACCACCCGCCGCGGGGACCGATCTTGCTGTATCCCATGCCGAAACCAATACGTTCGTAAAATCCCTCCTGGATATTATGGGACGGCGAGGACATCACCACCTCTTGAGCATGGCTGGTGGCAGGGCCATGGGTACCGGTAACCAGCACAAGCCCGCAAAAGAAAAGACCCTTCAACCAGGAATGCGACCGCTTTGAACGAGTGGTGTTGATCATGATCTTATCTCCACGCGACCACAGGTGTACGCTGTTTTCCGGCAGCATTCCCTCCGAATGGATTCTAGGGGAGATGATCTGGACGGGTCAAATTCAACCCATTTTCTCCGTATCCACTGTGGCTAAAACATCCAGCCTGTAGCACGTGTATAATCAATGCACAACGACGTTCGAGCAGCACGTCGTCTGTTGCAACGGGTTTCTCCTGGGTCACCGGGTGCGAAACCTCCCGCAGCTGGATGAAAAATAACAACGAACGAACAGTGACTATCAATTTCAAGAGGAGCTTTTTACCGTGAGAACTCAAAATATATTGATTGCCCTTCTTTGCACGACATTGCTGATTGGTGTTTCCGAGGGAGCAAAGCGAGACAAGAAAAAGTCGAAAGATGGCTGGGTCACGATTTTTGACGGCAAGTCGTTTGACGGCTGGAAGGCCAGTGAGAATGCTGATTCCTGGAAGATCGAGGATGGAGCGTTTATCTGCGAGGGTCCCCGCAGCCACCTGTTTTATACCGGCGATGAAAAACCGTTTGTGAATTTTGAGTTCAAGGCGGAAGTCATGACCACACCTGGCAGTAACGGGGGGATCTACTTCCATACGCAATACCAGGAAGATGGCTGGCCCAAGAAAGGCTTTGAAGCCCAGGTGAACATCACCCATGGAGATCCGAAAAAGACAGGCAGCCTGTACGGGGTTGTTAATGTCAGCGATCCACCTGCAAAGGATAATGAATGGTGGACGCAACACATCATCGTCCAGGGCAAACGGATTATCATCAAGATCAATGACAAGGTGGTCGTGGATTATACCGAGCCGGCAGATCAGCAGCCCGGTCCGGACGGTTTTGAGAGGCTGATCAGCAAGGGGACCTTTGCATTCCAGGCCCATGACCCCAAGAGCAAGGTTTACTTTCGCAAGGTGCAGGTCAAGCGGCTGCCGTGATCAGTCATTTGAAAGAGAGGAGGGGCCCGCTTGAGGTGGCCTCTCCCGTGTTCCATAATCAGGAATTCCCCCCGCGCCGATGGTGGCGGGTTCCTCCTTCCAAACAGGTCTCGATGCCATGAAACATTCGATCACGCGACGACGGTTCCTTGCCCTTGGTAGCGCCGCAGCTGCCGGTGCCTCGTTCCTGGATATTCCCCGGATTCTGGCAGCGGATGACCCTTACGGGGGTTTCCCGGTGGGAGTGCAGAGTTACTCGCTGAGAAATTTTAATGCCCTCGAGGCGATCCGCCACATCCAGGGAATGGGACTGCACCACGTGGAGTTTTACAGCAAGCACCTTGGGCTCGGGGCAACCGATGAACAGATCGCCGAACGGAAAACGATCCTGGAAAAAGCAAAGATCTCGATGAGCGCCCACGGCGTGAATGGATTCAGCAAGGATCACGCCGCCAATCGGCGCGTGTTTGAATTTGCCAGGCGGGCCGGGATTCCCTGTATCACGGCCAATCCGCAGCCCGACTCCTTCGAGAGCCTTGATAAGCTATGCGAGGAATTCAAGATTCGCATTGCTATTCACAATCACGGGCCTGGCGCGCTGTATGACAAGATCTCGGATGTCACCTCGGCCGTGAAAGGACACCATCCACTGGTCGGGGCCTGTGTTGACACCGGGCATTTCATCCGCAGCAAGGAAGATCCGGTCAAGGCGGTTCATGAGCTTGGCAAGCGAGTCTTTGCCCTGCACATCAAGGACGAGGAGAAGCAGGAGCAGCGATCACGGAATGTGGTGATTGGCAGTGGTCACCTGGACGTGGTTGGTATTTTCAAGGCACTCGTGAAAACTGGTTTTCCGGCAGATGGATCAATATCGCTCGAGTACGAGGCAGATCCGGAGAACCCGATTGACGCCATGAAGCAATGCCTGGTGGTGGCCCGGGAGGCGATCGCCAAGGTGAAAAAGGGTTAACAGGAAGTCCGCTGCATGGAGACTGCCTTCTCCCGGTCGAGAGTTAACTGTTGGAGCTGGAGTTTTTATTTCTTGCCGCTTGGAAAACGGCCGTGGGATTCAGATGCTCGCAAAACGTGTGATTCCCTGTCTTGACGTGGATCGTGGTCGCGTCGTCAAGGGAACTAATTTTCTTCACCTTCGTGATGCGGGGGATCCGGTCGAGGTCGCTGCGCGTTACGAGAGGGAAGGAGCGGACGAGCTGGTTTTCCTGGATATCACGGCCAGTCACGAGGGGCGGGACATCATGATCGATGTCGTCCGCCGTACTGCCGAGCAGGTATTCATGCCACTGACGGTCGGTGGAGGCATCCGGACACTGGAGGATATCCGGGATCTGCTCAAAGCGGGCTGCGACAAGGTCTCGATCAACTCCACGGCCTGCGAAGATCCTGACTTTGTCCAACAGGCGGCACGC
Source organism: uncultured Pirellulaceae bacterium (assembly GCA_964476375.1). GTDB lineage: Bacteria > Planctomycetota > Planctomycetia > Pirellulales > Pirellulaceae > SAT2750. Next base: position 3,522 of record CAYYZW010000151.1, read on the forward strand.
CGATTTGGGAGCCAGTGTATTGTGGTGAATATCGATCCCAAGCGTGTTTACCACGATCGAGCGGATGGCCAGCACGAGGAAGTGTGGGAAGTCCACATCCATGGTGGCCGCACCCCCACGGGCCTGGAAGCGGTCTCCTGGGCGGTCCAGGTCCAGCAGCTCGGTGCCGGGGAAATCGTGCTTACCAGTATGGATTGTGACGGCACGAAGGACGGTTATGATATTGAGATCACACGGGCTGTGAACGAGCAGGTGACGATTCCGGTCGTTGCCAGCGGCGGGGCGGGTTGCCCGGACCACCTTGCCGATGCGATATTGAAGGGGAAGGCAGATGCGGCTCTGGCAGCAAGCATCTTCCATTTTGGAGAGTACACGATTCTGGAGACCAAGGAGGTCATGCGTGACAGGGGCGTCCCTGTTCGAATTGATTGATCGCCGTTGTTCCCTGCCGAGACAGGTGACCGGCCAAGGAAAGAACTACTATGGCCAAGGATCCCGCCGCGAAAAATACCAATGTTGATAACGATGTTGAACGATTTCTGAAGGCCAGGGAGGAGCTGGAGGTCGACAAGATCTTTCGGGCCCTGGTCACCCTCGAGGGAAGTGACTTGCACCTGAAGGTTGGTCGTCCTCCCATTGTTCGGGTGGATGGAACCCTGCGGGATCTAACTCGTCCTCCGATCGACCGGGAAGAGATGGTCCGGTTACTTTTCCCAATGATGGATAAGCGGCAGCGGAAGATTTTTGAGGAGGAGGGGGGAGTTGACTTTGCCTACACCGTCGATGTGGATGGTGTGATGTGGCGGTTCCGGGTGAACATGCTCCAGCAGCTGGGCAACATTGGCCTGGTCGCACGCCGGGTGTCCAATTTTATCCCCGATGTCGCAGGGTTGAACCTGCCCCCGGTGATGGAGGCGCTCTGCAAGTTTGACCAGGGCATGATCCTGCTGGCAGGTGTTACCGGTTCCGGAAAGTCAACCACGATCGCTTCCATGCTGAACTGGGTGAACCACCGTGAACGAAAGCATATCCTGACCCTGGAAGATCCGGTGGAGTTTGTTTACACCGAGGAGAAGTGCCTGATCAACCAGCGCGAGGTCGGGATCGATGTGATCGACTTTTCGGTTGCCATGAAGCATGCCGTGCGCGAGGATCCGGACATCATGCTGGTAGGTGAAATGCGTGATGAAGAGACATTCATGACTGCCATCCATGCTGCCGAAACCGGCCACCTGGTGTTCGGTACGATCCATGCTTCCACCTCACCTTCCACGATCGGCCGAATCCTGGACCTCTTTCCGGAGGATATGCACACCGCCATCCGCTCGGCGATTGCCTTTAACATGAAGGGAATCGTCGCCCAGAAGCTGCTTCCCTCGATCAAGCCGGGTGTTGGCCGGGTGCCGACCGTTGAGATCATGACCTTCACGCCGATGATCACGAAACTTGTGCTGGAAGGCCATGATGAAAAGCTCGCGGATGCCATTCGGATTGGTGCCGAGGAAGGGATGCAGGACTTTACCATGAGTCTCAAGCAGTTGATCGATGATGAACTGATTGACCGCGAAACCGCTTTCCGTGTTGCCCCCAACGTGGAAGCTCTTAAGATGGCGCTGAAGGGTATTAATGTGACCCAGCCAGGTATTCTCTAGCCAAGAAGTGCTGCTGGTCTCCTGGTGTTGAGGAAAGAAATAAGATGCCTGATGCAAATCCCGAGCAGGTAGTGCCGAGCGTGGAGTTCAGTGCCATGGGGGCGGCATCGGACCAGGACAACCAGGCCAATGCAATTCAGGCTCGGCAATCCCCCGGAATTGTTCCAACCCAGATTGTTCTCGCCCAGGGAATTAGCCGTAATGCCAACCGCTTGCTGCTGGACTATACCGCCCAGGGTGTTGGCATCCGTCTCGACGTGGATGGTTTCTGGCACAATCATCCTCCCATGGATCGCCAGAACGGGGATGTCATGCTGGCGGTGATGAAGAAGCTTGCCAACCTCGATCCGGCGGAACGTCGCGAAAGGCAGATGGGAGAATTCAAGGCCACCTTTCAACGAACCACGCGTCTTTGCCAGATCACTAGCCAGGGAGTGGAGACGGGTGAGCGGGTGATTGTCCGGTTGCTTGATCCAAAGCAGGAGCAGATGTCGCTGCTAGATCTCGGCATGCGTGAGCCACTGGTGAACGAATACATGGAACGGGTCGGTCGAGCCACCGGTGAGCAAATGCCGCCTCCGCCAAAAGGGATCTATCTCTTTTCGGCTCCGGCAAACGGGGGAGGCTTGTCGGCAATCTGGGCCGGGGCACTGATGGCCACAGATCGCTATACCGGGGATTTCTTTGGTATTGAAGAAAAGACACGTCGTGAACCCGAGATTGAAAATATCGATGTCACCGAGTTTGACGAGTCGCAGGGTGAAACGGCAGCACAGGTTATTCCCAAGATGATGCTGCGGCAGCCCGATGTTTTTGCCGTACCCCAGATTTCGGACAAGGAGACACTCGACATCCTCTGTGAGATCGCGGAGACAGAGGGGACGGTGACGATCACTTCCACAAGAGCCGGGAATGCAACAGAAGCCCTTTTGAAACTGCTTGGAGCAACGAGCGACAAGGCTGGTTTTATCAAGTTTATTAACATGGTTATCAACATGCGGCTTGTGCGGCGCCTCTGTGAAGGGTGCAAGTCTCCCTTCCAGCCGACCCCCCAGGTTCTCCACCAGCTTCAACTTCCACCTGACAGGGTCCAGGTGCTGTACCAGGAATACCAGCCGCCGCCGGTGGATCCAAATGCTCCAAAAAACAAGAAAGACCTTCCGCCGCCCATCTGCCCAAGCTGCAGTGGACTGGGGTACAAGGGCCGTATCGGGATTTTTGAAATGCTTGTGGTTGACGATAATATTCGCCAGGCGCTGGCGCAGCAGCCATCGGCAGATGTCGTCCAGCAACTGGCGATCAAGGCAGGCATGAAGACACTTCGAGAAGAAGGGATCGCGCTGCTGGCACAGGGAATTACCTCGATACCCGAACTTCAGCGGGCTCTCAAGTAGTCCGGTCCAAATCAAGTTCTGCCGGCCGGTTTTAGGGCCGATAAGTAAGATATCAGGTCGAGTTACCCAGTGAAGCAATGAGTGAGTCACACCAGAATGCTGCTGACGACATCCCGGCCGCAGGGGCTGTGGATGGTATATCGAACTCCGTTGAACCAGCAGAGGAACCACAGGTTTCCCAGGGAACCCGCGTCGGACGACCCTCGGACCGTTCGCATGATGAATGGGGCGACCGTCAAGATTACCGGGGAATCAGTGTTTGGAGTATCGTGGGATTGGTTCTTGCGGCGCTCTCCTCTCTTGCCGTGGTGACGCCGATCTTCCTGGGAGTTGTTCCACTGGCAATCCTCGCCAGCCTGGTGGCGCTGGCGAGAATAAGGCAGGAACCCCACCATGTCATGGGGCGGCGTATTGCTATTCTTTCGCTCGTTGCTGCTGTCATCCTGGGAAGCTGGAGTTATGGGCGACGTACGTTCTTCCAGGGTCGCATGTATGCTGCAGCAGAAGAAAATGTACTGGACTGGTTCCAGTTGCTCCGGGAAGGAAAACGCAATCAAGCCCACCAGCTTTCCCTGCTCCCGGGGATGCGTGCCTCGGGGAAGACGACGCTGACGGAATATTACCTCAATGAGAAAAAGGCTCGTGAGGAGATGCAGAATTTTTTCTCCGAGCCGGCCATGAGAATAATCATCGGCCTTGGAGAGGATTCGTCACTGCGATTGATAGAGAATAGGCGGCTGGAAATTACAGATGATGTCAAGCTGCTGGTATTTCAACGCTTCTTGATTGAATACGACGACGATGGCAGCCCCACCACCCTGGCGGTGGAAATAAAATCATCACGCATGCTTGATAAGTACACGCGGACGAGTCACTGGACTGTTCTCACTGTCCAGGCACTTCAATAATCTTCCGCAGGCGCAAAAAAAAGCCCCCGGAATCGACGGGTCCCAGGGGGGCGAAGGACTCCGTAAGGTTTCCGGGAGCGATTGGACGTTGTGCTGCCGCTCGCATCGTGCTCACGACGGCTTGTCCAGGTACTCGGTTGAACTGGTGCCTGGCTTTTCGACAAATCCAAGGGCGTCCGTGCCCAGGGGATCTGTTCGCTGCCCATTGCTGAGCTTGCCAAGTACCAACTCCTGTCATCCTTACTACGACCATGAGTCATAGCTGTAGCTGACAGGGCGGGAGATTAGGGAATTCACAGGAACCGGTCAAGGTCGGTTTAAAGGAGAAAAACCACTTTTTTGAAAATGGCAAGATATCGGCTTTTCCAGGCCAAAAAATCCCTTAAAAAGCCTTGGACCAGCTTGCCGAGAGGGACCAGTCTGTTTCCAGCTGAACTCCTTCGAGGTGCTGGTAAACCGGGTGCAGGATCTCAAAATTCAACCGGCTGCCATCCTGGAGACTGTGAATCAGGCCGTAACCAAGGTTGATCCATTCTCCACCACGGTAATCGGCGCGGGCGGTGGGAGCCATGGCGGGATTGAGATCGGCATCCACACCGCGGAAGTTGCTTTTCCAGAGTGCCTCGGCCCGGAATGTCAGGGCAGTGCGATGTTCCTCGTCCAGCAGGCGGCTGATCCAGGCGTCTGCACGGTACTCATCGCTCACGGAATACCCTTCATCATTGGCGCCGAGCACGATGTCGGACTGGAGCTGGATACCGCGGACTCCGGTTTCTGTGTAGGACTTCCAGGTGATTCCCGGCCTGGCAGTCCAGGATCCCTTTCCAAGTCTCATCGGGTAGGGAAATTCTCCCAGGGCACCCATCGCGTTGGGAGTCGTGTTGTCAATGTCTCCAGTGGGGGCGCTGAATCCAATATTGAAAATCATCTCGGAGGTTTCGTCTTCCCGGACTTTCCAGAGGCCCCCAAAGGGGAGATCGGAAAAACCGGCATTCGTCTTGCGAAAGGTACTCGTCCCCCCGCCCATGGAGAAAAGCGTATGGTCCATCGTGTTCACGACCCACATCGGCATCACGTAGAGCGTGACCTCATCACTCGGGGCCCACATGAAATGAAACATGTGCATTTCCATGTTCATGGCTTCCGGCACGACCATGAACATATTGCCGTCGAACATCCGAGCGGCCCCGGTCGTCAGGCCGGTGTTTCCTGTACGGCTTCCTCCCATCGACATGTTCATGTACTTGTACTCGACCATTTTCTCGCCCTTGCGATGGGCATGGTCACCCATCAGGCCTGCCGGGGCATGCGTGTCGGTGCGACCGGCCTTCAGGCCATGGTGATGGTCCGCATCCTGGCCTTCCTCCTCCTGCATGACCAGGCGGCAAAGCTCATCGCCGATACTGGTCAGCCGGAGCTCGCTGCCGATCTGTACCAGCTCACCCCAGGGCCCACTGGCTATATCCTGACCCGTGAGCAGCGGGGACGACATGAAAATGAAACAACAGGCGAGGGAAAGAAGCGGAGTTTTCTTTAGCATGGATCGATTAACCAGGATGGGGGCAAATAGAATGGTGAAAGGTACATGCTGGTTTATCGGTAAAAGCAATATTCTCACTCTCGACTTCGAGATAGAACTTTTTGAAATATGGGTAACGCTGTGAGGGATTTCAACGGAATAATCGTTAAATATTTCCCAGATTATATCCTGGAAAATTCCCCTCCCCCTCATTCGAACTATCCATACCCGCCGTCCAGATACGGTTTCGGCCAGATGCCTTGGCCTGGTAAAGCGCTGCATCTGCCGCCGGGAGAGCCGCCGGGCGATGTTTTTCATCGATCTGCATTGCGGCCAGCCCAATGCTGATGGTTGCCGGCAGGCTCACCCCCTGGTACAGGATCGGTGTTTCCTCCACGGCCAGGCGGAGGGATTCGGCCAGGTGGGTGGCATCCTCCAGGCCCAGTGGGAGCAGGGAGGCAAACTCGTCCCCTCCCCAGCGATAGCATTGTCCTGGCAAGAGGGATTCGAGCAGGTGACCAACAACCTCCAGAAGGTGGTCTCCCGCCAGGTGCCCGAAACGGTCGTTGACCTGCTTGAAGTGATCGATGTCGAGGAAACAGATGACCCGTGCTTCTCCCTCGCACACTGATTCTGCTGCGTGGGAGAGGGCCTCGTTGAATGCTCTCTTGTCAGGCAGGCCTGTAAGTGAGTCAACGCCTCTTTTCCCTCTCTGGTGCCAGCCATAGAGGTATCCGGCCAGCAGGCACAAGGTGGCGGTGATGAGGATCGCAGGGAACATGATTGTCGGCTTGTTTTTCCACGGTGTCTGTATCAGCGAGGGCCAGGGAATTCCAGTATAAAGAGGTCGGCCCGGTTTGTTGATCCACCGATCCTGTGGGCCAAGGGAAAACAGGTATTTTGTGAGGAATCAGAAGATGAAACAGCTGTTTTTACGAGTGTGGTTGCCCGCCCTGATGGGACTTGTACTCCCGCTTGCCAGCCTTCAGGCCCAATCCGGTTCCTGGAGCCGGCATGTCATTTACGAAGGCGAACACTGTAACACGGCGGTAGCGGGTGACTTTACCGGGGATGGCGTGGTTGACGTGATCTGTAATACCGGCGGACAGACAAGGTTGCTTGTCGCCCCTGGATGGGACGAGGTCCTGATTGGACAGGAAACCGGGTTGAACCTGATTCACGCCGAGGTAATGGACGTGGACCGTGATGGCCGACTGGATTTCATCGGCTGCCGGTACAAGCCCGGTTACATCGTCTGGATGCGTCAGCCTGGGAACGCGACTCGTGATCGCTGGGTGACGTCCGTGGTGGATGACCAGGTCGATGGAATCCACGGTCTGCTCGTGGGAGATGTGGATGGAGATCGTCATCCTGACCTGCTGGCCAACAGTGCCCAGCCGGCCGGGCCATTTGCAAATAGCCTTGTCTGGTATGAACGAACCGGCAAGCGCGGCCAGGTTCAGTGGCAGCGTCATGTCGTCGCGGATGGGGATGCCCCGGGACTGAGCCATTACCTGGGAGTGGGGGACGTGGATGGCGATGGACGAGCGGATGTTGCCAGTGCCGCCAAGGGTGGTCCCCAGGACATGACCGGCAAGGGAAACTGGTTTGCCTGGTGGCAGGCTCCTCGCAAGCGAAACCGGCCCTGGACTCGCCACCTGCTTGCCGGCGACCAGCCGGGCGCCACGAATATTCATCCGGCCGATGTGAATGGCGACGGCCTGACCGATTTTATTGCCTCGCGGGGCCATGCCCGGGGTGTGATCTGGTTCGAGGCACCCGACTGGAAGCTGCATACGATCGACCCGGATCTTTTCGGCCCCCACTGCCTGCAGGTGGTGGATATGGACGGGGATGGCGACGTGGATGCTGCCACCTGTGCCAAGGACGACAAGCGGGTGGCCTGGTTTGAAAATGATGGTGCCGGGAACTTCACCACCCACGTGATCGGGCAGGATCAGGCAGCCTACGATATCCGTGCGGTGGATATGGATGGGGATGGCGACCTGGACCTGCTGGTGGCAGGCCAGGCAAGCGAGAACGTGGTCTGGTACGAGAGTCCCATAAAGTGAACCGGGGGAGTGGCTGATGGAGACGATCCGAGTCGGTGTTGTCGGGCTGGGTGCCAATACGCGGACCAGGCATCTTCCTGGCCTGCGAGCTTGTGAAGCGGTTGAGATCACCGGTGTCTGTAACCGGACTACCGAATCCACGGCCCGGGCTGCCGAGGAATTCGATATTCCTCGCAGTTATGAGAACTGGGAGCAGCTGGTAGAGGATCCTGATCTGGATGCTGTTGTGATCGGAACCTGGCCCTACCTGCACTGTCCGGTTACCCTGGCTGCCCTGGAAGCGGGGAAGCATGTGCTGACCGAGGCCCGGATGGCGATGAACGCCAGCGAGGCCCACGCCATGCTGGAAGCCAGCCAGCAGCATGCGGAACTGGTGACGCAGATTGTTCCCAGCCCGCTTGGCTTGCGAGCTCACCAGGTTGTGCTGGAGATCATTGAATCGGGACGCCTGGGGCCGCTGCGAGAAATCGCGGTGCTGGCGACCAATAGCGCCTATGCCGACAGCCAGGCACCAATGCACTGGCGGCAGAGCGCCGAGTTCAGCGGTCTCAACGCCCTGGCCATGGGGATCGTGCATGAACCGCTGGTCCGCTGGGTTCCTGACCCGGTCGAGGTGCTGGCACAGGATACCATTTTCACCAGCAGTCGCCCGGACCCGATTACAGGAGAACCACAAAGCGTGGGGACGCCGGACTCGATGCATATCCTTACCCGTCTGCCAGATGGTGCGAGGGGGATCTACCACATCAGCGGTGTCGTGCACGGGGGGCCCTCCCCACAGATTCACCTTTACGGTGAGCAGGGGACGCTCAAGTACCTGCTGGCTCCGCAGGATCAGTTACTCCTGGCACCGGCGGGCGGTGAGTTTGCAGAAGTGGAAGTGCCCGCGGAAAAGGCGGGTGGCTGGCGAGTGGAGGAGGAGTTCGTGGCTGCTATTCGTGGTGAGGAGAAGATCAAGTTCAATGATTTTTCGGTCGGGGTTCGTTACATGGAATTCACCGAGGCTGTCACGATCAGTGCAAGGGAAGCACGGCTGGTTTCACTTCCGCTCCAGCAGGCAGGGCGGGATTGAGTCAGGGTGTCCCTCGCCTCATGATCCAGCCCGGCTGGGAATCGAGCGGGAGAGGGTGCCAGTCGGCCACGTTCTGGAAACTCTTTTCGATGGCTGCCAGCTTGCCGTTGGCGACAAATTCCCCTGGCAGTACCAGAAGCACTCCACCGGGCGGACAACCCCTGTACGGCTTTTTGTTTGCCAGGTGCTCCACCGTTTGCAGGTGAGCATGCTGGATCAGCAGTCTCTGGTCAGCAAGTGGAAGAGCCATGCCGGGATCGATAATGTAGAGAATACTCTTCCTCCCATCCTTTCCGGCCGCCTGCCGGACTTCCTCGTAAAACCGGATCGCATCTCCATCCCCGGCCAGCAGGTCATGACGAATTCCCAGGGGGCCGATTTTGCTGGCTGCACTCCGGCTTCGAAAGAGGGATTTGTCGATGAGCGTGGCGGCACCGTAGATCGCAGGAAGAATAACCAGGAGCAGGAGGAATGTCGCGCCGGAGAGTCGAGCCATTCTCTTTCCGCATTGGATGACCCGCGCCGCCCGCATCACCAGCAGCGGCAGTACAGCCAGCGATGCCGGACGGAGCAGCCGGGCATCCATATGAATCTTCCCCCCGGCCACGATGAGTGCTGTCAGCACAAGGGTAAAAACCAGCAGGTGGACAACAACAACCGTTTCGGCCTGTCTGCTGGTGGGGACGGTATCCTTGGCGGTATCCGGCGATCCAGTCCGCCGGGCGCAGACGAGCAGCCATGCCACCACCCCCAGGGTGACTGGTGAGACCAGGGCCACCTGCCCACCCTGTACGCCGCCTCCGATCCCTGGCAGGATATTCCGACCGGGCTGGATAGCCAGGAAGCGGACCAGTGATTCCAGGTCCGACATGGCAAAGGTCCATGCGCCCGGTGCCCAGAGCAGGGTGGCCCATTGCCATTGCCCGCTGCTGCTGGCGGGATTTCCATGGGGCAATTGTCCTCCCAGCAGGATTGCTGCTGTGGCAACGACGGCGGCGGCTGTCCAGCAGGTGAGGTTGGACAGGCTTGTCTGCCGGGTCCGTGCCATCAGCAGCCAGCAGGAACCGATCCCGAGTGCGGAAATTCCCGCGCTGTACTTGAGCAGGACCAGGCAGGGGGTGGCAAGGCCCGCCAGGAAGACGATATAGCCTGTCCCATCTTGCTGCTCGAGTGCTACCAGGTTCAGCAGCATGATGCTGGGAAAGAGGGACCAGTACATCAGCTCTCCCCCCTCGTAGAGGTAACCCGCATGGTGGCAGTAGCGAAAAAGGATCAGTGCCAGTAAGAGCCAGGGCAGCATCTGGCCGCTGGCAAGGCGGCGGAAAAGCAACGCCCATCCGAGGATCCCGATTGACCAGAAGAAGAGGAAGCTGGCTTGCAGGCAGCGTCCCCAGTCGAGGCCGGCGTTTTTCACCAGCGCGGCAGGAATACTATAGGACGGCGGCCACCAGGTGATCGGTGTCCGCACGTCCTCTGAAAGTTTTCCAGGGTTGACCTCGACAAGCTGGTGAAAGCGGTCACTTTGGCCCACTCGCAACTGCTCGGCAGCCAGCAGGCAGGTTCCTGCATCTGTATCAAGATTGGGCCGTTGCCAGAGGGACGTGGCGACCGTGAATGAACCAGCGAGAAAGACAAGCACCCATGCCACCCTGGTTCCGCATTGACCTCCACGGCCCGGATCAGGATGACGTGGAGGAATCATGCCGGCAGGTCATCAAGTGATGGAAACCATAACGGGATTCGAGGAAACAGGGCCTGGGCAGTTTCGATGGCAATCCGCGTGGAGGGTATGATCCTCTCCTGCTTGATTGCCTGCGGGATATTACATTGTCCGAGCAGGAGTTGTGAAAGAACCTGGGAAGAACAGTTGAGATAACTTCTTCCAAGCTTCCCTTCCAGTAGCCGGGTGCTGCGGCGGTTACAGGCAATCTGGAATCTTTTGTCCTCGATGTTCAATCCCAGCTCGCAGGGAATCTCTAAACCGGCTTTTCGCGCACGCTTTCGAAAATGGCCCTGGATGCGACGGATGAAATCAAGCGGATTAAAGACCTTTGCCATCGTCACTTCCTGGCCAGGCGTCAGTGGCGACAACCGTTCACCACCGGACTGGATGACGATCTGATGCAAGACATCATCTGCCTTCGCATCAATGGTGACATGCTTGTCCTGATCTTCAATCACGTCGCTGCAGATTCGCTGCAGGAGCTGGTTGCGGGCGTCCTCCCGTCCCTCGTCGACCATTAATTCAATCACCCGACCAGCTTTTACCACCGCGTATCCGATAATCAAATGCAGGGATTCCCCCAGCGCTATTTTCTCCGTTCCTTCCAGTGCCACGTAGATCTGGTCAAAGGCTCGACGGTTGAAGAGCCATTGCCAGGTTGCTTCCGTTCGCACGTGGGCGCCAAAGCATGTTTTTGTATTTGACTGGTAGATCCGCATCAGGGCATCCTGTTCCACGTGACGCCAGAGTCGGATATTCAGCTGCTTGATCGGTTTGTTGAGGGGGTTGATCGCCCGTTCCGCCTCGACATCTCGTTGCTGGCTGATCTGGTGGGAGAGGATATCGTGGGCACTGGCAACCGACCTGGCACGGGTTGTGCAAAGCGACCAGCCCTGGCGCGCATAGAAATGCGGAATCGTGGTTCGAAGGATACCGATGCATGAACCCCCGAGCTGCATCTGCTGGTCTGCGGCCCCAAGGAGTGCTGCTCCGATGCCATGACCACGGAACTCCGGTGTTGTTCCCATTTCCGTCAGGTAGGAGACAGGAATCTGCTCCTCCCCGAATCGAATTTCACGGTCGATGATTCGTGCATGACTGATGATGATGGAGCCGTGCCGGACCAGGAGACGATTGGATGGCTCGTAGGATGGGTTATCAAGCTGAATATTGAAATCAGCAGATGGAATGGGGGTCTTGAAGACGTTCGACAGGAAGTGATGAATAGCGGGATGATCCCCGGCACAGGCAGGCATGATTGTGCCGACCGGTGTTTCGATTTCACAACCAGGCTGTGGTTGCCGGGTGGGAGGTTTCCGTTGCTCCGTCCCTGCAACACGGGAACCCATGGATGCCATGGATCAGAATCCCTTCATGTGGTCTGCTTCGATCCTTCTTCAGTCCATTGCCAAATAGGTTAAGGGGCTTTCATGACAAATTCCAGTAGTTGAGGAAATAAAGTTTCCCTAGAAAAAAGGCAAAAAGAAAAATCTCGTGCACGAAAATTCTCTTTTTGATCCAGTTGCTCCTGCAGATCGGTAACTCGGTCGCGTAGTGTGCTGGAATATGGAGCCGCGTGCAGGGACAGTTGCTGATGGATGTGCTGAAGTTGCTTGTGCCAGGCCGGGCGGTCCTCGGGATCGACCTGCTGCCTTACATGCCGCTGTTTGTCATCGATCAGCGCCCGGATGAGTTCAATCTCTCCAGCATCCGGTACTCGTTTTTCCTCAAGCAGGGTCGCCAGGTAGACATCGGGAGAATGTTCGCTATCGCGTAATTGCTGCCGAGCCTGGTTCACCTGGTCCGAGGTGACCGGGGGCAAGGAGAGGGGAAGCTGGAAGGTGGCTGAAGCAACCACGTAACGAGGTGGCTGAATGCCTAGGAACCGCTCGATAACGATATCGGTAAGTTGGTCATAGCGGGCTCCCCCCACACCATGCACAAAGATGTCACCCAGCATCAATCGGCTGAACATGGTTGTGACCAGTGCCCTGGGTCGAAAGCGAATTCCTTCCTGTTCGGCCCTGGCCATCGCCGTCACCACGTCCTGTTCTTCTCTTGCTGGCAATGCGGGCAGGGAAAACTGGACCTGTTCCCGGTCACTTATGATAACTTCCCCCGGATTCACCCTGGCAAATGCCCGTCGACGCCGGGGATCCTCTCGTGTCCAGACCCAGAATGGTATCTCCTGCCAGGAATCATCCGTATCCAGTTCCGGGAAAGGGTGGGAGCGGCTTCGAATCCGATGGGCACGGCGATATTCCAGTAGCGTTTCGTTGTAGATGTCCCGGAACCGTCCGGCCTCTTCAATCAGCATGGCACTGAACAGGTAGAAGGCCGGGAAACGGCAGGTTGCACTGAAGGGGAGCTCCAGTGTTCTGAGTCCAAGATCCGCCTCCAGGCGATGTCGACCACGGGCCAGGAGTTGACCGATATTGTCAGTCTCCTGAAGTCCTTCCACGACATGTTCCCAGAGATCCTGGAGAAAGGGCTGGCCGAGCCAGTCACCTCCTGCGCTGGTGACCCGGTCGGCGAAGGAGGAAATCTGCTGCCGGTCTACCACGGACCATTGTTCGTAGGGAAGCGGTTCATCCCATGCCGCGTAGGGGATGCTTACAAGCTTGGGAGACTGGGAGTCACCGGAGGGAACCTGGATGGATCCTGATTCCGCCGTGTCGTTATCAATCAGCAGGTTGATGGGGATCGCATTCTCGTCCCTGGCCAGCCGGGAAATCAGGAAATTCTTGAACCAGACGCCGGGATGGATCAGGTTGGGCTGATGCCCGGAAAGGATGATCGGGGCATTGTCCTCGATCACGGGGAGCGAACCATCGGGCCGGTATCGCTGGCTATACTGCCGGGCCAAGTCAACCAGCTGGCGACGGGCCTGCCTGGCGTGGCGCTGCCAGTCATGGCCAGCGAGCGTGAGAGATTTTTCTGCCTGCTGGCGACGGATATTCTCCCGAAGGAGAACACCAAGCTCGTCAAAGGCTGGATGAACCAGTAGCTCGCCGTGTTCCCGGGGAATCCGGATCTCCCCGTTCTGGATATTCCCGCGGTCACCCATGATCTGGTTCTATGCCGTCGATTCCCGTTCCTCGTGACAGGTCATCCCGGCAAGGATTCCCTCACTCCCATCCCGTGCAGCCAGGATGCTGCGATCCAGGACCAGGTGGTAGTACTGTAAACGCGCCGTGGCTTCTTCCAGGACACCACCAAAACTGCGTGATTCGTCGAGGTAGATCAGCGGTACCGGTAATTCCTTGATTTGAAGGCCATGGTGAACCGCTTGCACCCATAATTCTAATGGCATGGCATAGCCATTCTCCGTGATTGTTAGTTGTGAGAGGGCATCCACCTGGTATGCCTTAAAACCACAGAAAGCGTCTGTCAGGTTGAGATTCAGCCGTCTCTTCATCTCGGTAAGAACCTGCTTGTTGACCCTCATGCGGTCAAATGGGGGCTCGGTATCCCCGTCAAATTTCTGCAGGTAGCGGCTTCCAGAGATAATGTCAGCATCCTGGCAGGCAGCCACGAACTGCGGGATGCGGACCGGTTCATGCTGGCCATCACAGTCGATAGTGACCACCACGTCGTATTTATTTACCCGGGCGTATTGAAAGGCAGTCTTCAGGGCAGCACCGTACCCCTGGTTCTGCTCATGCCTTACCACCTGGACATCTGAATGCCGGGCCACTCGCATGCCGGTCCCATCGGTGGAGCCATCATCGATCACCAGGATGTTGTCGCTGTACTGGCTTACCGCATCCAGGACATCATCGACATAATCGATTTCGTTATAGACCGGCAGGGCGGTGAGAAAATGGAAGGACATGGCGGGTGAAATCCGGGGGAGGTAAAACCAGCTGCTATTTTAGGACGGTGGGTGGGGGTCGGCAATGTCCGTGAGGTTGGGCGCCGGAGCCTTCAGGGCGTGTCGTCCGCTTCGGTCTCTACCCACTGCAAGGGATCGGTCTCCCTGTGGCTGGAAAACGACTCGATATCGGGGATCTCGCCGGCAAGCTGTTGAGCCAGCTGCTGGAGGGCAAAACGCTCGCTGGAAAAATGTCCCGGCAGCAGGAGTGCAATTCCAGTTGCTTCTGCCTCCAGGCATGTGTGAAAGCGTGCCTCACCGGTCAGTAACAAGTCGCAGCCAGCCTCGAGGGCATCCTCCAGAAAGCTCCCGCCACTCCCACAGGCTACCGCCACGTGTCGGATTGGTCTCTCGATATCTCCTACCACCTGGGTCCTGGTGGTCTGGAGGAAACGAGAGACCCTGGTCGCCAGTTCGCCCAACGGGAGGGGAGGGTCGAGTTCTCCCGTGCGACCCGCTCCCAGGGACGAGTCCCCGTCCGGCCCGCCACGCAGCGGGCGGATGCCTGCCAGGCCGATCCCCTCGGCAAGCTGCTGGTTGATACCTCGTCCAGAGGAGTCCAGTGCAGTATGGGGGCTATAGACCGCAATCCTGGCTTCGATCAACTGCAGCAGCAATTGCCCGGCAGTTGTCTCACTGGTCAGTCGTCGCAGTTCACGAAATGGAAGAGGATGGTGCGTGATAATCATCTGCACCTGCTCCTCCACCGCCTCGGTTGCACTGCTGGGTGTAATGGTCAGGCAGGTCATCAGTCGTGTGACTTCACGGGACGGATCTCCCACCAGCAAACCGACATTATCCCATTCTTCCGCCAGCTGGCTGGGTGCCGTTCGTTCGAGTACCTCGCACACATCAGCGACCGAAGCCATTACCAGTTCTCCAGGTGAGGGGAATACCGTCCGAGCCGCATCATACCCGGTGCCCACCCTCCTTGCACGGTTGGACGCTTCGTGACATGGTGGTGGCTGAATTGTCCAGGGATTCGAAATGGAAACAGGCGATGTTGCAAGTGCGAATCGCGGTGGATCTTGCCAGCCTCCGCCAGCCATTACGAAAATCACTGGAGATCGCCGCCCGGCTGGGTGTGGAAGCAGTCCAGCTCGATGCCCAGGGAGAGATTTTCCCCGGGCGACTCTCCCAGACCGGAATCCGACACCTTCGTCGCCTGCTGGATGACCTGAACCTTCGCGTGGCCGCGCTCTGTTTTCGTACCCGTCGCGGTTACAACGTGACAGAACAGCTGGATCGACGAGTGGAAGTGACTCGGCAGGTCATGCAACTGGCTTATGATCTTGGAAGCCGTGTGGTGACGAATCATATAGGCCAGGTGCCAGCGGAGCAGGACGGGCCGGAATGGAACCTGCTTGTGGATGTCCTGGGTCAGCTAGGACGGCACGGTCAGCATGTTGGAGCGATGCTGGCGGCCACCACCGGAAGCGAGGAGCCAGCCCATCTGAAGCAACTGCTGGAGGCCCTCCCGGATGGTGTGCTGAACATCCACCTGGATCCAGGGCAACTGATGGTCAATGGCTTTTCCCCGGGGGAGACTGTCAGGCTGCTTGCCCCCCATGTTGCCCATGTCCATGCCACCGATGCGGTTCGTGATCTTGCCCGTGGTCGAGGGGAAAATACCAAGCTGGGAATGGGGGGAGTCGATTTTGCGGAAATCCTCGGCTTGCTGGAACAACATGGGTATGATGGTTACATCACCGCCGGCCGGCAGTCGGCAGGTAACCCGGTCGCGGAGATCACCGAAGCAATTCAGTACCTGAGAGCCTTCTAGGGAGCCCCCCTGGATACCACGAGCACTTTGTTTGAGAGGATGAAAAAACATGAGATATCCTTTGACCCGTTTAGCCCTCGGTATCATGCTTCTGACAAGCTTGCCGCTCCAGGCGGATGAGGAACAGGAAAAGCGTTTTGCTGAACTGGTGAAAACGCTGAACAACGTCAAGCTGGTGGGAAATTTTACCGTTGTTGGTGAGGCTGCTGGCAAGGGTCTCACCAAGGAAGAGTACACGATTACGAAAGTGGAAAAACAGAAGGAGGGTGATTACTGGAGAATCCATGCTCGCATCAAGTACAGTGGCCGGGATGTTGAACTGCCGCTGGACCTGGAAATCAAGTGGGCTGAAAATACCCCGGTCATCACGCTCGACAAGGTCACGATTCCGCTGCTGGGAACCTTTGATGCCCGCGTGGTCATCATCAACGGCAAGTACGCCGGTACCTGGAGCCACGGGAAAGTTGGAGGGCACCTGTTCGGGACCATCGAGAAAAACGAGGAAATAAAGAAAGAAGAAAAGGACACTAACTAACTGAGTCCCCAGGGTTTTCCGCATGTCCGCACGGTATTTCCTTAGCCAGCCCCTTGCCACCGGGCTGGTCGAACTGGACGGAACGGAAGCACATCACCTGGGCCGCGTGATGCGAGCCCAGCCAGGGGGCCAGGTCACCCTTTTTGACGGCCAGGGGTTTGAGGCCCTGGCGACCATCCAGCAGGTTGGTCGTGATCATGTCACGCTTCAAGTGGACGAGTTGCTGGAGGTTGACCGGGAGCGGCCGGTGTCGCTTGTCCTGGGTGTCGCCCTGCCCCGTGGAGACCGGCAAAAATGGCTTGTTGAAAAGCTCGTTGAGCTTGGTGTCAGCAGGCTGGTGCCACTGGTGACCGAGCGGGGCGTCGCCCAGCCGACCGACAAGGTACTCGATCGCTTGAGAAGGACAGTGATCGAAGCTTCCAAGCAATGTGGGCGAAACCGCCTCATGGAAATCGATGTATCCAGGACGCTGGAAGACTTTTGCCAGGCCCACGCGGGTTGCTCGAGAAAACTGATTGCCCACCCCGGCGAGGTGGCAGGAGGTCTCGACAAGCAGGACCTGATGGTCAATCCAAACGAGGAGACAGTGGCGGCTGTCGGACCGGAGGGAGGATTCTGTGACAATGAAATCGACGTCGCCGGCACGCATGGTTGGCAGCGAATTTCACTTGGCCCGCGTATCCTCCGCATCGAAACAGCAGCGCTGGCCCTGGCGAGCCTGACAGGGTAGAGCCAATCCTTTCCTGAAAAGGAACAATTCAAGGTATTTAGGGCGGTCCTGGAGAAAATGCAGGCAGTCGGATCACCCTGCCAGATAGAGAGTTAGGGCCTGCAGGTGGGCTGTCCAGGGGACTTGATCTAGTCGAAAGAGCTTGCTTCGGTAAAATGGAAAGTTCGCAAAATAACCCCTGAAAAATCATGTCCCACTCTGCCAAGGGTTCTTCCTCTGAGGAATCGATCTATATCGATCTACGGAACCCGTATCTTGCTGCGCTGCTGGCATGGCTTTGCCCTGGTGCCGGACATCTTTACCAGCGCCGCTATGGCAAGGGAATCCTGTTTCTGGTCTGTATCCTGAGCACCTATATTTTTGGATTCACCATCGGAGGTGGACATGTTGTCTATGCATCCTGGATGAAAAATGATCGACGATGGCAATATGCCTGCCAGGTCGGGGTTGGCTTGCCAGCCCTGCCGGCGATCGTTCAGAACAGGCTGGAGAGAAACCCCGAAAGGGAGCCGATTGCCAACGGCGTCATGGCACCACCATCACGGATTGATGCCAAGGGAATGGACCAGCTGGCACTCTGGCATGCCGAGTACGGTTCGATGTTTGAGCTTGGAACGCTTTACACGATGGTTGCCGGCCTGCTTAATATCATCGTTATTTTTGACGCCTACGCCGGGCCGGTCAT
Source organism: uncultured Pirellulaceae bacterium (assembly GCA_964476375.1). Classification (GTDB taxonomy): domain Bacteria; phylum Planctomycetota; class Planctomycetia; order Pirellulales; family Pirellulaceae; genus SAT2750. The sequence continues at coordinate 21,469 of CAYYZW010000151.1, forward strand.
TCTCAATTACCCGGCAAAAGAATCCCGTGGTCCACCGACGGAGGCCGAGAAAGAGGAAGACTGATCACGGGGAGAATGGTATTCCCTTAACGACCTGAATCAAAGATGAACATGTGGCAACTGACTGGTGAAATAACGGTGTTGCTGGGGGGGTTCCCCCAGCTGGTCTACCTGATTCCATTGATGCTGATTTGCAGTGTGGTTTACGGGGCGACGCGCCATGAGTTGCGAGAACCTATTATCCAGAATGCCATCCGGACACTTATCTGGCTGGCCTGCTTTGTCGGTATCCTGTTTGCGGTGTTCCTTTTTTTTAGCTGGTTGATCTAGCCAGCTGTTGTGCTCAAGGATGGCAGGCAGGTAGTCAAACCCCCTCTTCATAAATATCTTTTTCCGATTGTCACTTCCGTCAGCCCCTTTTCTCTTCTTGTTGGAACTGACCATGCGAGTTGTCATCCTTGGTGCCGGCGTTGTGGGTGGAAGTATTGCCGAGTTCCTCTGCAATGAACGTCATAGTGTGACGGTGGTGGAATCCAATATCGACCGGGCCCAGGAGATCAACCGGGACCTGGATGTCCGGGTCGTGGAGGGATCTGCCTCTGAATCAACAACCCTCTTCCAGGCGGATGTGATCGGTGCTGATCTCTGCATGGCGGTGACCGGCAGCGAGGAGGTCAACATCCTGGCTGCCAGCATGGCAAAGGCAATGGGGGCCAGGAGGACGATTGCCCGTGTTTATGCAAAAGTTTTCCAGGACCCGAGTACGTTTGATTACCTGGGACATTTTGGTATCGACCGCTTGCTGAGCCTGGAAGAACTCTCTGCCCTCGAGCTCGCCCAGGAAATACGTAACCCCGGCTCCGTGATGGTAGAACACTTTGCACGTGGTGAGATGACGGTGCAGGAAGCGGTGCTGGCGGAGAAGAGCAGCCTGGCAGGTATGCAGGTGCAGCAACTGGATATTTCTGATGACGTTCGTATTGGTTCCATCTCTCGCAAGGATGAACTCTGGATTGCCAAGCCCGAGGATGAACTGGAGGAGGGAGACCGGATCCTGTTGATCGGGAACCGGGAGGATGTCGAACAGTTGCGCGAGACGATCGAAAAGGACTCGGGCCCCAAGAAAGGCGTGATGATTGCTGGTGGAGGGGAGATTGGGGTGCACCTTGCCCAGGCACTGGAGGGGAGCCATTTTGATGTGGTGTTGATGGAGCAATCCAAGGAAAAGAGTGAAAGGCTGGCAAACGAACTTCCCCATGTCACCGTGATCTGTGGGGATGCCACACGGCGAGTCACGCTGGAGGAGGAACGGGCAGGCAATGCCGATGTCTTTGTAGCCTGCATCGGGGATGACGACAGCAATATGCTGGCAGGGGCGGAGGCAAGGGATATCGGAGCCCAGAAGATTCTCTGTGTCGTCAGCCGTCCGGATTACGTGAACCTGATGGAAAAGCTGGGGATCGATATTGCGATCAGCCCACGGCAGGCGATGGCACGGCAGATCCGCACTTTCCTGAACACCGGTCCTGTGGTCTCGCGGACGATGCTCCACAACAAGAACATTGGAGTTTTTGAAATCGAGGTCCAGCCGGGTTCCCCTGCCACCGAGCACGTGTTGGCCAACCTGGATTTTCCGGCAGGGAAATGCCTTATTGCTGCAAGGGGACATGACGGCCAGGTCATTCTGCCACGAGCCGACGAGAAGTTTGAAGCGGGAGACCTGGTGGTGGCATTGATTGATATCTCATCTGTCGAAACGACGCTGGAAAAATTCAGCGTCGGTGGCATGTAGATTCCATGAATTATCGACTTGTCAGTAAATACCTGGGTGTTGTTTGCCTGCTGATTGGTGTGGCCATGGCCTGTAGCTTGCCATGGGCATTTCGGGGGCTGGGTTACCGTTCCTTCGAAGGGGAACGACTGAGGGTCGTTCAGGACTTTTTTGAACGTGATGGGTTCCTTGGCCTGCTTGCCGGAATCCTGCTTTGCACCGTGATTGGCCTTCTCTTTCGCTACTGGGGAAAGAGTGCCCCGGAAGGGGAACGGGTGTACCGGAAGGAAGCCATGGCGGCGGTGGGTGTGAGCTGGGTCCTTGCCACGATCCTGGGAGCTGTCCCGTTCGTGGTAGGCCGCGTGCAGTACACGCCGGCTGTCAAGCTGCAGGGACCTGTTCACGCCCCGCTTGTATTCGAGTCCCACATGTACTGGCGGAACCAGTGGAGTACGACACCGGCCCGGGCTGACGGGACTTACCTGGATAAAGATGAGTACCAGGTACTGGAAATCCTCCTCTCCTCGGCCGATGGCCGTACCCGTGAACAACTGGTCGCCAGGATGGAGAACAAGAACATCCGTGATGTCGAGGACCTGGCGGAGAAGTCAGCGAATGTGGAACAAATGGTGCGGGATCTGGTGCGCCGCTCACCCTGGGATGAAGTCCTGGTGGTTCCCAGGAGTTTCACCTCGGACGATCGGCTCCTGGCAAATCGGATTCGTGTGGAGTGGATCCACATGGATATTGTCGATGCCTTGTTTGAATCGCAGTCCGGGTTTAGTACCACCGGGGCAACGATCATTTCGGATCTTGAGAACCCCCGGCTGGTTCCGCATTGCCTGTTGTTCTGGCGAAGTACCACCCATTTCCTTGGTGGTCTGGGAATTATCGTGTTGTTTGTTGTTCTGCTGGGCCAGGGATCCGCCGGCAAGGCCTTGATGAGAGCCGAGATGCCGGGTCCGACCAAGGAAGGGTCGACCGCTCGAATGCAACATACGGCCTGGATCTTTGCCGCCATCTACCTGGTGCTGAACTTGATCCTGACCATCATCCTCATGGTCCTGGGGATGACCGTCTTTGATGCGCTGTGCCATGCCTTTGGAACGATGGCAACCGGGGGCTTCAGCACATACAACACGAGCGTCGGATACTTCGATAGCGCGGCAATTGATTACGTGATTATTGTCTTCATGCTTCTTGCCGGGACCAACTTTACCCTGCTCTATCTGCTTATCCTGCGCAAGCCCGGGATGTTGTTTGCCGATGTGGAATGGCGGACCTATATGGGATTGATCCTGCTGGTCACGGTCCTGGTTGTCGCAATCGGTGTTCCGTCAGGGGACTTTGATGTTCAGGAGCCGCTGGTCCGGAATCCAGGAAATACTACCGGGGAGATCGTAGAGAATGTGAATGCGACAGGCCAGAAAGTGAATCGCGGGATTCGCTACGGGCTCTTCCAGGTGGTGGCAATCATTACAACGACCGGGTACGGAACGCATGATTTTGACGGCTGGAATAACTTTGGACGTGGCGCCCTGCTGCTGTTGATGTTTGTTGGTGGATGTGCCGGAAGTACCGGCGGTGGGATGAAAGTGATTCGCCATGTGCTGTTCGTGAAAATACTACGGCTGGAAATCGAGAAAGCTTACCGGCCCAGCGTTGTCCGGCCCCTGCTCCTGGGGGAGAAGGCTGTAGAAGATCATGAAATGCGCCATGGAATCCTCGTTTACTTTGGACTGGTCCTGTTGATCTTCCTGGCAAGCTGGATTTTTGTTGTCACCGTGGAGCCCGCCAGTACCTGGGGGCCGGAGCAGGAAGAGCACAAGCTGGTGGATAGTGCCAGTGCCGTCGCTGCCACACTCAATAACATCGGCCCGGGATTGGGGACAGTGGGGGCGACCCAGAATTACGGCATGTTCAGCCCGCTTTCCAAGCTGCTCTTTACCTGGTTGATGATGCTTGGCCGCCTGGAACTGTTTTCAATCCTGGTACTTACCTCCGTGAACTTCTGGCGAAATCGCTAGCGAGGGGGTCGCAGTGTGCGCCGGCCTGTAATTGCGTGGTATCTCGTATTCATCAGAGGTAAAGACCACGTTGAGGATGTTATCGAGCTGGAAAGTGCGGATCGAGCGGTGGAGTGAAGATCGTCCGCGGACCATCCATTCCGAATCGTTGACGATCAGCTCGTAAGGTGACAGTTTTGTCCAGGTTGCCGTCCCCTCCGCAGCACGTGCTTTCCAGTATTCCAGATCCTCGTGGTCGACGAGGATGCGAAGCTGTTTTTGCTGGGTGATCGCCTGGACCAGGGCTCGCACGATATCTCTCTTGAGTGACGAGAACCCGGTCTCCACCGGTTGCATGCGACATCCGTTAAGCAGGCGGGCAATGTGGAGCTTGACCTGGTCGGGATGCCCGGCAAGCAACTTGCTTGTTGCCTCCCTGATCGAATCGGTGATGCCCGGAAAATGTTGCCAGGTGGAAAGCAATGTAGCCATGACCAGGTTCACGAGGTCTTCTTCGTCCATCCTGGCGGGTTCAGGCTGGGAACCAGGGTAGACCCGGTAGGCATCCGCGATGGAGTCAAAGAAAACACCCACGCCAGAATCGCGAATGATACTCAGGTCACGGAAAACTGTACGGCGACTGACCTTGAGATGGTCGGCCAGTTGGCGAGCATTGAACCCAGGCCCGGACTGGAGACAGGTGAGGATCCGTAAAACGCGCGCATGACGCGCCAGGATCTCCGGCTTGTTCTTCATAATATGAATTCCTTGGATGTAACGGGAAGATCGTGCGACAGCCATGCGGCTCACCCGGTTCCATCGCGAAAGCTCGTTCCATGCGGACATAAAAAATATCCGACCCTCTTTCGAATCGTCCTGGATGCTCTTATGCTGCCCTGCATCTGCATCCACCCAGGCTCCAGATGTCCCATGACCGTATCCCTTCCAAACAACGACCCTCCACAAGATGTGCAGCAGCTCGAAGATCAGCTCAGCAGGCCCACTGCCGAAGTGATCGACATGATGGCACGTTGTGACAGCGATCTGGTGATGCTGGGCGTGGGTGGAAAAATGGGCCCGACGATGGCCCGCATGGCCCGGCGGGCAATGGATGAAGCGGGAGTGCAGCGGCGGGTCATTGGCGTGTCACGATTCAGTCGTCCGGACGTCAGGGAAAAACTTGAAGCCTGGGGGGTGGAGACCATCTCCTGCGACCTGGTTCAGCGTGAGCAGGTATGTTCCTTGCCGGACGCGGGATACGTTATTCACCTGGCGGGATTCAAATTTGGAGCATCCCAGTCCCCCGAGCAACTCTGGGCGACCAATTGCCAGGTCCCCTTGCTTGTAAGCCACCGCTACCAGGATACGCCGATTGTTGCCTTTTCGACCGGCAGCCTTTATGGCCTTGTCCCGGTCGCTTCCGGGGGGTCCCAGGAGGAGGACCAGCCCTGTCCGGATGGGGAGTATGCGATGGCCGCGGTCTGCCGGGAGAACATTTTTCGTTACTATTCTGAGTCACTCCAGATCCCCATGATCCTGCTGCGTCTTAACTACGCGACGGAGCTGCGCTATGGCGTGCTCGTGGATCTTGCCCAGCAGGTTCTCGCCGGGAAACCAATCGATCTTTCCATGACCTGTTTCAATGTGATCTGGCTCTCTGACGCCAATGCGATGACCCTGCGTGCGATGGAGCATTGTGCCACGCCCGCCCGGATCCTTAATATGACCGGCCCGGATATCCTGCGGGTTCCGGAGATCTGCCAGCAGATGGGCAGGCAACTGGGACGAGCACCGACATGGGCCGGTGAGGAATCCGACCTGGCCTTCCTGAGTAACTCCTCGCCAGCTTATCCGCTGCTGGGGCATCCACTGGTGAACACGGAAACGATGGTTCGCTGGACTGCCGACTGGGTGGGGCATGGCAGGGAGAACCTTGGCAAACCGACAAAATTTCAAGTAAGAGATGGATCCTATTGATATAAATAGGCACGGAAAACATCCACGGCGTAGAACCAAGGAAGATGACATGCCCTACCAGGCCTACGTGGAACGAATGATCGACCTGGTCGATCCATCTGCAAACGTGATCCTCAACATGACCTATGAGGAGGCAGCGGCACGGGTCGCTTCCGGGGATCCGGAACAAGTTGGTGAAATAGACGGCCAGTTTGCGATTGTCCAGAAACAGGGGACCACGATCCGCATGGCACGGTCGATCGGGAGGCCGTTGCGGTATTTTCTTGCCAAGCAGGTCGCCGGCCCTTGCCTGATCGTGGCTGAGCGAATCGATCAGCTTCGACAGAAACTCCGGGAGGAGGGCCTGGAGGATCAGTTCCACCCTTCTTATACCCGCATGGTACCTGCCCATTACCTTGTCGAGTTGTCACTGATCGGTTGCCCTGATCCTAACCCCGTTTACCAGCGGTACTTTACTCCTCAACAGAATCAACTGGGGACGGACCTGGACGAGATTGGCCAGGCCTATATCGGCGCCCTGGCCGAGGAGTGCTCCCGCTGGCTCGATTCGATCGACAGCCGGGAACCGATCGGGGTGCTCTTTTCGGGAGGTATTGACAGCGGCAGTGTGCTGCTTGTGCTTTATCACCTGCTCCTGGGCCGTGGAGAATCTCCCGCGAGGCTGAAAGCATTCACGCTTGCGGTGGGTGATGATCCTGGTGATGCGGACCAGGCTCGCCGTTTTCTTCAGCAGCTGGACCTGGGAATGCTGCTGGAGGTCCTGGATCTTCCTGCTGACGCGGTCGACTACCGGGAGGCGGTTCGAGTCATTGAGGACTACAAGCCGCTGGATGTCCAGTCGGCAACCATGGCACTGGCCTGCTGCCGCGAGATTCGTCGTCGTTATCCTGACTGGGTGCACCTGGTGGACGGGGATGGTGGAGACGAAAACATGAAGGACTACCCGATCGAGGAAAACCCCGAGCTGACGATCCGCAGTGTCCTGAACAACCTCATGCTTTACCAGGAAGGCTGGGGTGTGGACGCCATCAAGCACTCGCTGGTCTACTCGGGCGGTCAGAGTCGTGGGCATGTAAGGTCCTATGCTCCGGGCCGCCAACTGGGATTCCGGGGATTCAGCCCCTTCGCCCTTCCCCGGGTTATTTCCGTGGCTGAATCCATACCCTTTATCGAGCTGACCGACTGGGATCACCAGCGGCTTTATGACCTCAAGGGTGAAGTGGTTCGCCGTGGTGTGGAAGCGATCACGGGGCTCTCCATGCCGATCTTTGAAAAAAGGCGTTTTCAGCATGGTGCAGTGGAGCCCGCGGGGTTCGAACGCCTCTTTCCCGAGGGCGAGATGGCCTACCGGGAGGTCTTTGCCGAACTCTACCAGGACTGATGTTGTCGTTGCCAACGTTTACTGATGCGGAGATACTTGCTGCCCGGCCGGCCAGGAACCAGGTGGATCCCTCCCGTCCCTATGGAGCTATCCTGGAGCCGGAATATGCGCGTTCTGGCGCTGTGGAAAATGTGGCAACCCTGTTTCTGACCAACCGGGAGTGTTCTTTCCGCTGCCTGATGTGCGACCTCTGGAAAAATACCAGCGAGGTTCCGGTCCCAGTAGGGATGGTGGCCCGACAGGTTCGCGATGGGCTTGCTGAACTGGGTGTGGACATCGGGGACCCGGTTGCGAACGGGGTTCCCCATGTGAAACTTTATAACAGCGGCAACTTTTTTGATCGAAAAGCAATCTCGCTTGATGACCGTGAACAGATTGCCACCCTGGTTCGTCGTTTTCAAACGGTGATCGTGGAAAACCATCCGCGGCTTTGTGACTCGCAGGTGGTTGAATTCCACAGGCAACTCGACTCATCGCTGGAAGTTGCGATGGGGCTGGAGACGGTCCATGCGGAGATCCTGGCCGGATTGAACAAGCAGATGACCCTGGATGATTTCCGCCGTGCTGCCCAGTTCCTGCGTGAAAATGATATTCATGTACGCTCCTTTGTCTTGCTCAAGCCTCCCACGCTCGATGAACAGGAAGCCGTCTACTGGGCAGTGAAATCGGTAGAGTTTTCCTTTGATGCAGGCGCAGACTGCTGTGCCCTGATCCCGCTTCGAGAGGGAAATGGCATGGTCGAGAAACTTATCCAGCAGGGACTTCACCAGCCCCCAACACTGTCCAGCCTGGAGATGGCCATGGACCAGTGCCTGGCGCTTGATCGCGGACGTGTCTGGGTGGATCTCTGGGATCTGGAACGACTCTCGCTCTGCACCGCCTGTAGCCCGGCTCGGCTGGAGAGACTCGGCCAGATGAACCTCCAGCAGCAGGTGCTTCCGGCCGTCGAATGCCCGCTTGATTGCACGAGGGATTAAATGGAACAGCGGAACGTTGATGTTGTCGTGGTCGGGTCGGGCTTTGCCGGATCCCTGCTGGCAAACATCCTGGCCCGTATCGGGCGATCTGTTCTTGTTATCGATCGGCACGAACATCCGCGGTTTGCTGTCGGGGAATCTTCCACGCCGACAGCCAACCTGGTACTTGGCGACCTGGTACGACGATACCAGCTGGATACGATCGAGCCGCTGGTGCACTACGGGAGCTGGCAGTCCCATTACCCCGAGATCGGTTGTGGACTGAAAAGAGGCTTTAGCTACTTCCAGCACCAGGCGGGCCAGGAATTCCAGGCCCAGGCAGATCATGAAAACGAGCTGATGGTGGCGGCCAGCAGTGCGGATGAAGTGGCCGATACCCACTGGTTCCGGGCCGATGTGGACAGCTTCCTGGCGCAGCAGCTGGAAGAAGCCGGTGCGGAACTATGGCAGTCTTCACAGCTTGAGCAGTTGGAGCGGGATCCTGCCGGCAAGGGCTGGCAGATGGAGGTGAAGTCCGGAAAGGAGAGACGGGAGGTGACCGCCTGTTTCCTGGTCGATGCAAGCGGTGCCGGCCAGTGCGTGCCAGGCTTCTTGCAACTGGAGAATACCACACACCAGCTGCATACTCGTTCCCATGCGATCTTCAGTCATTTTCACGATGTCGCCAGCTGGCGTGATTTTCTTGACAGCCAGGGGGCGATCACCGCGGACCACCCGTTTCACTGTGACGATGCAGCCCAGCACCACCTGCTCGATGGAGCCTGGATGTGGGTGCTTGGTTTTCGGGATGGTTTAACAAGCGCGGGGATTGCCTATGACCCGCAGTCTCATCCGGCGGAAAAATCCTGGCAGCAATGGCTTGCGTCCTACCCGTCCGTGGCCCGTCTTTTCGCTCATGCCCGCTTGGCCGATCAACCCGGCCGGCTGGTCTCTCCCGGCCGTCTGCAACGCATGGTCACCCCGGCCAGTGGACCTGGCTGGGTACTCTTGCCCCACACCGCGGGTTTTATCGATCCGCTGCACAGTACCGGGATCGCCCATTCTCTCTGCGCGATAGAACAACTAGCGGGCATTCTCCAGGAACACTGGGGCAGGGAATCCATGGATCGACGGCTGATCGATTATTCCCGGCGACTGGAATGCGAACTGGCCCTCATCGACCGCCTTGTCGCCGGATGTTACCGGGGACTGGGCCACGTCGAGTTGTTCCGTTCCTTTAGCATGCTCTACTTTGCCGCCGCCACGAATTATGAGATTGCCCGGCTGCACGACCACCATCCGCCCCCCGCCTTTCTCTGTGCAGAGGACGAGTCGTTATCCCGGATCGTGGACCGTCTGTTCGTAACAGTCGATCAACTGGCAGGACAGGACAGTGTGTCCGCACGTGATATCCGCTCGTTTCAAGAAACTGTCACCAGGGCGATTGAACCTTATAACCACGTCGGTTTATGCGATTTAACGCTCCAGCACATGTATATTCACACCCTGGTACAATAGGAAAAATAGCGGAAAAAGTGATTGTCGTTGACCACGATCACTCGGCCAAGTAATATTCGTTAGACGCTGCTTAAGACGTTGGATGAAACACTAAAAACCTGCCGAATATTCCCATAGAGGGATGTTTGGACCTGCCTGCCCGTGTGTCTTAGAGAGCAGATAAGCTTCCATGGAATTCCCACCCTTAAGACGAATTGTCCACGCATCCCTGGTGGTGATCGTTCTTGCCGTGCCGACCGCGGTCGTGGCCCAGCAGCCGCTTCACGAGAAGATCGATGAGTTGATCCAGCAGGACCAGTTTTTTGGGGTCGGTCCAACAGCAAGTGACAGTGAGTTCATGCGACGGGTCTACCTGGACCTGATTGGCACGACACCGGGATCCCAGGAGGTGCGGGATTTTCTTGCCGAAGAGTCAGCAGAAAAGCGAGAGAAGCTGGTTCGCTCACTGGTGGCGGATCCCCGCATGAATCGCCACCTGGCAACGGTCTTCGATGTGATGTGGATCGAGCGCACCGGCGATAAGCATGTCACGGCCGCTGACTTTCAGAAGTACCTTTATGATTCCTTTGTCGCGGACAAGAAATACGATCAGCTTGTCCGCGAGATTCTGGCCGCCGACGGGACCGATGAAAAGATTCGTGCCGCGGCCCGCTTTTACCTGGCCCGGGAGGGAGAGGTCAACCGGCTCACGCGCGACGTGGGACGCATGTTCCTGGGGATGGACCTGCAGTGTGCCCAGTGCCATGACCACCCGTTGATCGAAAGTTATTACCAGTCGGACTACTACGGCATCTACGCTTTTCTCAACCGCAGTTTCCTTTTTACCGCCAAGGACAAGAAGGTTTTTTATGCCGAGAAGGCGGATGGGGATGTGAGTTTCAAGAGTGTGTTTACCGAGGAGGAGGGTAGCACGGGCCCACGTCTTCCTGGGGAACCATCGATCCTGGAACCGGTGGTCCAGGTCGGAGAGGAGTACATTGTCAAGCCTGCCAAGGAAGTGCGGCCTGTGCCTCGTTACAGCCGCCGTGAGCAACTGGCGATCAATACAGCAGCCGGCACCAACCGTGCCTTCAAGAATAATATTGCGAACCGGCTCTGGGCCCACATGCTGGGGCAGGGAATATTCAACCCGGTCGACCTGCAGCACGCGGACAATCCTCCCCTCAACCCGGAACTTCTGGATCTGCTGGGAGACGAGTTTGCGGCGATGGAATTTGACATCAAGAAATTCCTGGGTGAAATCGCCCTGAGCGGGGTCTACCAGAAATCGTACTCCGTTCCCGCGGACCTGGCAGCAGCGAGTGCCGCCGCGTCGCAGAAACTCGCCCTGCTGGATGCCGAACAGCAGCAGAATAGTGAGCAACTCAATGAAGCGAGAAAGGGTTTTGGCGCCGCGGCGGGAGAGCTGGACAAGCTCCGGGAGGCTCGTTCACCGGTTCGCGAGAAGCAGGTGGAGCTGAACAAGTTGCTGGGCGAAGTGATCAAGGTGGATGATGAAGCACAATCGCAGCTGGTGGAAGTCGATGCCAAGGTGAAAGCAAAACAGGAGCAGCGTGTACCTGTTGCGGCAACACTGGCCAGCACCAGCGAGGCCCTGGCCCTGTTGCCGGACGACGAGCAGGTCAAGGCCCTGGTAGCCATCTTCCAGAAGCGGCATGACCAGTTCACGGCAGAGCTGGAAGTGCTTTCCAAGGACCAGGCTCCGAAGAAAAAAAAGGCAGATGAGACCGCGGCCGCCCGGTCAGAAAAACAGCGTGCGGTGGACCAGGGAAACTCGGAGCTGGCAAAGCACGACGCGGGTGTTCTGGTTGTGGATCGGCGCTTTCAGGAGAGTCGTAACGCGATGGAGCGATTCCAGCAACTGGAGGTTCGTCTTGCATTGCAGAAGAGCGATGCGGAACAGGTCCTCCAGTTTAATGAGGCCTTGCGCCAGCGCAAGCAGGTGGCCAGCACGGTGACGGAAAACAGGGACATGCTTGCCAGAGCCCAGGACACCGCCGGCAAACTGGGTGCTGCCATGCCGGGGCTGGAGCAGGCAATAGAGGAAATTGAATCCGAGCGAACAGTAGCCAGTGGGGAAGTTGATCGCACACGCCCGCTGGTCCAGGAGCAGCAGCGTCGCACATCGTCCCTGGCGACCGTTGTGGACAGGGCGGAACTGGTGCGAGACAAGTTGCCAGAAGACAAGTCCCTGGCCGAAGCGGTGGAGCAGCTCAGGCAGTCTCACCAGGTCGAGACCGAGCAGCTTGCTGCCCTGCAGCAGGTGCTGGGGATTGCCAGCGAGCGCCTGGAGACGGCCGAGAAAAGACTGGGTGAATCCCAGCTCCAGCTGGAAAGCTCACGCCAGGAACTGGCGGGATTGCAGCAGCAGATCCCCCAGCTCCAGCAGCAGATTCCCCGGCTGGAAGAGGAACTGCTTGAGAGGGAGGATCAGGAACGTGCCGAACTGGAAAAAACAACCGCCCGCTGGAGCCAGCGGTTTGCCGTGTCGAGCCTCAAGGCCCTGCAGCCCGAGGAGTTTGCCTGGTCGTTGATGCAATCCGTGGGACTGGTCGATATTCAGCGCGGCGGCGTCATCGCGGAACTCGATCGAGACAGTCCAATGAGTGATGAGGATAAAGCCGATAATATGAAGGTAGAGGCACGCCGTCGGCTCGTGGAGGAACAGGTTTACGAGAAACTCAAGGGGAACGTGAGCCAGTTCGTCACCCTTTTTGGTGCGGCCGCCGGCCAGCCACAGGACGATTTTTTTTCCACCGTGGATCAGGCCCTGTTTGTTGCCAACGGGGGGCCAATACGTAGCTGGCTCAATCCCTCGGGAAATAACCTGACGGCCCGCCTTCAAAATGAACAAGATGCCAAGGCACTGGCAGAAGAGTTATACTTAAGTGTTCTCACGCGGCGGCCTTCCGAGACCGAGTCGCACGACGTCGAGGATTACTTGTCCAGTCGCGGAGAGGAGCGGATGCAGGCGATCCAGGAAATGATCTGGGCCCTGCTTGCATCTGCAGAGTTTCGTTTCAATCACTAGATCGTGGGTACAGGAAAGACTGCCATGAAATGTTCCTATGCATGTAATTCTCCAGAACACCTTGTTGCTCGCCGTCGCTTCATGGGGGGGATGGCTGCCGTCACCGGGTCGGTGGTTGGTGGTCTTGGTATCTTTGCTCGAGAGTCCATTGCCGAGCAGCTCGAGAAGGAACAGAAACGAATTCTGCTTATCAACATGGCTGGTGGCTTGAGCCAGCTGGAGAGCTGGGATCCCAAGCCGGGTACAAGTACAGGCGGCCCCTTCCGGTCTATTTCAACCTCCGTGCCGGGCGTGCAGATCAGTGAATTGTTACCCAAGACGGCCCAGCAGATGCATCACCTGTCCCTGGTCAGGAGCATCAACACGAAGAACAACGACCACGGCAAGGGAACCTACATGATGATGACCGGCCGCCGGCAGACGCCGGCTGCTGATTTCCCCAAGCTGGGTGCCGTGGCTGCCAAGGCGCTGGGGGCGGACAAGCACTCGCTCCCAGGCCATATCCATGTTTCCAACGGGAGTGGCGCACGGAATAACGATGCTGCCTACCTGGGGCCGATGTTTGCCAGCGTGACCGTGGGAAGCGGCTCCCCGCCCCCGAACTCGGCTCGTCCCGACGGGCTGAGCGAGGGTGCCGAGCAGAGCCGGAATGATTTCCGCCGCAAGGTCAATGAGAATTTTTCGCTGCGTCGCAAGACAGCAGTGACCGATGTGTACACGCAAAACTACGAGCGGGCATTACAGTTGATGAAGCAACGGGAAGTATTTGATATTTCCAAGGAGCCCAAGAATGTGCAGGACCAGTATGGGAGCCACCAGTTTGGACAACACTGCCTGATGGCCCGACGACTGCTCGAGCACGGTGTGACCTTCGTCCAGGTGACCCACTCCAACTACGATACCCATAACGAGAATTTTAATTTTCACCACGAGCAACTGGGCGAAGTGGATGGCCCCTTTTCTACCCTGATAGCGGACCTGGTGGATCGGGGAATGTGGGACAATACGCTGGTCGTTGTGCTTTCGGAATTTGGCAGGACGCCAAATATCAACAAGTACTATGGCCGCGATCACTGGGGCACGGCCTGGAGCGTGTGCCTGGGGGGTGCCGGGATCCAGCGAGGGGCGGTGATTGGTAAAACGAACGATGGCGGGACGGCCGTGACCGAACGGGAAGTGGATCACGGTCACCTCTTCCACACCTTCCTGCAGGCGGTGGGAGTTGATTCCAGCAGCACATTTGATATCGGGGGTCGGCCGGTTCCGGTCGCAGACCCGGCCTATGAGCCGATCAAGGAATTGCTTGCATGAGCCAGTATGAAGATACGGCACCGGCAGCTGACGGGGCGGAAGCAAAAGCCGCCAGTGGAGTGGATCCCAAGGCAACCCACATCGTCATCCAGTGGAAACACGATCAACCCCTGATCAATTGCCGCTTTGATCCACAGGCCCGCTATATCTTTGCCACATCCGAGGATCGTACGATCCAGCGATGGGACGTTGCCAGCGGTGAAAAGGTGGGCATGTCCGGCCATGACTCCTGGGCCCGTGGGATCGCCTTTTCCAAGGATGGCGAGACGATGATTACCAGCGGGTATGACGATGCGCTGATCTGGTGGAAGACCGCCGATGCGGCACCAAAACCGATCAACTCGGTGCAGGCCCACAAGGGCTGGATCCGGGCGATCGCGGTCAGCCCGGATGGGACCCTGCTTGCCAGCGGCGGGAACGACAAGGTCGTCCGGATCTGGAATCTCGCTGACGGCTCTCCGGTGCGGGAGATGAGCGGCCACGAGAAGGATATCTACAGCGTTCATTTTCATCCCGAAGGGGAGTTCCTGATGACCGGGGACCTGGCCGGACAGATCAAGCAATGGGACGTCGCCACGGGAAAGATGGTGCGCAATTTTGACGGCAAGGCACTCCATACCTACAACGGCGGGCAGCGGGTCGACTACGGGGGTGTCCGAAGTATTTCCTTCAGCCCCGACCTGAAGACGATGGCCTGTGGTGGACTGCACAAGGCAACCAACCCACTGGGTGCAGTGAATGAGCCCCTGGTCGTGCTCTTTGACTGGGAATCCCAGGAAGTCAAAAAGTCGCTTGTTGGTGAGGGGACCAAGGGGATTGCCTGGCGAACGGTCTACCACCCCGAGGGGTTTTTGATTGGTGCATCGGGGGGAAGTGGTGGCGGTTTTCTTCTCTTCTGGAAACCGGACCAGGAAAAAGAATTTCACAAGCTCAAGCTTCCAGACACGGCCCGGGAAATGGACCTGCATCCGGACAATATCCAGATCGCCACGGTTCATTACGACCGTCACGTGCGGATCAGCAAGATGGTCCCCAAGATGGAAGAAAAGAAAGGCTGACGCCAGCGGATTCTGCCTGGGAGAAAAGTGAATGTTCAAGCGAGCTGCCCTGTGCGTCCTGGCAATGACCCTGCTTTCCGGGGTAGATGCATTTTCCCGCCAGGCGTCAGGCCAGGTGATCCTGCTTCCGACTTACAGGACTTTCTCGATCGGAACCAGCGTGATGGTGCCCGATCGCGGCATGGCATATCTTGGCGGGATAAGCACGGCTCGTGAATCCAGCGTCAGCCGGGGTGTACCAGGGTTTGGCCAGTTGCCGATGGCCGGCCCCCTGTTTGCCAGCCGGGCAATTGGTCGGGAACTGGGACATTCCGGGGCCCACGTGACGGCGACGATCATTGACCACCGTGAACTGGACCAGCAGGTCCTCGCTGCCGCTCGTTCCGGGCCTGGTCTCTCGGCGGAAGATGCTGCTGTTGCCCGCAAGGCAGCCTTTCTCAATCAGCATCTTGCTCGCCAGACTTCCCCGCAGCCCAGGAGTAGGGCGCAGGATCTGCCGACGGAACACCTCTCACAGATTCGCCTCAGGCAGCAGCAGGCAGACCAGCAGCAGGAACTTGAAGGGCTGGAGTTGATGATCCAGGCCCAGCAGATGGAACTGCAGGGAAAGCCGGGCATTGCCAGGATCTATTACCAGCAGGCGGCACGTCGGCTGACTGGTGTCCGGCAGCAGCAGGTGATCAAGCGACTGAGAGAGCTTGATCGGTTGCGGCAGGTGAGCGGCCGCTAGAGCTTAATTGTCCGGATAGACTTCATCCAGCTCGGCCGCATTAGCCTCCAGCATATTCTTGAGAGTCATGAATTCTCCACCGTAGTTGAGCAACCGTGCTCCCTGCTGGTAACGCTGCTCGAGGTTCTCCCGGCTGACCGCCGGGCAGCCCCAGGCCACGCCCTGCTCTGCCGCCACGGCTGCCACCCGTTCAATGGCACTCTCCACTGTCATCTCGGTATCCATCTTGGAGAGCCGCAGGCCCAGGTCCCCGGGTCCCACGAAGAGACCGTCGACTCCATTGACAGAAGCGATCTTCTCCACGTTTTCCACTGCCAGGGGTGTTTCGATCTGCACGACCAGGAAGGTTTCCGAATTTGCCTCGTCGGTATAACCGGGTCCCCCGGCAAGCACGAAATCAGTATCCATCCCGGCGCCATCAAGACCTCGATCCCCAAGCGGAGGGAACTTGACCGCCTGTACAAGATCCTGGGCCTCTTCAGCGGTGGATACATGCGGGATCATCAATCCGCTTGCGCCGTCCTCCAGGTACCGGTAGAGTCGGGTTTTTTGTTTCGTATCCACTCGAAGCATGCAATCGATGTCGAACAGGTGGAACAGGGCCAGCAAGGCCTGGAGCTCCCTCCGTTCAAACGTCCGGTGTTCTGTATCCAGCCAGATGCAGTCAAACCCGGCATGAGCGGCATGCCGAATGTAGGAGGGGATGAAGTGCCCGAGGGCACACATTCTGACCGGTTGGCCGGCCCGTAGTTTATCCATCGTCTTGCTTTTTCGCATCCTATTGTCCTTCCGGGTTCATCACGTTGACTGGTTGAGTGGGGCAGATATTCTCTCGCGGAGCATTGGGCGGATTTCCGCCGCCAGGAAAAAGGAACCGGCAATGCAGATTACATCATCAGGGCCTGCTAGCTCCAGTGCCCGCTCCCATCCATCGACGGGATGCTGGCATGTGGAGAGGCGCGGATGGCGCCGCTGGAAATCCGTGGCCGGGTTTTCTTCGAGCCAGCTGGCCGCCTGGTCATGCAATGTGCCTGGATCCGCGGCCCGCGGGTTCCCGGTAAAACGGGTGAAGATCACATCGTCAAATTGGGGGAGCAGGCAGGCCAGCATCCCTTCACTGTCCTTGTCCTGACTGCAGGAGAAAAGCAGAATTCGCCGCTCTGCCGAGATCTCTGTTTCCAGGTGCCGCGCGAGCGCCTCGACCGAGGGAAGGTTATGGGAGACATCCAGTAACAGCTGAGGCTCCCCGGGAAATAACTCCAGGCGGGCCGGGCAGTAGGCCGTTGCCAGCCCCTGGCGGATCGATGTCTCGTCGATGGGCCAGCGGTCCGCAAGACAAGCGATGGCGGCCAGGGCCACGGCGGCATTCTCTACCTGGTGCTGCCCCGGAATGCCGCTGGTCAGGTTTTCCCAGCAGATCACTCGTCCATCGATTGTCCCGGAAAAAGTAAACTGTTCCGGCTCTCCGGCGAGGTTCCGGGCATTCCGTCGGATATCAAAATCTCGTCCGATCAAAAGCAGCGGGGCTCCCTGTTGACGGGCAATGTCCTCGATAACCGCCCGGGCGCCGGCGTCCCTGGTTCCCGAGATGACAGGAATCCCGGGCTTGATGATACCCGCCTTCTCAGCAGCAATTTTCTCGATCGTGCAGCCGAGCAGATGGGTATGGTCGAGCCCGATATTGGTGATGATCGCTACATCGGGATAGCAGATGTTCGTGCTGTCGAGACGGCCACCGAGACCAACTTCCAGGATGGCAAGATCGACCTGGGACTGTTGGAAATGGAGAATGGCCATTGCCGTGGTGATGTCAAAAAAGGTTGGTCCCGGTTTCTGCGGATCCTGCCTGTCGAGCATCTCGACCACGGGCTGCACCTGCTGGAGCAATTGCCTGAGTTGCTCCGGCTGGCAGGCCTGGCCATCAATGACCAGTCGTTCCTCGAGAGATTCCAGGTGAGGGGAGGTGTAGAGTCCCACGCGGTATCCCGCCAGCAGGGCGACCTGCTGGATCAAGCAGGCCGTGGAACCCTTCCCTTTTGTGCCGGCGACGTGGATACAGGGAAGTGAATCGGCCGGGTTTCCCAGTTGCTCCATTAACTGGCGCATCCGGTCCAGCCGGAACTCTCCCTGTTCGTTCGGCAGGCCACGACGCTCATAATCGATACGATCGTACAAAAGCGCGAGCAAGGCCGAAGGATCTGTTGTTTCATGCTGGTGACGCATAGGTTTTTTTGGATCCACGCCGCTAAAGTGAGTCAGAATAGAGGATATATCTTCGGCTTTTGATGATCCACCAGTCTGCACGAGGCTGTCATCGAAGACAACTACATATTTTATAGTGAACTTCAGGGATGAAATAAGACCTGTCGCGGCAGCATCCGGGATCTTGCCGAACCGGAGTACTGGCGGAGACGTAAACAAGCAAGTCAGGCACGAGTCCACGAAGGCACATTTTTTTCTGGGAAAAGACCATGGATACCCCCAAGGCAGTTGATCTGGAACAGCAGGATTCCTCGTCTCATGTAGACGGCCAGGAGGAAGCTCCCGAGCCCACAGGTGATGGCAAGGGCGAAGTGATTATTGAAACCCGCAGCCTGACAAAGGTCTACCGGGACTTCTGGGGTCGATCCAAGGTGCGAGCGGTCAAGGCTCTTGACATGCAGGTCCGCCGTGGCGAGATCTTCGGACTGCTTGGCCCCAATGGTTCCGGCAAGTCGACCACGATCAAGCTGTTGCTGGGGCTGCTCTTCCCGACCAGTGGCAAGGCACTTGTCTTTGACAAGGAAGCGACCGATGTGAGCAAAAACGAGCGGATCGGTTACCTGCCGGAAGAATCCTATCTCTACAAGTTCCTCAACGCTGAAGAGACGCTCGATTTTTATGGACGGTTATTCAATATCTCGGCGGCCGAGCGACGCAGCCGGACCAGGCAGTTGATTGACCTGATCGGTATGGACTGGGCGAAGAAGCGGCAGCTGAAGGAATACTCCAAGGGGATGACACGACGTATCGGGCTGGCCCAGGCACTTATCAATGACCCTGAATTGATCCTGCTCGATGAACCGACCACCGGGCTGGATCCAATTGGTACACGCGAGATGAAAGAACTGATCATCAAGTTGCGGGACCAGGGTAAGACCATCTTGATGTGTAGCCACTTGCTGGCCGACGTTCAGGATGTCTGTGACAGGATCGCGATTCTCCACCAGGGGGAATTAAAAGAACTGGGTCGTGTCGACGACCTGCTGACTGTCCAGGACGTAACGCAGATCCAGGCCCGTGGTCTGAATACCGAGGCGGAAGAAGAAATCCGCAAGGTGATTGAACGCCACCAGGGGGAAGTCGTGTCGATGGAAAATCCCACCAGCACGCTCGAGGACCTGTTCCATGATGTTGTCGGGGAAACGAGTGGCTCCACGGTTCAAGAAGATGACTAGCCGGGACTGGTGATACCAGCTGTTTCGGACAGGATGTAGAGATCATGATTGTTGACCCCAGTGAATTTATTACGTTTGGCGACTGGTTTCCGGCTGCGGCCTGGAGCTATGCCAAGATCGTACTGATACTTCTCTCGCTTGGCCTCGCCACCTGCTACGCCTTTGCTGTCGTACGACATGGGCCGACCGAGGCAATCTATATCATTTCCCGCGCCGTCACCGGCTTCTTTTCCCGTGATGGTGCCAGGATCTCGCCTCGCCGTGTGTTTGCACTGGCCCACCTGGCCGTCAAGGAGTCCCTTCGTCGCCGCGTGCTGGTGGTCTTCGGCGTCTTTGTCCTGGTCATGCTGTTCGCCGGCTGGATGCTCGACGTGGAGAATGACCATCCTGCCAGGCTCTACCTGGGCTTTGTGCTGACGATGAGTAATTACCTTGTGCTGGCACTGGCCATGTTCCTGAGTGCCTTCAGCCTGCCCAACGACATCAAGGATCGGACGATCTACACGATTGCCACCAAGCCGGTGCGTCCACTGGAGTTGTTCTGGGGCCGGGTGCTGGGATTTATCACCGTGGGGACATTGCTGCTGATGGTGATGGGCCTGGTCAGCGGCATTTTTGTCTACCGGGGCCTGCATCATAGCCACCAGGTCGAGGCGACCTCCGCCCAGCTCGATCCCGACACGAATCTGAATCAGCATAACGGGGAAACCAGCAGGGACTCTCACCACCGCCATGATTTCTTCGTGGATGAGAACACGACATCCGGGGGCAAGACGCTGGGGACAACCAGCCCAATTGTCAGGGAACACCGACATCCGGTGGTACTCCAGGAGGACGGTTCGATGGAAATTGGCGGACCGCAGGGGAGCCTGCAGGCCCGCGTACCAATTTATGGAACCCTGGTCTTCCGAAACCGTGAAGGGCAGGAGGAAGAGGTCGGATTGAATGTTGGAAAGGAGTGGACCTATCGAAGTTACATCGAGGGGAACACGCTCGGGGCCGCGGTATGGACTTTTTCCAACATCTCTCCGGACAATTTCCCCGACGGGTTAATGCTGGAAATGGATATCCGCGTGTTTCGCACGAGCAAGGGACAGATTGAAGAGCAGATTCCCGGGGAGATTATTCTTCGCAATCCCAGTCCCACCGCGGATGCCGATCCCGCTCGCCGGCAGTGCATGCCCATTCCATTCCGGGCGACAGAGTTTGCCGCAAGCGAGGTTTTCGTCGGGCTTGACCAGCTCAAGTTCCAGGACAATAGCGGGCAGCTGAAGAAACTGGACCTGTTTGACGACCTGGTAGATGAAAATGGCCAGCTGGAAGTATGGATTCGCTGCCGGCAGCGTGCCCAGTTCTTTGGCATGGCCCAGGCCGATGTTTACCTCAAGGCGACGCCCAACAGCTTCTGGGTGAACTTTGGCAAGTGTTACCTTGGTCTCTGGATGCAGATGGTCCTGGTGGTCTTGTTCGGTGTCTTTTTCAGCACTTTCCTGACGGGCATTGTTGCCCTCAAGGCCACCTTGGCCACGATCGTGCTGGGCATGTTCAGTGGTTTTCTCGCCGATATCCAAACAGGGGAGATCACCGGCGGTGGCCCCCTGGAGTCGCTTTACAGGATCACGACCCAGCAGGAAGCGGACGACCAGGGAGCTGACGATGTCTACATGCGGGTCATGATATGGGCTTCGGATCTCCTGCCCAACTACCCGGAATTTAACACGGTCCGCAAGGTTGCTTACGGGTACGATATCAACAGGCACATTCTAATGCGTCACGCGACGATCACGTTCGGGTATTTCCTCGTGCTCTCGGTGATGGGATACTTTGTACTCAGGACAAGAGAGTTTGCCGCATGAACCGGAATAACCCATTCGTCCGCAAGGTTATCTACATCAGCGCGATCATGCTGTTGTTGTTTCCCCTTTTCGTACTGGGCCAGCCCGCCTCGACGACCAGTAGCGGCGGGAAGCTCTCGCAATTGCGGGAGTCGTATGGACTTTCGCACGCCCAGTTGGGCGAGATTGACCCGGTCAGTGTGTCCATGCAACTGGCGACTTTTGGGATGCGTGGCGTGGCGGTGAATATCCTCTGGGACAAGGCGGCCCATTATCACAAGACAGAGGATTTTGATAATCTCAGTGCCACGCTCAACCAGATCACGAAGTTGCAGCCGCATTTTATCAAGGTCTGGGAATTCCAGGCGCACAACCTGTCCTACAACATCTCCTCGGAATTCGACGATTACCGCCAGCGATACCACTGGGTCAAGCGGGGGATCAAGTTCCTTGTCGACGGCACCCACTACAACCGTGAACAACCACGGTTACTCCAGAACGTGGGCAGCTTTATCGGGGAAAAAATTGGCACACCGGATGAAAAGGTCCAGTTTCGCGTGTTGTTCCAGGAAGATGTTGACTTTCACCAGGAGCTTTCCCTGGAAGAGGGAATTGATACCTTCTCCCGCCGATCGCTGGGTCCGACGGGATCCCCGGATAACTGGCTTGTTTCCTGGCAGTGGTACCAGAAGTCGGAGAATGCTGTCGACCGCTTCCAGCTCCGCAACATGGGAAAAAACCACCTGCAGTTTTACACGGTCAAGCCAAAGACCCTGATCTCTTTTGCGGTCGCAATCGAGGACGAGGGGTTTCTTGATGAGAAAGGGCGAGAGGCCTTTCGACGGGCCGGGGAGGGCTGGAACGAGCTGGGAAACCAGGAAATCAAGACGCCGATTGGTATCTCGATTCGCATGAACGATATCCAGACCCACAGGACGGCCGTGAAGAGGATCCAGGACGAGATCATTGCCCAGGATCCCGGACTCTATGAGAAAATACAGCTGGAAAGAGAGCAGTTGTTAAGCGCGGCGGAAAGAGAAGCCCGGTCATTGCCGGCGAGTATTCGTTCCCAGGACGAGGAGGCACTGGCCAGTGCGGCGGAGATGAAGCTGGAAATTACCAACGCGGAATTCATCCGCCGGCTTCCGGATGAACTGAAACCAGCAGCCCAGAAACTGGCTGTTCAATATGAAGAAAAGCTGCAATATGCCATGGCGTCCGAGTACTGCCGTGGCATGGTGAATTTTGATTATTTCAAGATGCGCTGCGAGGTGGAACAGCTCAAGCTGGCAACCGACGCCCGCCAGGCGGTCCGGCTGGCTGACGAGTTTTTTGTCAATGCAGAACTGGAAAAGGCGCGCCGGCAATATGAGCTTGGCTGGGACAAGTGGGCAAAGATCTTTGACGATTTTCCACAGCTAATGGATGATCCGGAAGCGGAGATCCTTCGGCAATCGGTGGCAAACTATGAGAGCTTGTTGGCCCAGGTGGAGGAGACGATCCCTGCAGACTTCAAGCTGCATGGACTTCTGCAGAAATATGAAACGGATGTGAATCAGCTGCCTGAAGGTTTCGATCCAACAGGCGGAATCAATCCCCAGTAGCGACCTGGCCAGGAAAGAGAACCCGGATCCCGATGCACGGTCCCCAGCGGATTGTCTCCCTGCTTGCAAGTGCCACGGAAATCCTGGCCAGCCTTGGTCTGCTGGACAGGATCCAGGCAATCAGCCACGAGTGCGATTACCCACCCGGCGTCGTCGGCAGGCCCCGGGTCACACGGTCGACGCTTTCTTCATCGCTCCCTAGTGCCGAGATTGATGAGACCGTCCGCCGCCGACTGGGAGCAGGGGAACCACTCTACCAGCTTGACGTGGAAGAGATCTGCCGGATTGGGCCGGACCTGATCATTACCCAGGCGCAGTGT
This sequence comes from uncultured Pirellulaceae bacterium, assembly GCA_964476375.1. Taxonomy (GTDB): domain Bacteria; phylum Planctomycetota; class Planctomycetia; order Pirellulales; family Pirellulaceae; genus SAT2750. The sequence continues at coordinate 44,404 of CAYYZW010000151.1, forward strand.
GATGTCTGTGCGGTTCGATACCAGGATGTGCTTGACCTGCTGGAATTGAATCCCTCTCTTCACACCCACGTGTTGCCACTGAATCCAAGCAGCCTCCAGGAAATCCTGGCGGATATTGTCCAGGTGGGACGGGCGACCGACTGCCAGGAGAAAGCGATACAGCTGGTTGGACAGCTCAAGGAGCGGATGCTGGCAGTCCAGCAGCAGGTCATGGGACAGCCGAAACCACGCGTGGCCTGTATCGAGTGGATCGAACCGATCATGCTTGCGGGCAACTGGGTTCCGGACCTGATCTCGGCAGCAGGAGGGGAATCCCTGCTGGCAGAGGGCGGGACGGAAAGCGTTTACCACAGCTGGCACGATATCGTGGAACTGGATCCGGAGGTGATCGTGGTGGCCCCCTGTGGCTTCGACCTGGATCGTTCAAAGCAGGAGGCAGGAGGACTTCCAGGCCTGCCGCACTGGGGCGAACTCGCCGCGGTCCGGCAGGAACGGGTTTTTCTGATGGATGGAAATGCCCTGCTCAATCGTTCCGGACCGCGCGTGGTGGATACCATCGAGGTCCTCGCGCACCTTTTCCACCCCGATCACGTTGAGTCCCCAGGAGGGAATTGCAGACGCGGTACGGGATGGGATCTGCTGGGGAAAAACGCATGAACTCCTCCTCTTCAAAAGGCAGGCTGGTCTTTATCTACAACTCCCGCAGTGGCACATTGCAGGCGTTGCGGGACCTGGTGCACAAGACATTCTCGCCGGGCAGCTACCCGTGTGACCTTTGCCGGCTAACATACACTTACCGAATGCGTGGGCCATGGCGAGACTTCCTGGAGTCACTTCCCCTGGAGATCCAGTTCCTTTATGCCAACCAGCTTGATGACCAGACACGAAATCTGGCCGGCCCGCTTCCTTCCTGCCTGCTGGAACTGGAAACGGATCGCCGGTTACTACTGGACGCGGACATGATTGGCCAGTGCCGGGATCTTGCCGGCTTGATCGCGATGCTGGAAAACAAGCTGGCCGGGCTTTAAACCCGGGTGGGTGAACTTCCTGCGAGGGGATCCTATAATCAAGCCGTGCCAGATATAGGTTGATCGAGGAAGAAATGCCATGTTTTTGAAGAGCCGGTGGGTGACAGCTGGAATCGTTCTTGCTGGTGTGTTCTTTTCCACGGCCCTGCTCTTGGCAGAGAAAAAGCGGGGGGTGACCACGCTCAACAACAAGTCGATTTCCTATAGCGTGCCGGAGAAGCCCTACATGGTACTGCGTGCTGCAGGGGTCGAGGCCGTGATCGTGACAAATGCGGCGGTCGATGATGACCAGCTGCCAGGGCATCGTGCCGGTTACAGCGGAGTGGGACGGCTCTCCCACGGGGAACGGCCCGCCAACCTCTTTGTGCCCTCCTATGCCGGGCTGAATTACGAGCATATCCATGACGGGGAACCCCGTGACCGGACAATCCTGTTTGAGCCACGCAATGCCCCGATGGAGCTGCGCAGGATTGATGACCGAACGGTCGAACTCTACCAGGCACCCTCGCCCCACTACGGCCTCGAGAGTTGTCTTCGCTACCAGATGCTTGATGACGGGGTGATCGAGATGACCCTCGAGTGCATCCCCCGGCGGGACACGTTTGAACATGGTTACATCGGGCTGTTTTGGGCAAGTTACATTCATCAGCCGGAATCGCTGGATATTCACTTCCAGGGAACGACTCCCCCCAGCACGGTTGAGGGCTGGATTCGTGGGGTGACTCCAGCCCATGGAAAACTATCAACCCATGTCGGGAGCAAGGATCGTCGCCGGTTTTTCCATGCCGATGATTTCCCTCTGACCCTGGTTTTCAACCGGAGCCATCACCAGTTTCGTGATCCCTGGTACTACGGTGTCAGTCATGGAATGGCCTGGGTCCAGATGTTCCGGCCGTCCGACCAGGTGCGACTCACCCAGTCACCTTCCGGAGGCGGGGCTGGTAACCCGGCCTGGGATTTCCAGTTCTTTATCCCCCGTTACAAGCTGGGTGAGTGTTACCAGATGGTGATGCGGGGGATGTATATTCCTTTCCAGTCACGCGAGCAGATCGAGAAGGCCACGGCATCGCACCGGCGGGCACTTGGCCAGCGTGTACGCTAGTTGTCCCGCTGCAGGTAGCCGGCACTGGATTCGAAGTACCTTTTCCGTCGTGCCTGGCGGTCCTTTTCCACCCCGTCATGCAGTTGTCTCAGATCATCCAGGTTTGCCTGGCAAAGGCGGCAGCCCACGGTCACCAGGTGAAAATGAACATAGAGCTGCTGCGGGCCTGGGAGGACTTCCAGCAGGTAACTTCCCAGGTCCTCCCGCGTCGGGCAGCTGATGCGGTGCCGGCGCCAGATTTCTCCCAGCGAGTGGATCCCGGCATCGCGCCGCGAGATAGCCTCGGCCACCTGGCCGAGCAGTTGTTTGTTGTCCCGAAGCGAGGACTCGATGGCCGTCATCTTGTCGGCATCGAGTGCTTCATCAAGAAAGGCTTCAATCTCGGACGAGGAGAAATCACTTGGCATGGGTAATCACGTTTCATCCCGGGAGGTTGATCAATCCATCTCGTAAAGCTCGGGAAAGACCTCCTCGGGAAGCCCCCGGCTACGGATAGAGCGGGTCAGTGCCTTGACGAATTCATGTTTGATCGAAGCGACTTTCTGCTGGCTTATTCCGAGTTCCCCGGCCGCCTGCTTGTTGGACCAGCCCCGCACGATGATCAACTCCAGGCATTGGATCTTGAGCCAGTCCTCACGGTCCTGCCAGTTTCTCACCTGTTTCGTCAGGGCATCCCGAAGGGCATTTTCCTCCATCGTCCTGCGCTCGTCGCTCCTGGCAATACTGCTGGCAGCCCGCTGGTTGCCCGCCAGCTGCCATTCACTGTGATTGCTGCTGGCGGCAGCCAATGGAATCGTTGGCCGCCGGCCCTCCCGGCGCAGGTGGTCTGTCAATTTATTCGAGGAGATGCTGAAAAGATAACTTTCCAGGGGGCGTCGTCCGTCATAGTTGGGGAGGCTGTTGAGAAAACCGATGAATGTCTCCTGGACAATGTCCTCGGCCGCAGACCGGTTCTGGAGTCGCCGGGAGACATAGGCACGCAGGCGCCCCTCGTACAGGCCGATCAGGTCATTCCATGCCTCGGTCTCTCCCTGGCGAATTCGCTCGACAAGATGCTGGTCAGCTTCCACGAGAACCTCTTTTCCTCCGGGTACTTCTCCCATCGATCAAGTGTGCCATCCTGATCGATACACCGCAAGGAAACAGGCTGGAAAGCAACCGCCCTAGATCCACCGGATCCACTGTGAGAGCAACGAAAAGAGAAAAAGGAGGACGATCAGCAGTCCCATGCTCAGTAAGAATTTTCTTCGACGGGGAATGTCGGCCTGTCCCATTCGCAGGTGGAAGTAAAAAACCGTGACGATCCCCACGATGGCCAGCCAGGCAAGCCCCAGCTGGCCCACCCGATGACGGCTCTCGTAAGATGTCCAGCGACCGCCTAGTTCTTTCTTGAGACCAGATTCCATCTCGACCAGCCCGTGCAGTTGATACATGAGCCCTGCCACATTGAATTCCCTTGTTTCCCCGTAGGGCTGGGAGATATGGACATGTTCCTGGAACTCTTCCGGGTCGTAATGAACTAACTCGTGGGCAACCTGCGGATATTTTGTGAGTAATTCCTGCTGGTATACCGAGCGATCGCCCTCGCTTGTGTCACGTGCTGTCTGCACTTCCGCGTGTCCAGCAGATTCGTCGAGGTATCGGTCCAAGCGGGTACGGATGCTTCTCTTCAGGAGTCCCTCGTATTCTGAGCGAGCTTCTTCATCACTGGCCCACCAGCCCCCGTGGACCACGAAGCGATCAAAATGATCATTGCTCACAGGTTCCGTCTGAACCCAGCTGGGAATCACCTCCACGGCTTCCGGATCAGATCCTGCCCCTGGGGTCTGCGTATTTCCTGGTTCGTCTTCTCCACACCCTGTGACGAGCAACAGGATGCCCAGCAGCAGTGCCAGCCGACCATGCGGAGATCGTGAAATTCGCTTTCTGGGTGCTTGTGACATCATGGCTGGTTTCACTCGTAACGGGCTTCGACCTTGAAGTGTTGACGCTGTTCCAGGGACATCCACGGGGAGGAGGCCTGCACGGTGATGGAGATCGTGGCGGCCGCCATGATTCCCAGCGGGAAAAGCAGGATCGGCAAAAACCAGGCAACAAGGGCACAGGCGATTGCGGTGACCAGGCTGACCCGGTGCACCCGCAAGGGGTCGGCCTGTTTCCACCAGGAAAAAATGGCGAACAGGGCACCATAACTGATCGCAAGATGTTCCAGGCTGAAAAGGCTGCTGTAGAAGACCCAGGGGAGATTGGGAGTTGCGCCGGTGTCGCCAAAGTCCGCCGGCATGATATGAAGAAATCCAGCGGTGAGATATGCCAGGGTTCCTACTCCGACCCCTCCGATGAACATGATTAACCTGCGAATGACCTCGTCGCCGCTCCTGAGTTCCCAGAAGTGTGCCAGGACCAGGATCATCCAGCAGCTGGCAAGGTTGATCGTTGCCAGCCAGCCAAACAGCGTGATCGTCCGGTCAGCAGATGGGATGCCCCCGACGACAATCATCACCAGGGTCAGGATAACCGAGATAGCGGTTGCCTTGAGCATGGACTCCAGCAACCCTGTTGTGCGAATTGTTGCAGAAGGAGAACCAAGGGATTGTCTTGCCAGGTTTTCCCATTTTTCCGGCACGGTTTTCCGGTTTCTGCGAACGACCGTGGTCGCCGGCTGAACCACCGGCTGTGGCACTGCGACCAGGTCCACGATCTCCTCGGCTGGTGGATCGGCCGGGGGCTGCAGGTTGACATTTCGTGGGGGTGGGGAAAACTGGCCCAGCTTCTCGTAGTCCGGTTCGGGAAGTGCCGTCAGCATTTCCAGGGCATCCTCGAATCGATTGGCCGGGTCTTTCATCAGTGCCTTGCCTATCACGTCCCGGAATCGAGAGTGGATGCTGGAGAGGTCCGGCTCGTCGGTCAGGTGCTTCATGATGATCTCCTGGCTGCTCTCCCCATGAAAGGGAACATCACCGGTGACCATCTCGTAAAGCATGATGCCAAGGGCGTAGACATCCACCTGCTTGCCATAGTCCCCCTTGCCAATTTCAGGGGCCATGTAATGGAAAGTTCCGACACTCTCGGTCTGGCCTTCCTGGCGGCTGCAGGAGATAAACTTGCTCAATCCATAGTCGCCCACTTTCACCAGGCCATCATCGAAAAAAATATTGGCGGGTTTCAGGTCCCTGTGTACGATGCCGTGGCGATGCAGGTGAGCCACCCCACTTGTGATCCCGTGAATCCAGGCGGCCACTTCGTCCAGGGAAAGCCCCCCCGGCCTCTGGTCAAGCAATTCTTTCAGGCTCTGCCCGGAAACGTATTCCATCACGACCCAGCCGGTTTCCTGGGCATCGTGTTTTATGTCGAAGAGCCCCACCAGGTTTGCGTGCTTGAGATTCAGGCAGTGCCGCACGCCCCGTAACTCGATGTCCAGGTGACGCTGGATTCTCTTGAGTGCAACTTCCTTGCCGCCGTCACTCAGGGCAAAGTAAACCTCGCCAAATCCGCCAATGCCGATTCCCCGCTTGATCGTGTAACCGTCAAGCGGCTTGCTTCCGCTCTCATGAGTGAAGATGTTTGCCTTGTTTTCCACGTTCGCACCGGGAGCCGGTTGTTGCTGGTTCATGTCATCATGATCTAGGTTATCGCCTGAACGATTCGCCTGTCCAGTTCTGCTAGATACCACCTTTCACCTCCTCCAGGCTGATCACGCACCCTTCCATGGAGATTCGTTGGCCACATTGGACCGGTGTCGTGGATGGAAGAGGCTTGCCATCAAGTTTCACCGGCTGCTTGCTTCTGCAGAAAAGCTTGTTTTGCCGCTGGAAAATGACAATATCGTCTGGCCATTGCCGACAGAGGATGTGATTTTGTTGGCTGGGCCCCAGGACGATTGACTGGGAAACGAGCAGGATAGCATCACACCGTGGTTCGGTGTGGTAATGGCTTGTGAAATTTAGCCGGGCCGTGGTGCTGAGAGGGTGCGGTGTGTGGAATTGTATCTGGACATCACGGCCCAGGGTCAGCTCGGCCCCATCCTTCAGGAGTGTCGGTTCGAGAATCCTGTTGCCATGCAGAAAGACCGTGCCATGAGGTTCAACCAGGTAATTCTCACCATCACGATGTATCGTGGCGTGCTTCCCGGAAAGATCGGCCAGGATCGGGATATCCACTGTGGTTCCGGGGACTGCCTGGCCGAGCGTCACCTTGTTTGATAGGCAGATCAGGAATCCACCGACCCCGTCGACCCAGAGTACGATTCGTTCTGGAAGTCCATTCTTCATCAGGGTACCTGGGATGGGTGGGTGATCTTCGAGGATCCAGTGCCAGAGGTGTCCCAGTCGGTTGAATCGGGTCCATTTGGAGAACATCGTCGTTCATCTCCAGACTAGTGTGGTTGTGAGAAAGAAAAAACCGGGGGGCGGGCCATCAGCCTGCCCCCCGGACATTCTCCGGGAGAACTATCCTCCCACGTGAACCGCCTCAACCTCTTCTGTCGCTTCCACCTGTACCGATTCCACTTCTTCACTCGCTTCGACCCCGGTCTCAGGCGTGCCTGTTCCGAAGTGATTGGAGATCCGGTCAAGGATGTCGGTCTCCGCTTCAGCTCGCTCAAGCGGAATCCGATCGAGCGGGTGAGAGACGGCATTGAGCATCTTCTCATCCGTGCGAACACGTGAATCGATCGTGTTGACCAGTTCGCGGGCCTGGGCCAGCTGGCTGTTATCGAACTCGAATTCGCTACTCGCCTGGGCGACCTGCACCATCTTGTTGCGGGCTTCCAGGTTATCGATCTCTGCTTTCAGCTTCCGCTGGGAAGCCTGCATGGAAGCGAGTCGATCCTGGGCACCCCTCAACGAATCGTGTCGGGTTTTAAGCAGTTTGGCCAGGCTCTTGAGAGTCTCCTCATCCGTGGTGAACTCTTCAAAACGGTTTTCCAGGTCCCGCTTCACATCCTTGGCAGTGAAAGTGACACCACCGTAGATGAAGTTTCCGGTTCCCGACTCAAGATCCGACTTGAGACGCAGAATATCAGTCTGGTCCTGGCTGAGCTTGTCCTCCAGGCCAAGGATCTGCTTCTCGAGTTGCTCGATCTTGACCTCTTCCGAGGCAATCAAGTGCATGTTCTTACGGACTTCCGGTGTGATCTGTGCCGTCTCCTGACGTGCCCGATCCAGCTCGAAATCAACAGGAACAGTGCTTTTCACCGATTCATGAACGCGATTCACCGTCGTGGTGAGATAACTCCAGGTGCTGCGACCAAAGAGCAACAGCAGGATGACAGTGGCAACTCCACCACCAATAGCTATTTTCTTCATTTTCTTTTTCATCGTTCTTTCCTTTTGAAAAACGTTTCCAGTTTGTGGTGTGCCTGCAAAGGGCGTTTCAGTCCATTTTTCACCTGTCATGGGGAAGTGCTTCCGGGCATCTTTCCCGCGGTAGAGGGTATTTCGCTGTCCAGCGATGGATATTGGTCGCGAAAAGAAAGATTTCCAGAAAAAACCCAGCGAAACCACTTCCAGAAAAAGGTTATTCCGGGCTGATCAAGGTGGTTTTCTGGTCTTTCCGGTGAGCGGGCCCCTGGACCAGCATCAGGCCGGCGATCGTGAGAATCACGCCGGTCACCATCAAGAGGGTCGCTTTTTCCTGGAATAGCAGGACGCCGGTCAGGGCGGCGATGGCGACCTGGGATGCGTTGATCAGGTTCACGTACGTGACGCTGGTCAACTGGATGGCCCGGGTCAGCGAGAGGAAGGCGATGGCATTGAAAAGCCCGGCAAGGAACATGTCGGCCAGATGCCGGGATTCTGTGGAGCGCATGGCATCCCAGCCAATGTGGCCCAAGGACAGGGAACCAAGCAGAAGGAATCCACTGGCCGAGATGATACCGAGCGTCAGGGGCAGGGAGACTCCCTTGTCCAGCCCATAGCGAATCCCAACTCCCAGCATGGTATAGGTGATTCCTGCCAGGCAGAGGAGCAGGACAGCGAGGAGCACGGTGGTACTGCTCGCCGGCCGGGAGGTGATCGGCTCGATCCGTGACGCAAGCAGGGTGATCGAGAGGATCAACACACCCATTGCCAGGATCGTGCGGCTGGAAATTACTTCTCCCAGGACCGCCCGGCTCAGCAGGGGACTGGAGACGAGCATTGAGCCGAAACAGATGGGAACGGCAATTGCCAGGCCGACGACGCTGAGAGACCACTGGAAAGCAACGTTGCCCATCAGGCTTCCCAGCAGGCCGCACCCCAAAAGCACGAGCACTGCCCGTTGGTGCAATGATTCCTGTGAGCCGGACTGGCGACGCAGAAGCAACCAGGGAATCACGAGCAGGATCGTGGGCACCGCCTTGACGGTTGAGACCCAGGTCGGATCACAATCCACAAGCCGGCGGAGAAAGATATTTGCACCGGAATAGCCGAATGCTGAAACAGCACCACAGACTGTCCCGATCATCAGGAGCCGCCGTCTGTCACGGCAAGGCGGAGGAGAAATCATCGGGTCATTGTAGTCCTCTGCCGGTGTTTTCCCCATGGCAGCCCAAAGGGTTGTCCCGGCAGAGATGGCTGGTGACAATAACTCCAGCATGCATCCTGTTCCCCGAGAGAGTCCTCTCCTGATGACTGACATTTCTGCCAACGGCTCCCTGCCGGATCAAATTCAGCAGCTGCTGGATTGCAATCACCAGCAGCTCGTGCTGGCGGAAAGCTGTACGGCGGGACTTGCTGCCTCCCGGCTGGGGGGAGTACCAGGCATCTCCAGGAATTTCTGTGGGTCGTCGGTTGTTTACCAGGAGGGAACCAAGCAGGACTGGCTCGATATTTCTGAATCCCTGCTGGAAAGCGAGGGAGCGGTTAGTGAACCGGTTGCCAGGCAGATGGCCCTGAATTCACTTCAGCAGACGGGCACCGCCACACTGGCAACGTCGATTACCGGCCACCTGGGGCCGGGAGCGCCGGCGGAACTGGATGGCCAGGTCTTTGTTGGTGTGGCGCACCACGAAAAGCCGGGCCAGCTTCCAACCACGCTGGTGGTGCAGCGGCGGCTGGAACCGGCTGGGCGAGAGCAACGGCAACAGCAGGCTGCGGACCTGCTCCTGGAAACGGTCCTGCGAGTGCTCCAGGTGCTCGACGCCTGCCGCCAGCTGGAACAGGGTGGGGGTCGTTGGCCCGTGGTTCCAATCCAGGGCCAGGGTCTGTCCGACAAGGTGATTTTTCCGGGAGCATTTAATCCCATGCATGCAGGGCACCGGAAGATCATACAGGTGGCAGAGCAGCTGACCGGGAGAGGGGTGGCCCTGGAAATATCACTGGAAAATGTCGACAAGCCAGTCTTGAGTACGGCAGCGGCTCTCTGCCGGATTATTCCGCTCATGGACCAGGCCGTCTGGATCACGAGGGCACCGACCTTTGTCGAGAAGGCGGGACTTTTCCCGGGAAGTACTTTCCTGACGGGTGTCGATACGATTGCTCGAATCAGCCAGCCACACTATTACGAGGGTTCCAGCCTGACATGGGAAAAAGCACTCGAAACAATACGGGAAAGTGACTGTCGCTTCCTGGTCTTCGGCCGCCTGATGGACAGCCATTTTCAGACCGGGGGTGGCGGCGAAGCGGCACAGTTTCTTGGCCTGGGGGACCTGGAGGTTCCAGCGTCGCTTGGCGAGATCTGTGAGGCGGTCAGCGAAAAACAATTTCGAGAGGACATAACCTCGCGGGAATTACGACCACCCCCGTAGGATGGCTGACCCGGTCAGGGTGCATCCTTGTCTTTCTGGTGCTTGGTGTACCAGGTGTTCCACATCAAGAGTGCCTTGTCCCGCTGGGATTCATCGACAAAGCCACAGGTGTAACCGTGAAAGAGGGTTGTGGGGTTTCGCTGCAGTAGTGTGAAACCATACTCCTGCTGATTCTGCCCGGTCATTTCCAGCATCATCACCAGTGCCACATCCCGCACCTGTGTCTTGATAACCCCCTTCTTGATCTGTGGGTTACTCCAGGTGTGACAGACCGCCTCGTTCTGCAGTTGTGGAACGAGCAGGTCGATGTCCCCGGCCGTGCCAAAGCGGGCGATACTCATGATGGCGTATTGCTGCGCCGAGGAGGTTGTGGTGTTGTTGCCAAGGTATTTCTTGGCAATCTCAAAGCCGGCCTCTTTCATGTCGTAGTTGAGCGCGATCATCAGCGGGTAATAAGCATTCGGTAATTGCTTGTCGAGCTTGCGTACCCAGCCATCCAGCATCCCCAGCAGGACCTTGCTATAGGGGCTTCCCTTGATCACATTTTGCGTGCCGGTGTATTGCAGCAAGCTGAAAATTTGCTGGTGGGTGATCTGGTCGACCGTCAGTTCCGGCTGGGAAACGACGAACAACAGGGTTGCCAGGCTCTGGGAACTGGCAACGCGGGGGCCGTTGGAATTGATCCTGGAATAGGGCTGCAGGCTCTTGACCCTTTCGGAGAACAGCTCTTCCAGTTTCCTGCCGGATTCAAATGCCTGCAGAAGTGGCATCTCCTCACGTATCATGTTCACGAAAAGAGTACGGGCCATGCGCGTGTTGCCAATGGACTCCCGGTACCTTTTCCAGGCAGGAAGGTCATGATCCCGTGTGCCATTGACATCCGCTATAAAGGCTGCCAGCCGGCCCTCGAATTCCTCTTCCGCGACCTGGGCCAGCAATCGCCGGGACCGCAACCTGATTTCAAGGTCGGGGCTCCGCAGTCCACGCACCAGGGCCTCTCGTGCAGGCAGGCCGATCGCCAGCAGTTCCCGGTGTGCCTGCTCGCGGTTGCGAAAGGAGTCATCGCCGAGCTTTTCAACGAGTTGAGCCACTTTCTCCGGGCTGGGCGGTTCCTTCGCCGTGGCGAGCCTGGCGGAAGACCATGGGCCACCGAGCAGACCGCCAAGGACCAGGGCCAGGGTTGCTGCAGAAAATCGTTTTTGACAGGTGGTCTTCTGTCGCATGGGAGAGGAGCACACGGGAGGTCGATTGTTACAGGCCGATGTCACTTCGACTGTTTCATTATAATGCTCGAAAAAGGATCCGCGTAGTATTCTTCCAGCCGATGATTGCCCGTCGATTCGGAGTCCCCTATAAAGAACCGCCCCCCGATACCTGTTTATCCCGCTTATTCCACCTGGACGGGCCATGTCAGAACATGTACCGAGCGTTGATGTGGCGAATGCCCAGCGGCCCCTGTTTGCGGGCGTGGATGTTGGTGGTACGAGTATCAAGCTGGGGATTGTCGACGACACCGGGGCGACGGTGGATTTCACAAGGATTGAAACAAACGCGACGGTGGATGCGGCAGTCACCCTCGGTCGGCTGGCGGATGCACTCAGGGAACTGCTTTCCAACCATCACCTCTCGATCGATGACCTGGCGGCAGTTGGACTGGGGACTCCCGGGACAATGGATATCCCGGAGGGGCTGATCCTTGAACCGCCCAACTTGCCTGGCTGGCGGCACTACCCTGTACGGGATGAACTCAGCCGGCTCTGTGACGCGACCCCGGTCGCTTTTACCAATGACGGGGCAGCGGCGGCCTACGGGGAATACTGGATCGGAACAGGCAGGCAGCATGACAGCATGGTGATGCTCACGCTTGGCACCGGTGTGGGAGGGGGCATCATCGTGGATGGTGCGGCGATTGATGGGGCCCATAGCCATGGAAGCGAGTGCGGGCATATTATTGTCGATGCCAGCGACGACGCGCGTCCCTGCAGTTGTGGTCAGCCGGGCCACCTGGAGTCCTATGCCAGCGCCAAGGCCGTGGTAGGTCGCACCAGGGAAGCCCTGGCGGCCGGGGCGGAATCCAGCCTGCAGGATCTGCTGGCTGGGGACCAGCAGATCACGGCGCTGGAAATATACCAGGCGGCGGAAAATGGTGACCCGCTGGCGCATGAGATAATTAGTGAAACCGCTCGCTGGCTGGCGATCGGGATCGTCACACTGCTCCACACGATTGACCCGGCCCTGGTGGTGCTGGGGGGAGCCATGGACTTCGGTGGGCATGAATCAGCACTCGGCCGGGAGTTCCTGGAGACGACCCGACAGCAGGTTGGCGAGCGGACCTTCCCGGTGATCGCCGAGAAGGTCACCATCGATTTTGCCAGCCTTGGCGGAGATGCCGGCTATATCGGTGCCGCGGGGTTCGGGCGGGCCCTGGTAAAAGATGTCTGAGTGGCGGGTGCGGGTTCATCGGAACGAAAGGGCTTCTGTCGATGTCGGAACCGATACGATTGCTTGTCCATCGCGATCATTCGGATGGAGCTGCCGCGACGTTTGATGCCGTCGAGCTTGACCTGGTCATCCAGGGCTTACCCGGTTTCGTGGAGGATGTCCGGCAGGAGGCCCAGCGGCGGATCGACGACAGTCAG
>CAYYZW010000152.1:0-18724 GCA_964476375.1 uncultured Pirellulaceae bacterium
CCCCGAGCCGGGCGACGATCCGGAAGGAACCCCCGAGCCGGGCGACGATCCGGAAGGAACCCCCGAGCCGGGCGACGACCCGGAAGGAACCCCCGAACCGGGCGCTGATCCGGAAGGGACCCCCGAGCCGGGAGAACCAGAAGCCGGGGAACCGATGCTGGAGAACGAACTGGCACAGGAGGTTCAGGAATTGGCCGAACGTCAGGAAGCGGTGGCCGAGCAGCTCGAAGCCCTGAACGAGGGGAACATTGAAGAAGCAATTGAGCTTCTGCAGGAACAGCTTGCAATGGAGGCAGAAGAGCTTGCGGAGGAAGTAGCCAACCTGAATCAGCAGGTGGAGGCCATGAACCAGGCCGAGCCTGCCCAGCAGGCAACCGAGCAGGCGACAGAGCAATCGGGCGAGGCAGCCGAGCAGGCAGAACAGGCCCAGGAGCAGCTGGCCCAGTTGACACCGGCCCCCATGCCGGGTGAAGCACCACCGGAAGGAGCTCCGCCGGAACCTGCCGAGGGAAGTCCGGAGCCGGGAGAAGAGCCCGCCGAGGGATCTCCGATGCCGCTGAGCGAGGCGGAAATGCAGGAGGCACTGGCCCAGGCACAAGGTGCCCAGGACCAGGCTGCCCAGCAGCTGCAGAGCACGGCAGAATCGCTCCAGCAATTCGGTGAGCAGGTAGAAGCACAACTGGCAAACCTGGGAACCATGCCCGAGGGCCAGCCATTGCCGGCAGAAACCGATCCGCTGCTGGAGGCTTTTGAACAGGCGGCCGAGGCAGCGGAGGAGTTGTCCGATGCAGGGGAGGGAACCCCCATGCCCGCCAATTCGGAAGAGGCAGCCGAAGCAGCCAGTGAAGCGGCTGAAGCACTTGCGGATGCCGCCTTGCAGGCCGCCACGGAAGCGGGCGTGCCTTCCAACCAGGTGTCTCCCAGTAATGCTCCCCCGTCGAACCAGCTTGGCCAGCAGCAAGGGCAGCCATCCCAGACACCGGCGACGCCGGCCCAGCAGGCTGCTCCCGGGCAGGGAGAACAGGGGCGGCAGGGTGGTACGATGGAGAACACGACCGAGCAGGTGTTACGGAAATACAAGATTTCCAGGAGTGACTGGTTGCGGCTTCCGGGCCGACTGAAGAACCAGATCATGCAGGCAGAGGCCCGGGGTGTTCCGGAAGAATATCGAGAGCTGGTGCGTCGGTACTTCAGCGAACTCGCCCGCAAGGGAGCCTCGGCAAAGGGAGGGGGAAATAATGGCTCAGAGTAAGAACCTCCTGCTGCGGGTTTTCCTGTCGCTGCTGGTCATCCTGTCCGTTGTCCTGGATGGTCAGCGGACGGCTCGCTCGGACGAGGAATCGGAGGCATTACTCAAGTACAAGGAACCGATCGATACCTCTGTCGACAAGGCGCTCAATTACCTGGCGACGCAGCAGGCAGAGAATGGCTCCTTTCCGGGACAGTACGGCCAGACGACGGCGGTGGCAGCCCTCTCGGGAATGGCATTTCTCTCCAAGGGATACACACCCGGCCTGGGCCCCTATGGCGAGAACATCGACCGTTGTATTGATTTTGTACTTTCCAATGAACAGGTGCGTGATGGAAAGCCGTCTGGTTACCTGCTGCACTCGGCCCAGGGGAAAATGTACGCGCATTGCATTTCCACGCTGTTTCTCTCGGAAGTGTCCGGCATGGTCGATCCAGAACGACAGGCGAGGATTGATGATGTGCTTCCTCGTGCCCTTTCCCTGATTCTTACCGCACAGCGCGTTCCCAAGGACGCCCGTTTCAAGGGAGGCTGGCGCTACGAGCCACAGAGCCGCGATGCAGATCTTTCCCTGACAGGCAGGGCCATCTTGGCACTCCGGTCGGCTCTCCTGAACGGCGCTGCTATCCCGATCGAGTCCATTGATGAAGCAGTGAATTTTGTTGTTCGCTGCCAGCCTCCCGGCGCCAAGGGTGAAAAGGGATTTAGTTACCAGCCCTCCCAGGGAGGCAAACCCGCCATGACCGGTGTGGGCATTCTCTGCCTGATGCTCTGTGGTCGTCATGACGACCAGATGCTGCCCCGCGCGGGAGATTACATGCTGACCCAGAATCTCAACCAGCGCTGGGGTGGGAGCCATTTTTTCTACGGCATCTACTATTGCAGCCAGGCCAGCTTTCAACTTGGAGGCAAGTACTGGGATAGCTGGGCAACCGGAATGTACGAGAATTCCCTGCAGCACCAGCAGCAGAGTGGTAGCTGGGGGGATCCCTACAAGACAGCGATGACGGTGCTTGCCCTGACGGTCTCCTACCGTCAGCTTCCGGTCTACCAGCGGTAGCCTACCCGGGAGGCCATTGCATTGGCCGATCGGCAAGCAGGTGGAAATGAAGGTGGTCGACAGTCTGGCCTCCATCCGCTCCACAGTTGACGACTACCCGGTAGCCGTTGTCCAGTCCCAGTTCACGAGCCAGGTTACGGATCACCAGGTGACAATGCCCTACCAGTGCCTGGTCCTCGTCTTCCAGCGCATCAAGGGAAGGGATTTCCTTGCGGGGAATGACGAGCAGGTGCGTCGGTGCCTGGGGTTGAATATCCGTGAAAGCCAGGCAGAGGTCATCCTCATAGACGATCTCCGCCGGAATGTCACCGTCAATGATTCGCTTGAAAATAGTCGGTTCCGTCAATTCGCTCTCCTCCAGAAAACAGGGGACGATCATTCTTCAAGGTATTGAATGTCGAGTCCGGACAGGTCCAGAGCGTCGTCTGGATTCAGGTTGGGAATTCCCCCATGGATCGGGAGTGCCCAGCTTCGGTCGTCGTTCAGCAGGGCCCCATCCATCGAGATCTCGAGCGCCTGGTGCAGGCGAGAGGTCAGCTTCCGTTGCTCGACCAGCCTGTTGAGTTGTCCGAGAACCCGCGCATCAGCCAGGGACAACGGCGAATACGTGATCGGACAGCGTAGCAGGGCAAGCAGTTCGGGATCAACCATGGACGGTATGATACCATCGGCGCTGTTGAAAGAGCAGTCAGAAGGGGTTCCGGGCTTCGCTTGCTGCCTGGGACGGCCGGCGCCTGGATTTCTCTTCGTGGAACCATTGCTTGGTGAGCGACTCGAAAATCTCGGGAGTCTCGTATCGCACCACGTTGTCATCCTCCGACATGGGGCCGACCAGCCCCCGCAGAAGAGGTTCGCCACGAAGTGTCAGGTCGGTGCTGCAGTCGTCAACCCCGATCTTGGGGTAGTCCTTCAGCAGTGCCTTTTGAGAGAGGTAATCTTTCATCCTCAGGTCGTTGTTCGGGCTTCGCATGACAACGCGGTAGGTTCTTTTCTTGGCCATCGTTTTGCCCTGTTTCCAGAATGAATAAATCTCGGGGGTAATGGAAACTATCGTCTTCTGGAGATGGCAATACCGAGTATTCCTGGCCGGGGAGGTACAGCGGGTGAAAATGTAACAACCGGAAGATCATGCACCAGCCAACCTGTCTGCCCTGATTCCTTCGATAGAAAGGACGGTTGCAGCGATTGTAGGGATCGCCACGGAATAAACCTGCCATGGCATGTCCCACTTGCTCTGGAAAGACCCGCTGATTTAACATGTGAGGAGCGAACCGGGAGGGTACGCGAATTGGCTAGCAGCCTGATTCGAAATCAGGTGCCCCGCAAGGGGTTGAGGGTTCGAGTCCCTTGCCCTCCGCTTTTCCAGCGATCCGGGGTCATCCGCCTGATGGCCCCCCGGTCGGGGCAGTCTCATCTCCATTCGCCCTGGCCTGCCATGCTGCCCTGGAGCCTGGTCGGGGAACTTCGGGAGGGAATCCCTGTTGGGCCGGCCCCTATCGGTAGAAGGGGAAAAGCTGGCGTGGCTCGTAGCGTTTCCAGAATTCCTCCAGCGTTGCCTGGATGGAATTTGACTGGATCTCGACCGCCGGAACCTCTGCCACGCGTGGTTCGTTGCGGGGCACGAACTGTTTCAGGTAATGCGGCCAGTAGCCTTGCAGGAACTGCTCGCAATCGGACACCTGGCCATTGGTCTGGTGTGAGTAGGCCAGCGCGATACTGCGCAGCAATTCCCGCTGCTCGGATTGCTGGAACCAGGTATCGTAGACCTGGACATGATCAATCCAGACCTGGCCCTCGGACATCAGGTCAAAACCGATCCTCAGTTCGGTCAGCCCTTCGATTGGCAGGTCATCCACCAGTAAAAGGAACTCGGTCCAGGTGGTGCCTATTTTCCGGACTCGGGCCGGGGACTGGCCTTCCTCGGTATGTCCAACCGTGCGTGGACGGTAATAGACCTTGCCGTGGAGTTTTCCCTCGATGGCAATCCGTAATGCCGGCTGATGTGCCTCGTTGGGGACTCGTAGCCATGCCGAGACGGCAATCCTGCCTGTGCGGGGAGGGGAAAAAGGGGCGCTGCGAATCCAGAGCGGGCCGCTGGATCGTGGACCACGGATCATGGTCAGGGATCGTTTTCCTTCCGGGCCACCAGGGCGTTCCACGATTTCCACGTCTGCGTCGGGGATCGAGTTGGAAACCCAGCCGACCGGGGCCGGGCTTTCCGCCGGGCGGCGGCGGGTGTTGTCGGGAATCGCGAGCTCCCGGATCAATTCGAAACCGGGATTGGCCAACAGGGTGATTGGTTTTCGCTGGTCCAGCAAATTCGCGAGGTAGTTGACATCATGGATTTCTCTCTGCAGGTCCCGTCTGACGTGTTGATCGAACGAGATCTTGAGATCGTCGATGGAGAAACGAGGGCTGGAGAGGTGTGCGGCGTGCAGGTCATAGGGTTCCAGTTCGACCTTCCACTGGATCTCCTGGCCATGGCGTTGGAATCGGGAGCCTGCCCTTCCATCCAGCGGACTGGGCAGGCTGGAGCCGGGAAGCGTGATCATCAGGGTTGCCTGGACAGGCCAGGGGGCAGTATTGAGTAGGTAGACAAAGGAATCGGTCTCCTGCCGCATCTGGCGGACCAGCACCGGCTGAGAGGATGGCCCCTCCTGGAAAGGGCCCGCGGGGAGTTGTGAGAATGTCTGGAAGAGCTGCCGGGTGGCGGCCTCCTGCCCCAGCGGTAATGTCCAGCCGCCGTTCACCAGGACCGGCACGTCTCGCTTTGCCAGGGCCTGGACGAGGTGGCGGCGGGCAGCGCTTCCGGCGGCGGGGATGGTGGCGACCAGAAGGGTCTTGGCGTTCCTGGCGGCGGTCATGTGGCGTGAATCAAAGTCGGCAAGTTGCCGGACTTGCGGTGCATGGAAGAACTGTGCCCCGGCCTGTGCCGGGAGAGCCGGGTCCGTCGATGGCTGGAGGGGTCCTTGCATGACCAGTTGCGTCGCCTGGTGCTGGATGTTGACCACCGGGGCAGTCAGGGATGGTTCCAGCCAGGTCATGCCAGGCTGGCTGGAAAGGATTGCCGGGTGAATGCCAAGACCCTGCAGGGCCCCAGGGAGCGAACCTGACTGGGGCAGGCGTGGGCGCAACTGGGAAATGACATGGGGATGATAGAGCAGGTCGGTCGGGCACAGGTAGAGTTGGGTGCGGGAGAACTGGTTGATCTTTTGAGTTTCGCGCTGCAGATCTTCCTGCATTCCCAGGTACAGGCGTGCCAGCTGCCGGCAGCGCCAGGTCATCCAGCGCTGTCTCCAGGAAGAGGTGGTCGGATCAACAGCTGCGGTGGGTGGGTTGCCGTTGGTCACCTCATGGACAAATCGTGCACGTGTCCGGCGGTCGATCCCCGCGTTGTCCCCGGGAAGCTGGGTATACCCGTTTGTGGTCATCTGGATGGCAAGGCCGCCAAAACTGGCATGGTGACCATATTTCCGGGTGATCTCCACGGCGACTGCTCGCATTGCCTCCTGGACGCGCGAGTCGGTTGGATTGTAGTAAGGGGCCAGTCCTGCCACCGGTGGGTGGATTTCTGTCCAGGATTGAGCCCCGGGACCTTCGAGCCGGATTCCCGTAGCACCGGCAGGGTCATTGCGAATCTGTTGCTCCAGCTGCGGCAGTGGCATATTGAACTGGAGCGCCGGGATCAGCGTCAGGCCCTCCCGGTCAAACTGGCGAAAGAGCATCTCCAGTACGTCCTTGCGGACCGGATCCTGGCCGGAGGTGAAGTAGGCGCGGGTCCCGTACTTGGGAGTGCCTGGCGCGATACGGCTGGGATAGAGCGTGCCCCCGTCACAACGAGCCGGGATGATGGCAGCATTGTAGCCGGCATGGGGGAGGTAACGGACCAGCCTTTCTCCACCCTGGTAGAACCTGGTCCAGCTCTCCAGGTGGGGAGTATTTTCCGGACGGACATTTTGCACGGCCCCGAAATTTTCCGGGAAAAGAGGCTTGTCGAAGCAGGCGACGACTCGTCGTCCGTCCCGGGGGGCCCGCGTCGGGGACCATCCTCCCCGGCGATGCCGTAGCGTGATTTTCCCGAAAATTGCCGGCTTGTCAGCCTGGTGGTTGGTGACCAAGACCAGGGGGCTTTTGGTCCTGGGCCAGAAAATCAGCCGGTGATGTTCCGGGCGGAATGTCCGGGCCCAGCGTGTGGAGGTGATATCGATCCCGGAATCGATTCCGAAGGGGACAACCTGTCCGGATTCATCAGGCTCAACAATACTGATCCCGAGTGTTTGCTTTCGGTCGTTTGGCACCTCGACTTCCAGCTCGTGCAGTTGGCCGGGGTGGTCCAGTGGCAAGGGAAAGGCCTGCCAGCCTCCCGGTGCCAGTTCGGTCCATTGTTGCTCACGATGGATGACGACGGTGGAATGTCCGTTGTCCATCGGTTTCTGGCCCAGTCCCGGGATGATCTTGGCCTGGGGCAGGTTTTTCATCCAGTGCCACCATGCCGGGTTGGCCGGATCGATCTGGAAAAGCTGGTTCCAAGTTCCCTCGCTGCCAGGCTGCCGTGTGTCACTGAGAATAACCAGCTGGATGGTTCGTTCCACCTTCAGTGCATCGAACAGCTCCAGAAGCGGATTGAGTCCACCAAGACTGAGTTTTCGCTGGTAGAGGTTGATGGTGAGATTGTAGATCCCCGGAGGATGGTCAAGCGGGATAAATGCCGGACTGATCCGTGTCCCCGCTCCACTTTTCTCCCCGACGATGGCCGGCTGAACATCGATCAGCACTTCTTCACTGCCTGCTTTGCGAAGCTGGACCACGCAGCGGTGGTAGGCGGAGATTGGTAATCCTGTCTGATGGGGAGTGATCGATAACCGGAGCATCTCACCCTGGCGGCAGATCAGGGAGGAAGTGGGAATGGACAGGTCATGCCGGGGCTTGTCCGTTTGGCTGAAGCTGTCCCCCTTGGAGGTTTGGCTGAAATGGACACGGAGTTTGTCTCCGGGGACACGGGAAACCACCAGGCGATGTTTTCCCCTCGGATGAATGACTTTCTCGACCGTGTTGTTGATCAATTCACTGATAGGAATTCGTATCGGGCTGGACTCTCTCTGCCCCATGGGGCGATGGCTTCCGGCGGCCAGGTCGATTTCCAGCTCGGCATTGCGGGAGGCCAGCAGTGTGACGTCGACGGCATCGTGGTTTCGTGGAGAGGGTTGCTCGATCACAAGCTTTCCCTGACTGAGATAGCAGCTGGCAACCGAATCTGCCTGCAGACCCTGTGGAATGAGCTTCCTGAAATTGCCGGAACTGAGCCGTACAGATCCCTGCCACTGTCGTGCCCCACCATCTCCCCAGGCAATACGTATCCGCATTTCCAGCTGGTCCAGGGAGTTCTCATCACCCTGGCCCATGTCCGCAGGTGACTGCGTTGGTGGGCTGGCAAGCTGCGCACCGGGTTCTGCCGGGAGTGTTGTTGTCGGCTGGCCGACTGCCTGCAGGGAAAAAAGGCAGGCAGAAACCAGGGCCGTTACAACAGGCACTATCCGGGACGGCCGGGGCCATGGCGGACGTCCTTGTCCGTTCATCGGTGGATCCGTCCTGCAGTGGTGGCGGGGCGACGTGAAAAAGACTGCGGAGTATAGTCTTCCCCCTCCGGCCACTCCAGAGAGATTCGGCGTTTACCGGGGACCCCAGTGCTATGGCAGCGGAAACCTAGTGCCAGTGATCTGCTAGCAGGGCGGGCAGCGACGGGCGGGCCGAGGGATCCGACTGGTAGGCCTGCAGCAGGCTCACATGGAAATCGGTCATCGCATTCACAATGTCCGGACGTCGTGCGGCAACCTCGTTGACCTCCCAGACATCATCGGGTTTCGCGAATAGCTCAATGTCACCTTCGGCTGGGAAACGGCAGAACCATGCCGGGGTACGAATTGCCGTGGAGCCGGCATGGAGCGAGTAACAGTAATTGTCTGCAGGAGGGGGGGTCTCCTGGCTGGAAAGAAAGCTGAAGCGACCGGGGATGGTACTGTCGAGGCCAAACCACGTGCAAAGGGCATGGAAGATATCCATCGACTGGAGCAGGTTGTATTCCCGGTAAATGTCCCCCTGGCCGGGAGGGAGACGGATGAAGGCCGGCACATGCAGCAGGTCACTAAAGAGGGCAGGCTGGCAGTGGCCCACGTTACCATGAATCCCCAGAGGGAAACCACGAGGGGAGGTGGTAATGAACATCGATTCTGCCAGTTCGGGATGGTTCTCCATCTCTGACCGGAACCAGTGCAGGCAACTGTCCAGGGCGAGTATTTCACCGGCATAGGCTTGAGACCAGCCGAGCAGGGTATCCGGATCCCAGGGCTCCCTGGAGAACAGGCCAGGCGGCTTGACCAGGTCAGGGACCTCGGGATCCTGCTCATCGACGAGTTGCTGCCGCAGGTGCTGGGGGGCATCCCAGGCATGCTGCAGTGCCTGGGCATGGATCCAGAGCAACTGGGGGTGCTCGCTCGGGGCGATCTTGTTGGACAACATTTCGATGGCAGTCGCAAGCACCCTCGCCAGCTGGGTTTCGGCAATATTCTCAGCCGGCCCGTTCACGGTCGATACCGGCAGGTGACAGACTTCTTCAAACCCGATTTTCTCTGCCCAGCCTGTTACCGATTCATCGTCGGAAATGAGTGTGGCCGGGATATTCTTCTGGGCAAGGGCGATGGGCAGAGAGGGAGGCCGGTCTGGCATCTCCCCGGTCGCCGCGGCATGGGTCCCCTGCCAGAACGACTGGTAGAGTATTTCCAGGTCCGGGCTCTCGACAAGCATCTGCTGGGCCAGGATGGACTCGTCTGCCAGCTTGTTGAAAGCAGGTGTTTCCAGCCAGGTATTGCCGTAGGGACCCAGAAAGGAAGGGGAGAGGCCGTCCAGGGCAAGAACGATGGCATGCTGCATGAGAGTCCACGAAAAAGAAGTGTTCCTGGAAAGCAATGATTTTAGCAGGATTTACACGGCCCACTGGGGTGGTAGGGCCTTCTTTGATGGGCTGGTAGAATGAAACAGGCAAACACCCCGCGTGGTATCATGGAAGGTCTGGACCCACCGGCGGTTTGAGATTTGTCGATCAGCCCTTCAGGAGAGCACAACCGAATCAACCAACCCTGCTGGCAGGGAACTGGTTCGAAGGAGAGGTTTCAGCGGGAATCCTGTCCGTGGTTGAATCCACAAATGAGATTAACGGCCCACGTTTTGTCGGTGGCAGCAAAACTGGTGAGCGGGGCAAGCGTTCGCTGGATGGACTGTGATCCGGAAAATTACCAGCGAGTCTATTTTGCGAACCATACAAGCCACCTGGATGCCCTGGTCCTCTGGGCTTCGCTGCCACGACATATCCGAATGCTGACGCGCCCGGTGGCCGCCCGGGATTACTGGGAGAAGAGCTGGGTGCGACGCCACATTGCCTCGCAACTGAACGTGGTGCTGATTGATCGCAAGGATATCAAGATACACAAGAGCCCGGTGCAGATCATGATCAACGGGATGGGGGATAGCCATTCGCTGATTGTCTTTCCGGAGGGGCGACGCAACACGGGTGAGGAGATGATCGAGTTCAAGAGCGGGCTTTTTCACCTGGCAAAGAAACGTCCGGACCTGGAACTGGTTCCGGTCTACATGGACAACCTGAACCGGGTCCTGCCCCGGGGTGAGTTCCTGCCAGTGCCGCTGCTGAGCTGTATCACGATCGGGCCGCCGATCTGGCTGGAGAAGGATGAAAGCAAGTTGGATTTCCTCGAGCGGGCTCGCGAGTCGGTTCAGCGTCTCAAGGAAATCTAGTCATGCCAAGCGCGAGAGCGGGTAAAGAATGATGAGTCCTCTTTCCATGATTGCGGCGGTCTCCCTGCCGGGGGATGACCGTACCCGCTGGCTGGTAGGGATCTTGCTGCTGCTGCTGCTGGGAGCCTCGCTGGTCGGGCGATTGATCAGTGGCCAGGCCGATGGGACGGTCAATGTCCCCATGGTCCAGACCTTCCGCCACAGGGTGCGGACCTGGTGGATGATGATGTCGATCCTCGTTGCCAGCTTCATCCTGGGGAATATCGGTGCCGTGGTACTTTTCTTCTTTGTCTCCTTCTGGGCCCTCCGCGAGTTCATCACCATGACCCCCACGAGGGGAGGCGATCATCGCACCCTGTTCTGGGTCTTTTTTGCCTTCACTCCACTGCAGTATGTGCTGGTGGGGATGAACGAGTACTCGTTCTTCAGTATCGTGATTCCCGTTTACGCCTCCCTTTTTATTCCGGCCAGAATCGCTATCTCCGGGGACAAGAAACGATTCCTGGAACGCTCGGCGAAGATCCAGGTTGGCCTGTTGATCTGCGTCTATGCACTGAGTTACACGCCTGCCATCTTGCAACTCAGCCTGGAAACACGGGTGGATGGAGTGGCCTGGGCGGGAAGTACCGCTGGTTTGCTTGCTTTCTTCGTGCTGATTACCCAGGCCGGGGATGTGCTGCAGTTTGGATGGGGAAAGCTCGTTGGCCGCCGCATTATTGCTCCCCAGATCAACGCCAACCGAAGCTGGGAGGGGTTGATTGGCGGCATCTGTTCGACATCCCTGCTGGGCAGCTTGCTCTGGTGGGTCACGCCTTTCCGGCCCTGGGAAGCAGCACTGATGTCGATGGTCATCGCCATCATGGGGTTTGCCGGGGGAATGACCATGTCGGCGATCAAGCGGGATCGTGGTGTGCAGGACTACGGGACACTGGTCCAGGGGCACCTGGGTGTACTGGACCGTATCGATTCCCTCTGCTTTGCCGCTCCCGTTTTTTACCACCTGACAAAGATCTTCTTTTCCGTGTCCGGGGCCGGGTAGAGGAGCCTGGAGGTCAGGGGCGAATGGTCACCGGGAGCCTGGATGGGCTCGTCGGCACTAGCAGGGGACTGTTTCTCCGCCGCCATCCACTGGGAGACGTAGCAGATCCGGTGGTGGGGAGCTTGGCGGATGCCTGCTGCACCGGTGGGTCGACAGGAAGTGATTTCTCCGGGGGTGGGCATCCCCGCTGGACCCATGCGTTCCAGGCGAGCTGGAGCTGGGAGAGGTCCGGGAGTCCGTAATGGTGTCGGGTCGCCAGGTCCCAGTCACCTCCTTTCAATCCCGTTTCCAGGTAGTCGACAAAACGGCGGCGGCCACCGTGGCTTACCAGGTAGCGGGCAACGGAATAACCCTGGGCATAAAGTGGCCTCACGTCCTGGGGGTATTCCTTGATGCGGTACATGCGGTGAAAGGGAATGCCGCGGTCGCTGGTCAGGAACTGGACCAGCAGGTGTTGTTGCTTGCGACGCTCGCTGATGTGCTCCACCGTCGTCGATGCTCCCTCGTCCGCCCAGCGGGGCAGGCGGCAGCCGAAATGGGAGGCAAAGATCGTGTGGGTGATCTCGTGTGGCAGCACGCTGTCGAGGATCCGCTGCCGGGATCCCTGGACGAACATCTTCCAGTGTCCGGCCTCTCCTCCTTCAAAGGTAAAGGACGTCTGTCCACCTGCTCCCAGCCGGTTCCCGGCGGCCACCTGGATGGGACAGATGTCCTGCCAGCGAGGGAGTTCCTCGCCAAGCCAGGAGATGGCAAGCTGGCGGCGGTACCGTTCCGCTTCCTGCGCCACCTGCCTGGCCAGAAGTGGATCATCCGAGCTGACCAGGAAGTTTTCCGTCCGATGGCTTGCTGCCACAGAGAGGAGAGCCGTGAATACAACCAGAGAGCGGACTCGAGCATCCATGCTGTGAGCCTCCAACGATCACCGGGTACCAGCTTCCGCCGCATCCTGCAGGCCGATAGGAATGACTGGTGCCCCCTTTTAAGGTGGCGACAATCTAACATCTGGAGGGGAAATCGACCTAGGCCAGATTCGTACTACGAGGGGCCGATGAGCAGGCCCAGGAGATCCTGGTTGGCGGGAGGAAAAGAGAGCTCGGCCAGCTCCTCCCGGCCGATCCAGCGGAAAGGAGCACGTGGCGACTGGTCCGGGTCGCAGGGAGTGCAGTCAAAAAAATGGAGCTGCAGCAGATCATGCTCGTATGGATGACGGCACCCGGGGTACGTGCCACGGATGGTCACCTGCAGTCCGGTCTCTTCCAGGCACTCTCGAATGGCCGTCTGCCGAGGGTGCTCCCCGGGCTCGACCTTGCCTCCCGGGAACTCACTGTAACCTGCCAGTACGGAGCCTGGCGGGCGCTGGCCGACCAGGAAACAATCCCCCTGCTGGACTACCGCGATGCCAATCTGGGTCAACTCCGGCATGACTGGCTGTCCCGGGTGTGAACAAGAGGAAGATGGCTAGTCTGGTAGCTGATCCAGGAGGCGGCCAGGGGACCCCATCATGTTGTAGCCCGCGTCCACGTGCAGGATCTCACCGGTGATTCCATCGGACATATCGGATAAGAGGAAAGCGCCACTGCGTCCGACTTCCTCATGGGTGATGTTCCGGCCGAGCGGGGCCATGTGCTGGTACATGCGGAGCATCTCGCCGACCCCGGCAGCCGAACCGGCCAGGGTCTTGAGCGGGCCGGCACTGATCGCATTGACGCGGACTCCCGAGGGGCCGAGATCGTATGCGAGGTACCGGACACTGGCATCCAGGGCTGCCTTGCAGATTCCCATCACGTTATATCCGGGGACACATTTCTCGCCGCCGAAATAGGTCATCGTGACAATCGAAGCCTTCTCGGCCATTTTCTCGCGAGCCGCGTTGGCCACGGCAATCAGGCTGTATGCACTGATGTCCATCGCCATCTTGAATCCTTCGCGACTTGTTTCCACCGTGTCCCGGTTGAGGTCGTCACGGTCGGCAAAAGCGATCGAGTGGAGCAGGAAATCGAACGGGCCCAGTTGCTCGGCCGCCTTGGATACCACCTCCTGGATCTGTTCGTCATCCTGAACGTTCAGCGGCTCCAGGAAAGGAGCGCGGTCCTCGTAGCCCTCCAGGCAACGAAGCACCCGGCGGCGGTTCTTTTGCTTGTCGTCGCCCGGCCGGTCCGGAAGGTGGGTGAAACCACAGGTACCACCCTCGTCGAGGATCGTGCGGGCAATCGCCCAGGCAATCGAACGCTCGTTGGCCACACCAAGAACCAGACCCTTCTTTCCCTCGAACATTCCCATCAGCACTTTTCTCCACGGTCAGTAAAACAGTTATTCCGTCAAGCTTACACGATTCCCCTCTCAGCGAGAATTGACCCTCTGCACCAAATACCGTCGATCTGCACCAGAAAACAACTTAAATACACTGTCGTCGACTAGATTGTCGTAAAATCAATTTGACTACACAACAAGTTGATTCTACAACAGATTAACAACAGAAGAGAACCGGGGCTTAGCAATGGTAGTTGGAGCAGGAATCAACGAGCGGCTTCTCACGACCCTGGCGGAGGATGGGTCGGTTGCCAATGTAACCACCCTGGTGCTGTCGGAGCTGGTTCTGGAGACTGCCGTTGTCGGGGCCGCGGTGCTGGTTGCGAGCGAGGGAGAGTGGGAGACCGTGGCCGAGCAGGGATCTCTCCGGCCATTACCCCACGCGATGCTCGGTGATGTACTTGAAGCAGATCGCCCGGTATGCAAGGAATGCTGGGCCCTGGCGCCGCTTGGTACGGAGGAATGCCCCGATCGAGTGCTGGCTGTCTGCCTGGCGGAAAAAAGCAAACCCGCCGAACTCCCCGTCGACGCAGTGGCTCTCCAGCTTCGGCATGCCATCCTGCTCATCGAGCAACGTGGCCAGTCAGCCCGCCGCGTTGAGCGGCTGGAAACGATTCTCCAGATCGCGGCACAGTGGCACAGCCAGGGAACTGCCAAGGAGCTTTTTGAACAGATGGCCGAGGCGGCCACCCGACTGCTGGATTCCGAGCGTGCGAGTGTCTTTCTCTGGGATCGGCCAAACCATGAGCTGGTCGCCATGCCCGCTCTCGGCGTGGAAGGGGGTGAACTTCGGATCCCCGACGATGCCGGTGTGGTCGGGCACGTGGTCCAGACCGGCGAGGTGCTGAGGGTGGATGCCAATCGCCAGCCCGAGCTCATTAACCGGAGTGTCGATGAGGAGCTTGGTTTCCAGACCCGGTCATTGCTTTGCTGCCCGCTTGTCGGCCGTCGCGGCCAGAGGCTGGGAGCCTTCGAGATGATTAACAAGTGCCATGGAACCTTCAGCCAGGAAGACGAGGCGGCCCTGGTCGAGCTGGCTGCCCACGCGGCGCTGGCAGTGGAAGATACACGGCAGCTGGAGCAACTGACCCGCGCCCGTGACGTGATGGCCAAGGAAGCAGCCGACCAGGTGGAGTTGGTCGGGGAGAGTTCTGCTATCGAGGCGCTCCGTTCCACGGTCCAGCGCGTCGCCGACACCGACCTCTCGCTGTTGATCCTTGGCGAGAACGGAACCGGCAAGGAGGTGATCAGCCACTTGATCCACTACAACAGCCATCGACGTCAGCAGCCCCTGGTGGCAGTCAACTGTGCCGCGCTGACCGAAACGCTGCTCGAGAGCGAGCTGTTTGGGCACGTCAAGGGAGCCTTTACCGATGCCCGCGAGGACCGGGAGGGGAAATTTGAGCTGGCCCATGGGGGGACGCTGCTGCTGGATGAAATTGGCGAGATGAGCCCGGGCGGCCAGGCCAAGCTGCTTCGAGTGCTGGAAGAAAAAGTGGTTGTCCGGGTCGGCGGCTCGACACCGATCCGGACCGATGCGAGGGTCATCGCCGCCACCAACCAGAACCTCGCCGAGATGGTCCGTGAAAAAAAATTCCGCGAGGATCTCTACTACCGGCTCAACGTGGTGACGCTCGAGTTACCCCCGCTTCGCGAACGGGGGGACGATGTGATCCTGCTGGCTGAGTACTTTCTTGACCAGCTTTCGGCCCGTGTGGGCCGCGTGACGCCGCGACTGAAGGAGTCCGCCTGCAAGCGGCTGCGCCAGCACAACTGGCCGGGAAATGTCCGCGAGCTGCGGAACCTGATCGAACGGCTGGTCTACCTGTCCCAGGAAGACGAGGTGGAATCCGGCGATCTGGACTTCGTGCTCTCTCCCGATGCCGAGAGTACCGCGGTCTCGATGGACCTGCCACTGGGAGAGGCGACGCGGCAATTCCAGGTGCAGTATATCCAGAAGCAGGTTCAGCGAGCCGGCGGGAACATGTCTGAAGCCGCCCGGGCCATGGGCATGCACCGCTCGAACCTGTACCGCAAGATGCGCCAGCTGGGTATGGAAGGGGAGGGCGACGAGAATGAAGCATTGTAGCCTGGTTATCCTCGTCAGCCTGCTGCCATTGCCCGCGGTGGCTGCCGAGCGTCCCAACATCGTGCTGATGATGGCGGATGACATGGGAGTGGGGGATACCAGTGCCTACCAGGACTGGACCGGGAACCCGGATGCGAGGCAGATCCAGACACCGAACATGGAGCGGCTGGCCCGGCTGGGCGTGCGCTTTACCGATGCCCACAGCCCCTCCTCACGCTGTACTGCCACACGCTACGGCCTGCTGACGGGACGCTACTGCTGGCGAACCCGTCTCAAGTACAGTGTGCTCTTTGGACCCCAGGGGGATCCACTGATCGAGCCGGACCGTCCCACCCTGGCCACCCTGCTCAGGTCGGTGGGGTACCGGACCGGGATGACCGGGAAGTGGCACGTGGGACTGACCTACCGGGCCGCAGACGGCACGCCTGCTGCCTCCTACGAGCAGGCGGACCTGCGGCAGGGAATCGCCGATGGACCACGGGACCATGGATTCGATTTCTTTCACGGCACCTCACGCAGCCATCCCACCTCGGCTACCCAGGGCTGGCTCGCGGGTGACAGGGTGCTGGCTGCGACCGGGGCCCAGACCGTGGACCGTTCGAAGTTCGTGCTGGCCCGGACCGGGGTGAAAAACTACCAGGCGGCACGGCAGTTTCTTGCCGAGCACATGGCCGGCCAGCAGAGCCGCCAGCAGCCTTTCTTTCTTTATTATGCCTGCCATTCAAACCACACCAAGCACACGCCCTGCACCGAGCTGGCAGGTGTGCCGGTGGCCGGCCAGGGCCGGCCCGTGGGCCGGCGGTCGGATTTTATCTACGAGAATGACGTGGTACTGGGAACGCTGATGAAATTCCTCCAGACCACTCAGGATCCACGTCGCCCCGGGCAGATGCTGATGGAGAATACGCTGTTCATCTTTACCAGTGACAACGGGGCGGAAAATGCCAGCAAGATGGCCACTGGCCCGGTTCGCAGTAACAAGGGATCGGTCTACGAGGGAGGACATCGCATCCCCTTGATCGTCGCCTGGCAGGAGGGAGGGGTGGGCAATGCGGATCCCGCCACCGCAGGACAGACAAGCCGTTTCCCGGTCGGGCTGGTCGACCTGTTCGCCACCTTTGGTGAACTGGCCGGTGTCACGGTCGGAAAAACGGGTGGCGAGGACAGCTATAACATCCTGCCGGTCCTGCGGGGTGAGGAACCGGCCACTCGGCCGCCCCTGGTGCACCACGATCACAAGCAGGGGGGCGACGGTGGTGCCAGGGACCCGCGGGCCGCCTGGCTGGCCATTCGTGTGGATCATCCGGTTGTCGACGGGAAGGACTTTCCGGGACAATGGAAGTTACTGGTCGATGACGGCCTGCTGCGAGAGGGAAAGGTTCAGCCGCGGGAGCTTTACGAGCTGGAAAGTGACCTGGCCGAGATGACCAACCGGATCGGGGAAGCGGCCCTGGCCCCGCTGGTCAGGCAGCTCTCCGGGCAGATCAAGAAGATCCACGATGACGGCCGTATTCACTAAGAGAGCGGCCCGGCAGGGACAGGATAAACAGGACCCAGCGCGGAGAGAGCAAAGATGAATATTCCGTCCCGGCTGACCAGTGACCGTCTTTTCCGGCGGGCGATCATGCTTGGCGTTGTGCTGGTACTGGGAGGCAGCGTGGGGAGCCAGCTGTTGATGCAGCTGGGAGGGGGGCCGCGTCATCAACCGCTGGATTTCTCTGACCAACTTCCCAGTCATTTCTCCGAGGACCTAAAGAAAGTGGCTATTTTTCCCGATGGCCTGCCCCCCTTTATTTCCTCCGGCGGACTCTACTACCCGGACAAGGCGGTCTTTGACGTGGGCCTGGGGCTGGGCGGGCTGGTCTTTGCTTTTCTTGCGATTGAGCTTTTTCTG
The DNA here is from genome assembly GCA_964476375.1 of uncultured Pirellulaceae bacterium. Classification (GTDB taxonomy): domain Bacteria; phylum Planctomycetota; class Planctomycetia; order Pirellulales; family Pirellulaceae; genus SAT2750. The sequence continues at coordinate 17,448 of CAYYZW010000152.1, forward strand.
CGAACCCGAAGCACCCTTTCCGAGGCGCGGGGCTCGATCGTGCGGCACCTGTTGAACCTCGGGCAGCTGCTGGCGGCGCTGCTGGTAGGGGGGTCGCTGGTGATGATCACCCGCTACCCGTTTAACGTCAATTTCCTGGGGCACCTTTTCTATGCCAACAACATCTTTTACGGCAGCCTGGCCTGGGGGGGGCTGTTGACGCTTGCCCGCGGCGGCCTGGACCGGCCGCTGGTCTGCTGCGGCCTGAAAATCAACCTGCTGCGCTGGATCCTGCTGGCCGTGGGGATTGCCTCCTACGTGCTGATGACCATGCTGGCGGCGCAGCAGAGCTTTAACGGGGCAGCATTTTTCGAGTGGCTGCTGACCATCTCGACCGAGCTGTTGACACTCTCGCTGCTGCCCATCCTGGCCGCGGTGCCTGGGACGCCGCTGGAAAAGACAGCCGAGGTGTCTTAACTGCCCTGGAAGCTAGTTCTTCGTTTCCAGGTTCCAGGCGTCGACCCAGCATTCCCGTGACCGCTGGAGGCCGAAATCACGCTCCAGCCGCAGTTCCATATCATAAAGGTGACCTGCCCCGTAGATCACGGCGATCCGTTTTTCTCCGCGGCGGATCTGTTCCTGCAGGATCTTGAAACACTTGCCATTACGGCCGGTGATGATCGCCGAACCCTCCGGGCCTTCCAGGGCACCGACCAGCCCCTCCTGCGCTTCGAACTGTTTCGCCAGCAGGATCTTCATCTGGCGAGTGCGGTCACGGGAAAAGAGAGCCCGTAGCATGGAAAGGTCCCCGTGGTTGTTCTTGCCGGCCTGTGTCGCCATGCTGTAGCCAATTTCACGAAAGTACATCTGCAGCCAGCTCTCACCGCGATCTTCCATGGCCTGGGAAAATTCCCCTGGTGACATGTCAGCGTGGACCAGGTTCCTGGCGGTGTAGTCGATGTGGTTAAGCTGGTGCGTCAGGTCCAGCATCGACTTCAGTCCGTTCTGGATGCCGCCGAGCGCGCCCCCTCCCCCCGTGCCGCCCCCCCTGGGAATACGTGTCCCCTCCGGGGCAATCAGTTCGTAAAGCACGACATCATAATCCCGGAATCGCCGGTTGAGCGTCTCGTAATATGCCTGGTCTCCGACATGGACCGCGCCGATCAAGTCAACGGTCACGCCCACTGTTTGTCGATTCTCCGGGACAAAGCGGACGATCGATGTCTGCAGCGCCAGTGGCGTGCCCTCGTCATCCCGCTCGACCCGCATGTAGGCCGGCCGCGTCTGTTGGCTGGCGC
>CAYYZW010000153.1:0-12683 GCA_964476375.1 uncultured Pirellulaceae bacterium
GAACCCGCAGGCGGTCGTACTCTGGGATGCGTTTTACCGGCTTCTGACAGAAAATCACGGCCTGGCTCGGCGACCGGCACTGGAAGGAATGAGCCGGGGTGGGTTGATCATCTATAACTGGGCGGCGGCACATCCTGGCAAGGTTGCCTGCATCTACGGGGATGCACCGGTCTGCGACTTCAAGAGCTGGCCCGGCGGCAAGGGGAAAGGCAAGGGGAGCCCGGCTTCCTGGATGCAATGCCTTGCTGCGTACGGTCTGACAGAAACCGAGGGGCTGGCTTACAAGGGCAACCCCGTGGACAGGCTCAAGCCGCTTGCAGAAGCGGGAGTGCCCCTTTTGCATGTCGTAGGTGATGCGGATGAGGTGGTGCCGGTCGAGGAAAATACGGCCATCATCGAGGCACGATACAGGCAGCTGGGCGGTTCGATCCAGGTCATCCACAAACCGGGAGTGGGACACCATCCCCACTCGCTCAAGGATCCCGCGAGAATCGTGACGTTTGTGCTCAGGCATACCAGGAAGAATGTACAGCAGCGGGGCAGCCTGGATAACTCGCGAATCCAGTTTGAAAAAGAAGGGAAAGGGCACGTCGCATTTATCGGCGGCTCGATTACCGAGATGAACGGTTACCGGCCGATGGTCTGCGAGAGCCTGCGGAAACGTTTTCCACAGACGGAGTTCACGTTTACCGCGGCGGGGATATCGTCCACCTGCTCTACCAGTGGCGCCTTTCGGCTTTCTGCGGATGTTCTTTCCAGGGGGCCGGTGGACCTGTTTTTTATCGAGTTTGCCGTCAACGATGACCAGGATGCGGGGCACAGTCGTCAGGCGTGTATTCGCGGCATGGAGGGGATTATCCGCCAGGCGCTGCGGCACAACCCGAATATGGACATCGTGATCACGCATTTCGTCAACCCGGGCATGCTCAAGCAGCTGCAGGCGGGCGCAACGCCCCTTTCGATGCGGGCCCATGGGGATGTGGCCCGCCACTACGGCGTGTCGACGATTCACCTGGCCAAGGAGGTGGCCGAGCAAATCAACTTCGGCACCCTGACCTGGCAGGAGTATGGAGGGACGCATCCCAAGCCGGCGGGAAACCGGATCTGTGCCGACATGATCGACCAGTTGTTCGATGGCGGATGGCACAAAGACCTTCCGGCCGATGCCCGGCCGGTTGCCCATCTCGTCCCACGGGAATCGCTCGATTCGAAGAACTATGGGAAGGGGCGTTTTTTGGATCTCTCCAGGGCAACACTCAAGGCGGGCTGGCAGATCAGGACGCCGGACTGGAAGGCCCTGCCGGGCGGGAAACGATCGCGCTTTACCAGCATTCCGATGCTGACCGCAGACGAGGCCGGGGCAGAACTGGAACTGGAGTTCAACGGTACGGCGGTGGGGGCTTACGTCGTGGCCGGACCGGATGCGGGCATCCTGGAGGCACGGGTCGACGATGGGGAATTTGAACCGGTCGATCTCTATCATCGGTATAGCAAGGGATTACATTACCCCCGCACGGTGATGTTTGCCGCCGATTTGCCGGCCGGTAATCATCTCCTGACAGTCCGCGTTTCGACGGAGACCCGCAGCAGCGGCCACGCCGCCCGGATCATGAAATTCGTGGCGAACTAACGGCCGCCCTAGCCCACATGGCGGAGGAAGTTGATTCGCCCGATGGCGACCCACTCGGCGACGTAGAGGTTCCCCGCATGGTCAAAGCAGGCATCATGGGGATGGATGAACCTCCCGTTTTCCCAGCGGGCCGGACTCGTACGGATGGCAAGGTTGTTGGCCAGCACCTGCTCACGCCAGACCGGGTCGTCCCCCAGGTGAGCAATCACTTTGTTATCCCTGTCCAGCAGTGTGATCCTCGCGTGCAGGTCAGGGATGACCATTACCTCGTCGCGGGTATCGATGTCTGCCGGGAAGAGCATGTCCTTGAAGCTGCCGGTGTGTTTTCCCTTCTCGTTGAAAAACTGTAGCCGGGCATTAGCGCGGTCGCAGATGACCAGTTGCGGCGTGCGCCCGGGCCGGTCATCCCACCAGAGACCGTGGGGAGTCTGGAACTGTCCCTTCTTCGACCCCGTCCCGCCGAAATAGCCTGTCACTTTAGCGTCCCGGTCGTAGCGAATAATGTAATTGGACCCGTAGCCATCGCCGACCCAGAATCCGCCATCGGGAGCAAAGGCGATATTCGTGGGGCTGAACTTGGTCCCCTTCCCATATTTACCGGGGGTCGTCACGACAAAGGGTGTGGCGCCCTCGTAGACGTCGACCTCGGGTGCCGTCTGCTGCCAGACTGTTTCCCCGGTGAGGGTCTTCTTGGCAATGTAACCCTTGTTGTCACAGAGATAGAGGAACTCTTCGCCATCGTCGTTGCGAATGTCGATGCCGTGGCCACCCCCGTGGTATTCTTTTCCGAAGGAGCGGACAAACTTTCCCTTCGAGTCAAAGACGACGATCGAATCCATGATCTCGGCAGTCTTGGTGCGGTGCTTGACGTAAATCAGCCCCTCGGCGTCAACTGCAACGCCGTGCGTATCCTGCCAGCGAATGTGATCGGGTACTTCCATGCAGTCATGGTGAATTTCGTAGCGATGCCCCTCGGGACCGATTACCTTCGGCTTGGATCCGGCTTTGTCCTCGGCACCCAGGAAGGCGGGTGCAAGGCCGGAAGCGAGCATGGTGGCGGTTGTCGATTGCAGGAAAACGCGTCGCGTGGAGGATGGGTTGGTCATACGGTCTTGTCCTTTTCGTAACGGGTTACCGGAAGGAAGGAAACGCGCTGGATTCCTGGATCTCTCCCAGCTGCACCAGGTGCATGGTGGTGGCGAAATCGATAAAGAGGTTGATGGGATGCCTGTCGCCGGCCGCCTTTTTCTGTGCCGCACGAATCTGGGGAACAGCGGGCCGGGCTTTTTCTCCCAGGAGCTGCAGGGCGCGGGCGGCCAGCAGGACCATGTCCAGGTTGTCGGCCTGGAGATCCCGAACCAGGACCGCCAGGGCCGGTGGGTTGTCGCCTCGCTCGAGCAAGGCGCCCGCAGCCTCGATCCGAACGGGCGGACTGGGGTCCTCCAGCGCCCGGGTCAGCGCGGCGGAAGCATCGCCGCTTGCGTGCAGACCGACGGCCGCCCAGTAGCGAACCGCCGAGTTCGAATCACGCAAGCGTTGAACCTGTGTGTCCGTCGCACCGGCCGCACCGACCAGTTCGGCGACCGCGCGAATTTTCTGCAGCGGGTACGTGGCCGGTCTCCTCGCCGCCTCAAACGGGGTGCTCCCCTGGCCTGTCCGCCAGGCGTCCATCTCGGGGAGGTAGCCCAGGTCGACCGTTTCGGTGCACCAGTCCGCCTGTGCCTTTCGCAGCCGCTGGAGGGTATCCCGGTGCCGCCTGGAGCCGGCGAGGTTTCGCAGGTTCTGTGGATCGTTGTGCGTGTCATAGAGTTCTTCCACGGAGCGTCGAGGCCCGGCGTAGTGGAACTGGGCAGGGGTGAATTCTCCTGTACGGGCGAGGCGGGTGATGTCATCGCGGATCTCTCCCAGGTCGGAATATGCGCTGGGCTGGTTATAGGAAAGGTGGGGCTTGTAATTTCGGATGTAGAGGTACCGTTTGTCGCGTACCGAACGCGCCATGTCGTAGGCTTCGTCCACGCGGTCACGCGCGCCGAACACGTACTCGCGCTGGCGGCCGGCGGCTGGGCCGAGAAAGGCGGTCCCCTGCATGTAATCGGGCGGGGTGATGCCAAGCAGGCTGAGGACGGTCGGGGCGAAATCCACGAAACTGACAAGGCGGTCGATTTTCTCGCCGGGCCTGGCCGGGGCGAGGTGCTGGTATTTTTTGGGGAAGCGGATCATGAGAGGGACATGCATCCCGGAGTCGAGCAGCAGTCGCTTGTGCCGTGGCATGCCCGAGCCGTGATCCGAGTAGAAAAACACGATCGTATTTTCGGCCAGGCCGTCCTCCTCCAGTTCCGCGAGCCGCTTGCCCACGTTCTGGTCCATCACCGACACGCAATCATAGAACCGGGCGACCGTTTGTCGGATGACCGGGGTGTCCGGATAGTAGGGCGGAAGTGGGGCCCGGTCGGCACGGTGCACGTCGTCCGGGGAGAGCCGGGCCTGCACGTCGTTTCGGAAATGTTCGAAGGTCCAGACCATGGTCCGCGACTGGTGGGTGGTCATGTCATTGAAGATGCTGAAAAAAGGCTGTCCCGGTTTTCGGGTGCGCCAGTGGCCCTGGTCGCTGGATTCATTCCAGGAGGCCCTGATAAGGCCCTGGGCGTTGGCGGTGTTGTAGTCGGTCTTGGTGTTGTTGGTGGTGTGGAATCCGCGTGAGCGTATGAAGGACGGGAAACCGGTAATTCTCCCGGGGATCGGGAATTCACTGCGAAGGTGATGGGTGCCAAGGGAGGTCGCATAGACCCCGGTGATCAGGCATGACCGGGCTGGCGAACAGACCGGAGCGGTCGCGAAGGCCCTGGTGTAGCGGACGCTCTCTTTTGCGAAGGCGTCGAGATGGGGCGTGCTGGCATACCGGTCACCCCAGCTGCCGAGGGTGGGACTCATGTCCTCGGCCGTGAGCCAGAGAATATTTGGCGTATCGGCATTCGCCGCAGTGACCGTGAAGAAGAAGGCCAGGACAGCCCACAGGTGAACGTGTTTTCTCCCGGACCGGTGTTCGTGTGTTTTCATCGGTTCGACGTGGCATCCCGCGTGAAAAGAAGATGCGATTAGTGGACGGCATGATTCTGAGCAGGAAATGGTACCACGGTGGAAGGGGGTTTTGCAGAGCGTGCGTTTCTTTTCGAGACGGGCAATATCTACACGATATATCCAGGACGGGTCCGATTGCTTTCAGAGATGGACTCGAGTCATCCCCGTCAAACATGTTAGAATGCAGGTGTCCAATCATGTTCATGCAGGCGCAGATGAAACATCCACTCGACCGCCGAACTTTTCTCCGTGCCGGATCCCTGGCGGGTTGCGGTTTGACCCTGGCGGACCACATTTTCCGTGCCGAGCTGGCCCGGGCGGCAACGGGGAGCTCCGCGTCGGACACCAACTGCATCATGTTGTACATGACCGGAGGGCCGGCCCAGCAAGAGACATTTGATATGAAGCCGGATGCGGATGATCCGTATCGCGGTGAATTTTTGCCTGTTTCCACCAACGTGCCCGGAATCCAGGTCTGCGAGCATCTTCCCATGATGTCACGGGTCGCAGACAAGTATGCTGTCATCCGCTCGACCTGGCACGAGAGCAACACGCACGGGGTGGGGGTTGTTTACAACCTGACAGGTCTCAAGCATGCTCCCCGGCAGCAAGGGGAGCCCCAGGTGTCCCGCGATGACCCGCCGAGCGTGGGGGGGGCGATCCGGCAGCTTCGGGGCGATCGAAATGACCTCCCTGCCGCAGTCCACCTGCCTGTTCGAATCGGTGATCAGAATAACTTTCGCTGGGGTGGTCAGCACGCCGGCTTCCTGGGCCAGGAATTTGACCCGCTCACGCTGATCGATGAAAACTGGACGCCCGGCACCCTGCCGGCCAGTTTCTTGCCTCCCAAGGGGGTCGGCGTGGAACGGTTGCGGCAGCGGGCCCAGTTGCTTGACCGGGTGGAGGGTCGGCAATTTGATAACTCGGAAGCTGATTCGCCGGAACTTTACAAACGGGCGCGCAGGAGAGCGTTGAGCATCCTGCAGTCGGACTCGGTCTGGAAGGCTTTCCTGCTGGAGGAGGAGAAGCCAAGCACCATCGAGCGGTATGGGGATAACAAGTTCGGTCGTAGCTGCCTGGTCGCACGGCGGCTGGTCGAACGGGGCGTCTCCTTTGTCACCGTTCCCTGGATGTATCTGCACTCCACAAAGAACTTCGATACGCATGACAAGCATTTCAAGGTTATGAAAGAGCTGCTGCTTCCCCCGCTGGATCGTGCCTTCTCGGCGCTGCTGGAAGATCTCGATCAGCGTGGGCTGATGAAAAATACCCTGGTCTGCTGGACGGGAGAATTCGGTCGGACTCCCAAGATCAATGGCAATGCGGGCCGCGACCACTGGGGCAAGGTCTACAGCACGGTGCTTGCCGGTGCCGGGATTCGTGGTGGACAGGTCTATGGAGCCACGGACAGGATCGGTGGAGAACCGGTTGACAGGCCGGTCCACGTGACGGATTTCATCGCCACCGTTTACAAGGCGCTGGGCTACGACAGCAGCACGCTGGTCTATGACCGCTTTGGGCGGCCCCACCCGATCGTCCAGGGGCGCCCGGTCCAGGCACTATTTGGCTAGTGAGCCGCGAGAGGATCCCGGCGACTCATTGGAGGATCTTGATCTTCAGATCCTTGAAATGGACGATCATGCCAGGATCATGCAGTTGAAGCTGGATCATCCCCTTCTCGAGACGCTTCGCAGGGTCAATGTTCTCGGTGAATTCCGATGACAGCTTGCCGTTTACATACAGCTTGAAATTGTTTCCCCTGGCGATGATTCGCACCGCGTTCCAGTCGCCCTTGTGGATGTCCGATTCGGTGAGGGCATTCTCGATGGCCGTGATCTGGGGCTGGTCATCTTTATCAATAACCAGGCGATCCCCCCGGAAACAGCGATGCTCGGTACGGCCGGGGGTGTGGAAATCCCAGGCTCCCATCACGTTTTTTCCGATACCGAGGTGGCCGATGTCGGCATGGTAACTCTGGAAATCACGTCGTCCGGTGTCATCCTTGATCGCGCGAATGCTCACGCCACTGTTCCCCTTGCCGGGAAAGCGGTAACAGAAATGCATTTCCAGGTCTGCAGCCTGCTTGTTCCCTGTATAGGTCAGGTATCCCCTGCCCTTGTCCCCGTTGCCGACGATCATTCCATCCTGGACGGTCCAGGCGGCCGCGGTGGTGGCGGGCGTGGCCTCCCAGCCGTCCAGCGTTTTTCCGTCGAACATGGAAACGAAGTCGGCCTCTTTCTTCGGAGCGGCCGCCAGTGCGACCAGGGAAGAGGTCACGAGAGCTGTCAAAGCAAGGAAACAGAGCCTCTTTGAAATCGAGTTCATTGGATTGTCCTGGTGTCTGGAATAAAGGGGCCCGGGCGGGACGGAAGGAATTTCAATTCACCCCCACGCGAGCAAGGCAGCACCCCATGGTACCCGCTGATGGCCTCGTCGTTCAAGCATCTTGTGCACGTCAGGTTCTCCAGGGTTGTATTATTCCCGCGGGATCGATTTATCCGGCCCGAGGTTCACTCGGAGATGGTAATCTTAGAGGTCAAAGAATACCGGTACCCTCTTTCCCGAAGGAGATTCGATGTCTCGCCGTATCCTTGCCAGTATCGCAATTGTCGTTCTTGTGGCCATGGCGGCCGGCTGTGAGGGATGGCGAGGAAAGAAACATTTTTGTCCGGATTGTGGAGCAGATACCACGGCGACAGCGGACCAGTGTGAAGAGTGTGGCCTGGAGTTCAAGCCGCTCCAGGAATAGATATATAGACCATTGTTAACCTGCCCCACTTTCTGGTGGAACTCTTTCATCCACTTTCCGGCCCCAGCATCCTCAATTGGTTTGATTCCCATGAAAAAAATCCTGTTGCCATTCCTTCTCACAGCCATGGCCTGCTGGCTGCTCTCGTTGCCGCTCGCTGCCCAGGAGGCTCTCTACCTGCCCAGGCTGACGAACGACAAAAACCAGTCCCACCATGACTTCCCGATGGGAGTGCTCTCGGCGACCGGGCGGCTGGCCGACGGAGAACGGGCGATCCTGGTCAAGGACGTCGGAGCCGAAGGTGCGGCGGCGGCCGGTGGACTGGCCGTGGGAGATCGGATCCTGATGATGGATGGACAACAGCCCTCCCCTTTCTCCATGAAGACGGACGCCGGACTGACCGGGCCGCAGGAGGCACTTGGCCAGGCCCTAGAGCGGGCCTGCGCGAGCAAGCCATACCAGCTCATCCTGACGGTCCAGAGAGGGGAGAAGATCCTGCCGCTGAAAATCACGGTGCCGGCCTCGGATTCGTTTGCGGCACGTTTTCCAGGGGAGTGTCCCAAGAGCCGAAGGTACCTGGCGGCCATTGCCGACCACCTCGTCGCCACGCAGCGGGCCGACGGCAGCTGGCAACCAGGCGTCGGGGGGGATGCCGACGTCTACATGTCGGCCTTTTGCGGCCTGGCGCTGCTGGCAGATGACCGTGCAAGTCACCGGGCGTCGATCAAGCGGGCCATCGGGTTCCTGCAGCGAAAGAGCATCTCTCAAATCGACCCCGCCGATCCCAAGGTTGGCCCCAAGAGCTGGCAGGCCGCGTCCACGGCGATTTTCCTGGCCGAGTACCACCTGGCAACGGGTGACAGGGCCGTCCTGCAGGACCTGGAGAAATGCTGCACCCTTCTGGCGCAGCGCGTGTCACCGACCGGCACCATGGGGCACCATTTTATTGTCGGGTACGATGGCGGCGGACTTGTGATCATCAACACCCAGGCTCACCTGGCCTGGTCACTGGCGGCCAGGTGCGGGATCGCGATCGACCGGGCGGCCTGGGACCGTTCGCTCAAGGAGATTCGCGGCTCGATTGACACGAAGACGGGTGCCATCGGCTACTCCTCCCGTGCCCCCTGGAGTCCCGACATCGCTGCCCGCACCGGGGCAATGACCGCTGCACTGGAAATAGCCGGCGAGGAGCCGAAGCTTGCCAGGCAGTTTTCCGACGCCCTGGTCAAGTACCAGGGCCGCATGCGGCATGCCCATGCGATGTCCTCCATCGGCTTGATCTATGGGACGGCCGGGGTTCGGCTGGCCAACGATGAAGGACACCGCCAGCTGATGCAAAAGTGGAAGGCCTACCTGGAACTCTGCCGCAGCGCGGCCGGCCCGGCGGTCTACTTTGGCGGCAAACGTAATTACGGGGGGGATGAATACCTGGGCCTGCACCCGATCGGCAATGCGACGGTCGCACTGATGCTTGCCAGTGGGGAGGGAAAGCTGGCCATGCACGGGGGAAAAGAAAGGAACTGGTTCGGGACGCGGGGGCGGTAGTATTCCACGGTCGGAGACTAGGGGGTGGCAGCCGCTGTCTTCTCGGCGGGTTTCACGTGGAAAATAAAGTCATTGCTAAACAGCCCGTTCGGATTCTGGACCTGGAGCAGGTGCATCCCCGGCGGCGGAATCGTGGCGAGCTCGACTTTTACCACATCCTTGTCGATCTGGATCTGGCCGTCGACTCGCCGTCCGTTAACGAACAGGTGGGCTTCCTCACCAAAGTGGCGGCCACTCATGGTCATCGTGGTTTTCTGCTCTCCCAGGGTGGGGAACTTCTGTCTCCCCCGCTGGGACTGGATGGGGCCAAGTGTCCAGAGTGCCGGCTGGGGATGGTCCATATCGACAGCCGTTCCAATATGACCGGTGAAGGTACCCATGAAACGGCCTTCGGAGGCGAGGGAGACGAGTTCAGAGCGGGTAAAGGAAACCTGTTTGGCTTCTGTCTGGAGATAGGTGTCCTCGCCCTCGCCGGCATGGAAACGAAGTGTCAGTGGCGTTGCCTTCCTGCCCTTCAGGAGCAAACCGCTCCCTTCAAGCAGGATGGCGCCCTCGCGTGCGGAGACCTCCAGTGCATCGAGCAGGTTCGTGGTGAGGTCCTCGCCAAGAGATTCCTGGCTGAGAGTCACTTGCCTGGCAAAAGCACCGGAAAAGCCAGTGCTGCTTTCCAGCACCATGTCCCAGACAGGATCAAATCGTCGACGGCCGGCCCAGGAAAACTGCCAGATACTGCGTTCCGGGGCTCCTCGCTCGGCGACGTTTTTAAAAAAGTCAAAGTCGATAATGTTCAACCGGCCCTGTGGCAGGATCAGCCAGCGATCATACGCCCCACGCCAGGTGGGAGCTTCCATGCCGGTACCAGGGGTATTGGTGCTGACCAGGAATGGCATCCGGTGGCAGTCACCACAGACATTTCTCCGTGGTTGAAGGTCCCCCTCGATATGGAACAGCTCGAAACCGCTGCGTGCCCGGTCGGATAGCTCGTTGGTGTAGGCTCGCCGCTGGGCGGGAGGATAGGTGACGCTGAGCAGGAATTGTGCCATGGCGTCACGGGTGGCGTCGGATAATTCCCCCGCCTGGCCCTTGTCATTGAGCGTCTTGTCTCCCACGGTCATCATGGTGGTGGCAAGGCCCCCGTCAATCAGGTGGCGCGTGCTCGTGACCGGATCCTTGATATCGCTGTTGGGTTCTACCCGCTTGCGAATATTGGCACTGTTGTTGCCACCGTAAGGGTCCCCTGGGATTCCGTCCCAGTGATAGGGTTCGGTATCCCGCAGGCCCCGGATGGGCATCGTGGACCGCGGCATGATCTGGTTGCCGCCGGTCACGATGGGTGTGTTGAGAACCCACAATAACTGGTCGGTGTGGCCGTCCGGGTGGCAACTGGCACACGAAAATGTCCGGGTTGTGGATGCGGCCGCGGTGTTGAAGGCAATCCGGCCCTGCTTGATCTCCGGGTCAGTCGGATCCTGCATGGAGACGGTGTCACGCACACGCGGGGCCGCCGGATCCGAGAGATCGACCAGCGAGACCGTGTTGTCCACGGCATTGAGAATCCAGGCCCGGGTAGCCTGGCCGCTGGGACTTGTCTCCAGCGCTATACCCCGGGGGACGGCGCCGACGGTGACACGCCCCAGTACCATGCCGCTGGCCGTATCCACAGTAAAAACCTTGTCGGAACTGGCCGCAGAGACAACCAGGGTCGAGTCATCATCGCTGACCTGGATGGCAAAGGGTGTCGCCAGGGCCATCCCTGCTGCGGGATGGTCCGGAGCACGTGGCTCGAGATCCATGAATGCAGGCGTGCCTGCAGATCCGTCCTGGAATTCGACGCTGGTGATCTGGTTATGGAATGCGCGGTTCTCGAGTTCCTTGAGTCCATGCTTCTTGGTTCCGGCGCGGCCATTGGCATCATTGCGCGCATCAGCCTGGGCGACGAAGACCGTTCCCCTGGAGTCGACCGTGAGACCATAGAGCAGCGTCCCGAGGGTGTCGACGACCTCGACCAGCTTGTCGGTCGTGGTGTCAAAGATATAGAGGTCACGATCGGGGACCTCGGGATGTTTGATGATGTCGGTCACGTGACCAATCGAGAGGACGTTGTTGACCGCGATCGAGTGGCGATGGGCGTCAAACGTCTCGTATTCCTTGTCGAGTTCTCCCGTGCCGCCTGAAAGCTGGGTCTTGTTGTTGGATTCGAAGGGAAGGACGTACAGGCGATCGCCGCGGACGACGATGGCACGGGGATCCTGGGCGGTGATGGTCAGTTTCTTGGTCACCTGGCGCGTATGCACATCGACAACGGCGATCTTGTTCTCGGAAGAGAGGGCCACGTAGGCCTTGGCATCGCTGGCAAAGGCGATGCCCACCGGTTCATCAAACCGGGTTGCCTTGCTGCGCGGATCGATGTCCTGCACGGTGGCGATCACGTGCAGGTAGGCGAGACTCCTGGGATCGGTATCGATCACGCTGACGGAATCCGAGACGTGGTTGGCCACCCAGAGTTCCTTGCCGTCAGGCCGCATGGCGAGCCCGACCGGGTCAATACCCACATCCACGCGAGCAACGATCCTGCGGTTTCTCGTATCGATCACGTCCACCGTATCGGCCGGAGTATTGACGACAAAGACGTGGCCGCCGTGGCTGACAATCGGTCGGGCGTGGGGGCTCATGAACGAGGAATGCCCGATGGCAGCCGGAGGCTGGGAGGAACGGCCATGGCCGGCATAACTCCAGAGTTTGTCGGTGTTATGTGTCAGTGCAGCGATGACCTGGAAACGTCGGGGGGGCCGGAGAGTCATGTTTTTATCCCGTGGAGACATGAGATTTCCAGTAAAAGGGGCGAGCTGGCCTCTTGCTAGATAATGTAACAGGTTTGCCGGACTAAGTTGCTTGTCACGAGGTATCCGTTTTGTTTCGAGGTAACCGCTGGAGTTGTTACCTGCGGATCTTGATCGTCTCTGTCTTGAAGTGCTGTATATGAGTGGGGAAATCTGCCCCGACAAAAGCGGCAAATTGCACGACCCCGTCAGTGACCGCCCGGGGAACATGGAACTCCACAGCAAGCTTTCCCTGGCCGCGGATATGGTACACCTGCCTCTCAATCCGCCTGGACTCCTTACCCTGGACCAGGGTGACGTGGATTTTCTGCTGTTCGAGCCTGGCCGGTAACTTGTAATGGATCATGATCGTGGCCACGCCCCCCGGGACGATCGTTTTGGGAAGCCCGACACGGAAGAGATTCATCTCCTTGGGTGCCTTGGCAGCAGGTTTCTTTGGGCGGCGGGCCTCGGATTCCGCTTCCTGGGTGCGCACAAAGGCCTCCCGTGCCTCGGCATTCTCCCGGTCCCGGTACATCGCGAGCATGGGATCCCCGGTCTTCTGCATCCATTCCATCAGCCGTTCACGCTGCTGATGGATCACCTGCTTGTGGCGGGGGCTGTGAATCAGGTTGACCAGGCAGTCCGGGTCCTTTTCCACATCGAAGAATTCCTCGCCCACGCGGTGCTTGTAGATCGCCAGGCGCTGTGAGAGTACGGGGTTGTCCGGCGCCAGCTTGACCATCTGGCGATACGTGTTGGTGCCGGTGGTGGCCGTGGCAAAGACCCGCGTCCCGTTGGACCAGGGGTTAAAGATGTAGAGAAACTTCTTGGTTTGCACCGCCCGCATCGGATCGCGCGA